>PFWT01000004.1 GCA_002791275.1 Candidatus Uhrbacteria bacterium CG_4_9_14_3_um_filter_41_35 | reverse complement strand
CGACCGCCCAAGAGCAGTTCTTGAATATTACAAACCAGATGAAATATTTAATAATTTAGTTGCACTAAAAGTTTGAGACCAAGTCATATAAACAACGAATTGGCTAGAATATGCGATCTGGGTGAGGGTATTGAGAACCTGTAGGTACACGTAAAATACTTCAGTTATTTACAACCATATTCACGATAATGTGAACAGTAAATTAGCTGTATATATATAAATTATGCCTGTTTTACAGAACAAGCGCAGCGTAGTATATTTTATAATTCCTTAGTTTTATACTTGGGTTTTTCTTTGAGCCTACGATTAATTTCAGAGTGCGAAAGTAAGCCTTTAGTTGGTCCAACATAGAAGACTACCGAAGCTGCATTTACGGCACCCCAGGTGAGGGCTTCGGCGTGCGTTTTACCGTGCATCAGCGCGCCTAAAAATCCAGAAGTGAATGCATCACCAGCTCCAGTTGCCTCGACACGCTTACCAGGGAACATCGGCGCGTAATCAAGTTGCTCACCATCGAAAGCGTAAGCACCGTTTCGTCCATCTGTTACCACAACGTAATCAGGACCAAGTTTTTTCAGTTGACCCATAATATAATGCATGGTTTCTTCTTCCTTGAGTTGCAAAATATGTTCAGCTTCAACTTTGTTTAAAAATAGAACCGTTGTTTTTTTTAAAAGATCAAAGAGTTCTTTTTTTCGTTCTTGAATTTGGACTGCACCTGGATTTAAGCTAATTTTAACACCGTTTTTTGCACAACAGCTGAGCATGTTTTTAAAAATATTTTGGTAGCCTTTACCAAGTTCTGACACGTGGACCCACTTAGTGTCTGGGTGCTTTTTTGGTAAGTTGTATTCGTGATCTGAGTGAGCAACGATTTGTGTGGACTCGCCTTTGTAGTTCAAAATCGCAGCGAAACTACTACCAGTACCTTTGATGGCTTTTACATATTCTGTGCTAACTTTATGTTTTTCAAGATATTCAAGTGCGGCATTATAAATAAAATCTTGACCCATTTCGCTCAAAATTGCAGCTGATTTTTTCATTTTTGCTACGCCAATAGCCACGTTCGGTGCACTCCCGGCTATCTGTAACTCAACACTTTTAGCCTGATTTTTTTTGCCGTAATCAACGCACAGTTTAAAATCACCAGCTTCAACGTCCCCAGTTAATGAGGCGTTTGGCATATTTATAAAGGTATCAAGCTTAATATCACCTATTGTAACGATATCGAATTTATTATTCATAGTTTATTGGTGCACCTTGGATTTATGACTCGATTATACCAGATTTTTGAATTCTGAACCTTGGTAAAAATACAAAGAGAGAGCATTTTCAGTTTTTTCGATTTTAGTTGCCTTGAGGTTTGGTAAAGGCCAGGCTTCTACGATAATTGTACAGTCTATTTTAACCTCAGACTGTAATTTGTTAATAAGTTTTTTATAAGCAGAATTTAATAAAAAAATTATAATAACATCCGCATCGCGCAAATTTTGTTTGAATAAATTTTTGAAGCGAATGGAAACATTGGTGTATTTTTTTCCACCAACAACTTTACGTGAGAGTGCAATGAGAAAGGGGAGAATCGAAATTTCGTAGCCAATTAGTTGTGCATTTGGATACTTGTTTGCCAGTGCGAAAAGTATACTGCCGGTTCCACAACCAAGATCATAAACAATCTCGTTGTTTTTTATTTGGATGCTATTTAGTAGAGTTGAGATTTCCTTTTTTCTAGTAGGGAGCCAGGGGGCAGCTGAAAAACCAGCGTATGCGGCGGAGCTAAAAATTATAACGAATAAAACAAAAAGAATCTGTAAAATCATACAAGCCCAGTATAACAAAAATCCCCAAATATTACTTTGGGGATTTTTACTAGCCAAGCATTGCAAGTAATTCTCGGCGCTCACGCTTGCTAAGTTCGCGGGTGTTACCCTCGCCAAGTTCACGCAGTTCAATGTTCATAATACGAACGCGCTTTAGCTTGGTAACTTTGTAGCTAAAAGCTTCGGCCATTCGGCGGATCTGACGGTTTCTGCCTTCGGTAATAATGATTTTATAGCGAGTATCTGAAACCTTTTTAACTCTAGCGGGTTTGGTTTTTATACCATCTAAAATAACACCTTCTCGTAGTTTATCTAAGTATTTTCGGTTAATTGGTTTATTCACGGTTACGACATACTCCTTTTCGTGACCATTTTCCGAGCGAAGAATCTTATTCACGATATCGTTATCGTTGGTAAGAAGAATGAGCCCAGAAGACGCCACATCGAGTCTACCGATATGCACGATTCTGTCTTTGTGGTTTACGGCATCAATAATATTATTGTGCGCCTTGGGATCTGAAGTGCAGATCACGCCAACTGGTTTATTGTAGGCTAGGTACACCAAATCTTTCCCTTCGGTAGAGATTACTGTATTGTTTATTTTAATAACATCGGAAGCCTCCATCTGTTCACCAATCACAGCCACTTTGCCGTTTATAGTAACAACCCCGTCTTCGATCAGTTTATCAGCTTTTCTCCGGCTACAAAACCCAGAGTCCGCTATGTATTTATTCAGTCGCATAATGGGCGAAGTATAGGCAAAAATTAGCTTTTTGTCAAGTCTCGAGAATATAAATAGAAAAGAAAATTGTACTAACCTTGGTCATTTTTTAAGATTAATTACTTGACAAATAGTTGAAAATCAACTAGCATCATTTGGCTGATACTTATTAGATCAGCTGGAGTTTAAATGTCACAGGCCGTAATGAAGGAAGCGGAATTGATCATTTGTTGCTCGAGTTTGCATTACTTCCGTCTGGAACATGGTTCTAGGGCTGAAGAATGCTACGGGCATCTCGAAATGCTCGAAACTGCGGACTGCCCGGTTTGCAAGATGAGATCACCGCAGGAGCTCGAAGAGTTGAGTGCCATGTGCGACTGCCGACTTGGTTTTGACGCGACCACGTGTAAGCTTGGTTGTGTGTACTGGGGAGGTGTTGCTATGGCCGAGGTCAGTGTTCCTGGCCTTATCTACGAAAAAGACTAACTACTAGCCCCGTTTTGTAAAGACGGGGCTTTAATTTTAAAATAGACCTTATAGGTCTATTTTATTTGCTTATTCAATACTTGCGAAGATGAGAAGCGTACGCTTTTATCCTCATCAATTATAATTATACTGACAAAACTTGCGTTTTACTTTCATTAAATCGTATATTTGTGATATATTGGTGGTTTACGTCAACATGTACGCCATTATTGTCTCGGAGCTGTATAACTTGTTTTTAAAGTTATAGTGAAGACCGAAAAGATTTAGCGGATTTTTATAGCCGGATTTGATTCAAACTATAATAGTAGCTCATTGTTTTGTGAATCAATCTTGTTGGACAGTTTGATGTGACCAATCGGTAAATCTGCATCGTTAGGGATTATTTTGATCAGCTCTCTTTATTGCTAAGGTTAAAAGTTATTGATCCTGTATTTGCCTCTGGTATATTTTTACTTAGTAAAATAACAGCGCCAAAGGCAACGGCAAATATGAGTAAAAGATTGATAATAAGAATAATAGTAATTTTTTTGTTCATACTTTTAAAACTCAATTAAAAAAGCAGATCAACTATGATCCGCCTTTTTATTAAACCATGGTTGCTGCGTAAACTGCAAGAACTAGGGCAATGGTGAAGAATATTGCGCCGAGTAAGCATTTGATGCTTGGTTTTCCTTTTGGTCCGATTGAACACGAATTGCAGTGTTCAAGTGTAGTGAGCACAAAATTTACCCAGGCAAAAACGGTTCCTCCGAGTAGCACAGCGATTAATAGATATAGAATTGTTTGAAGTGTCATATATATTTATTTAATTGATTTCTTTTTTAGAATCTTTTTCGCAACTAGCACAATGTGCGGGGCAGTGAGTTTGAAGTGTTCAAGTAGTTCGTCCGGTTCTCCGCTTTCCCCGAATCTGTCTTGCATACCCATACGAGAGATTGGCACCGGATATTCTTCGGCAAGGAGCTCGCAAACTGCGCTACCCATACCTGCGACAGCTTGAGCTTCTTCGATGGTTACAATAGCACCACACTTTTTAGCGACTTCGATAATGGTTTTTTCATCCATTGGTTTCACGCTTACGTTATTAACCACGCAGGCACTGATTCCTTCTTCGGCTAGCATTTCTGCTGCGAGTAGGCACTGGTAAACTAGGGGACCGCAGCCGATTAGGGCAACATCGGAACCTTCGCGAAAGATTTGTGCTTTCCCCAGTTCGAGCGGAGTTGCCTCTGTAGTATAGACTGGACTCTTTTCGCGGGCTAGACGTATGTACACAGGACCATCTATTTCGGCTGCAAGGATTGTTGCTTTTTTAGCCTCGATTGAATCGCAGGGCACGAGCACGGTCATTTCTGGTAGGACTCGCATAAGAGCAATGTCTTCGAGCATCTGGTGAGTTGCGCCGTCTGGTCCCACGGAAACACCAGCGTGCGCCCCAACGATTTTTAGATTAGTTTTTTGTAAACAGCCGGTTGTTCTAATCTGCTCCCAGTTTCGACCAGGTGAAAAACAGGCGTAACTCGCAATAAAAACCGTTTTTCCGGCTAAACACATACCAGCACCAATCGCAGCCATAGCTTGCTCTGCAACACCCATTTGCACAAAACGGTCAGGAAAAGCTTTTTTAAACCCATCAACTCGGGTTGATTCAGTGAGGTCGGCACATATTGCGTAAACATTTCCATCCCGTTTTCCGGCCTCGATCAAGCCTTCACCAAAGCCGTCACGAGTCGGTAGGGCTTTAAGAGCATCTTGTTTTTTCCAATCTCTGTTCAATTTAATATCTTTATTTGGCATAGTTTATTCGTGTTCACTTTTTATTTTACCGCCAAGAGTTCGTAAATCTTTCAGAGCTTCATTTAATTGATCCGCCTTTTTAAAAGTATCCTCTGGGCCTTTACCTGGTGGCGCGCCGTGCCATTTATAATCAAATTCCATAAAATCTACACCTTTACCGGGGATAGTGTGAGCGATGATAACCACGGGACGTTCCCAAATAGCTTGAGCTTCCCGGCAGGCATCTACAAAACGATCTATATTGTGCCCATCGACTTCAATCACTTCAAAACCAAAGGCCTCGAACTTATCCTTAATTGGCTCAAGAGGCATTATGTCTTCAGTGAAGCCGTCGATTTGAATGTTGTTGCGGTCAATAATCCAAGTAAGGTTATGTAGTTTATATTTCCCGGCAAACATAGCAGCTTCCCAGACAATTCCAGCTTCAAGTTCGCCATCACTCATTGCGCAAAACACGTGCCAAGGTTTGTTCTCTTTTTTTCCAATATAGGCAGTTCCAACTGACTGGGGCGCTCCGTCACCAAGTGGACCTGAGGTATTTTCGAGCCCTTTAAGGTGAGTGATCTCCGGATGACCCTGCAAGTGACTACCTAATTTTCGAAGAGTCATTAATTCAGATTTATCAAAGTAACCTGCGTGCGCCATAGTTGCGTACCGAACCGGAACAATGTGGCCGTTAGACAAAAAGAGCCGGTCACGATCGTCCCAAAGTGGTTTGTTTGGATCATGGTGCAGAATGTGAAAATAGAGTGCTGTAAAAATATCTGCCATGCCAAGTGGGCCAGCTGAGTGACCACTGCCTGCCTCGGTTAGCATTTTCAAAATATCTTTTCTAATTTCGTTTGCTTGTAATTCGAGACTAAGTAATTTCTTTTCACTAAGTGTAAGGATTGGTCGAATGTCGGGCATAAGCTACATGCGAGTCGATCAGCGTTTATATAAATAAGCGCTTCGCTACACAGAATTATTTGTTGTATGAATAAAATCATTATAACAAAAAACGAGGCGCATGGCCTCGTTTTCTTGTGCTTAATTTTATTGTACGTAGATCGCACCAGTGTTCTGTGAATTGTAGCTGTCAAAGAATGGGAAAGTTCCAGCTTTGTCGAAGCTTACAATTTTGCTGTCGCCTGGCTGAATAGTTCCTGTACCCCATGAAAGATCGTCTGAAGTTACAGTGTGATTGATTGTATCGTTGTTTGTGAACTTGATTGATCGTCCTGGCGTAATTGTAACGTCTACAGGAGTGTAACCGTTTGAACCAATAGACATTGTTGCTGGAGCTTGCAAGTCTTTGTCTGAGTTGATGGTTGAAGCTGTAGCTGTTTCATTGGCCGGTACGAACTCTGATGTTGATACGATTGCGCTACCAATTGTGTAGTTTCCAAAGAAACTGTCTGGCATATCGTGAACGTTTTTGTTCCAGTTTGTTCCGTAAAGTCCGATCGCTATGTCTTCGCTGGTAACGTGACGAAGTGTTCCGTCTTTACTAACAGCGTATGTTTTTGGATCGGTGTTGATCTTGATCATTGTAACCCCTGGTCGGTAAGTAACGTTTCCGCCAATTTTGAGTTTACCTAGATCTGCATCTGACAAAAACTTAACATTATCGAAGTCAGTGTACCAAGTGAAGTACGTATTAGAGTTAGGGAAAACATAGCGTTGTCCGTCGGCGCCAATGTAGTAAACAGCTGGTGTTGCTTCGCCTCGAACTAGATCACCTGACTGAACTGATGCAAGCGGAGTTAACGCATCAGCAGAAGAAGTGCTGATGAAAAAATAGCCAGCTACAGCGACTAAAATAGCAGCAGTAGCAAGTGTGATCTTCTTGGTGCTAAGAGTTGTACTCATAAGTAATAATATATTTTAAGATAAAATGATTATACCACAATCTTATTACGCTTCGTCAAGTAAAATCTTTCAAAATGAGGATAAACTTTGAATAACTTTTTTCTTATCTTCAGCCTGCCAAATCGTTGACGCAACGCAGAGTTCTGAGGCGCCAGCGTCGACTATTGATTCTGCGTTTAAGAGCGTTATTCCACCGTCAACTGCAACTGGCAAATCAGAAAATTTTTCATGAACTTCTCTAATTTTTTTATTGATTGCCGAGCCCAAATATTTTTGACCAGATTGTCCTGGGTGCACGCCCATAATAAGGATCATATCGATGTCATCGAGATACATTTTGACGGCACTGATTTCCGTTTCAGGGTTTATGGCTAGTCCCACTTCAATTCCCAGTTTTTTTATCGCGCTGATTGATTCTGAAATACCCGCCTTAATTTCGGCGTGAATAATAGCGCGCTTCACGGTTTTGATTTTACTATGCCATTTTTCCACGGTCTGAAGGGGGTTTTCGATCATGAGGTGCAGTTCAAAATTTGGGGTGTTACCTAAATTTTTAATGACTTCAATATCTGACCAGGAGCTAGCACCAAACATTGAACCATCTAAAATATCGAATTGCATAACACTGACCTCGTTTCTGACTTCCAGATTGCTGATTTTTTCTAAATACTCGTTTTCACTTTGAACCAAAATAGCAGGTACAACTTTTGTCATATTTAATTTTCTAGTTCGATTTGTTCGACTTGACTTAGTCTTCGATTATGGCGCTCCGCGTTTGAGAATTCTGTTTTAAGAAAGGCGTCAATAATTTCGAGCGGATCATCTACTGTACTTATGCGACCGGGAATGGAGATTATATTAGCATTGTCATCTTCTCGCATCGTTACAGCAGAGTCAATACTAAAACCAAGCCCCGCTCGAATGCCGTCGAACTTATTAGCGGTAATTGTAACGCCCTCAGCATTACCGCAGGAAAGAATACCAAGAGATCCAGGGTGCTTTAAAACTGCAGAGGCTACAGCTTCAGCGTACTTCGGGTAATCATCATGCGGGTCGAATTTTAATGCACCTAAATCTTCGGTTGTGTAACCGCTTAAATGAAGGTGTTCTTTGATTGAATTTTTCATATCAAAGCCAGCGTGATCAGCGCCTAGATAAATAATTGGTTTCATATTTTTAGATTATATCATTTTTCCGTTTATGTTGTCGTTAATGTAATGGTCATAAATATTATATAGTTCCAAAGAATAATATTAGATTCCGCAAGACCTTGAAAAAAGTTATATCTATTCACAGTTTTTTTGCTTCTATTTTGGCTGTTATTCAAGAAAAAAATAAAGTGCGAGTATTGACAAAATTGAGAGTGTCTGTAAACTTTCTTAGTTCTTGAACAGCTCTAAGTTTTTAGCTTTAACTGGTTAAGAAACCGTTTGTAGCGGTCCTACAAAGGAGAGATTCAAATGAGTGGATTTAGGAATACCGCTCTTGCATGGCAACGGTTAACTCCGATGCAAGAAAGACTGGCTCGCATCTTGTTCAACGCGGGGTTTGGACCTCGAACGAACGGTGAACGGACGTTTGCGAACTACTTGGCTACACTGCCCAGCCTTTTGCCGAACGTTGATAATTACCTTCGGCATAACTTGCTTGTTCTAGTTGATCCGTCGTTTGAGATTTTTGAGATCTGCGAACTGTTAGAGTTCGGTCTTGATCTCCGAAATCAACGTTTGGTTGACCGGAACGAGCCTGGGAAGACGTCCTACTGGATTTGGGCCAACGACGGAGGGCTTAATCGGCGTCACACTTTGTACGACGCGCGAGCGCGCCTTGTTCCGGGTGAACAGATGCTTAGTGCGGTCGAGGGTTTGTTCCTTGCTGTGCAACATCATAAAGCGCTGAAGGGTGGGGGTATCGTACTCGATGGCTCGCACTTCCCTGATCGGCCAGACCTGATCCCTGTACTTGAGCTGTTTGGGTCGCGTCCGACCCTTCATGCAGTGAAGCGTAGTGGTGCGTACACGCACAGTGGTGCTGGAACGCGTCAAACCTAACTCGGACAACGTGTCCTTTAGCTAACCGCCGGCAATCTGCCGAGCGGTTCTTTTTATTAATCGAAATAATAAAAAATTGATTTTTTAAGAGCTAATCGACATTTAAAGTTGGTTTTTGCCCCTGTCGTGTAGCCAAATACCAAGCA
>PFWT01000013.1:8948-16398 GCA_002791275.1 Candidatus Uhrbacteria bacterium CG_4_9_14_3_um_filter_41_35 | reverse complement strand
TCTAAAGCTCAACCAAGAGAGATGCTCCCTGTTGTCGATAAGCCCGTTATTCAGTACATCGTTGAAGAAGCGGTGGCTTCTGGTATCGAGGAAATTGTCTTTGTTACCAGTAATGGAAAGCGAACCTTGGAGGATCACTTTGATCGAAACTTCGAGCTTGAATATCGATTGGAGCAAAATAATAAAATTAAAGAACTTAAACAAATTTCTGCGATTGGTAAACTGGCGAAGTTTGCTTTCGTGCGCCAGCAAAAACCACTTGGGGACGGACACGCTATTTTAGCCGCGGTGCCGTTTATCGAACGACACGAAGCAGTTGCCGTGTTGTTTGGTGATGATATTTTCGATTCGAAAAAACCAGGGCTTAAACAACTTATCGAAGCCTACGAAAAATATGAAACACCAATTATTGGTTTAGTCGAAGTGCCAAAATCGGAAGTTCATAAATACGGAGTGGTAGGCGGAACTATGCTCACCGAAAGTGAAATTGCGATTGAAAAATTCGTTGAAAAACCGTTGGCGAAAGAAGCGCCGTCAAACCTGATTACCCCAGGAAAATACATTATTACCCCAGAAATTCTCGAACTTCTTAAAACACAAAAGCCTGGTAAGGGCGGGGAGATTCGACTGGCTGACGCCTTTATAACCTACCTTGAACAAAATAAGGTTATTCACGGCAAGGTAATGAAAGGTACCCGTTACGATTGCGGAAATAAATTAGGTCTACTTATCGCTTCGATTGAGTTCGGACTTAAACATCCGGAAATCAAAAAAGATTTAAAAAAATATTTACGTTCACTTTCTAAATAATTCTATGAAGCGATTTTTTAAACCAGTTTCGCTCATCATGCTCTTAGCTCTCTTCATTACGACTGGGCAAGGTTGTTTTGGTGGAGGAAGCGCACCGGTTGAAGTACCAGCAACGCCAGTTACACTCGAATATTGGCGAGTATTTGATGGCGAAGATACTTACAAGGATATCATCTCAAGGTACCGGCAATTGCATCCAAACGTTACCATTAACTATAAACGGATTAGATTCGCTGACTACGACACTGAGCTTATCCGCGCACTGGCTGAGGGTCGAGGGCCAGATATCTTAAATATCCACAACACTAGACTTCGAGAATTTCAAAATATTTTGGCGCCAATGCCAGATACTGTAACCATTTCCGAGTCACGACAAACTGGTGGTCTGCAAAATAAAGTGATTACTGTGGCTGTTGAAAAACAAACCCTTAGTCAGAAAATTCTCAAACAAGCATTCGTGGACCAGGTTGCACAAGACGTAATTCTCGACTATCAACCAGATCCTGATCTACCGGTTGAAAGTCGAGTTTACGGTTTACCAATGTCGCTTGACTCACTGGTTCTCTACTACAACCGTGACCTCTTGAATACGGCAGGCATTGCGACCCCACCGCAAACCTGGGAAGAGTTCCAGCAAGCAATCATTGCCATTACCGCCTACGACGCTGCTGGTGAGATCGCACAATCAGGGGGAGCGATCGGAACTGCTGAAAACGTTGAGAGATCAACAGACCTGCTCACACTCCTCATGATGCAAAACGGTTCACAGATGACCGATGATCGCGGTCGAGTAACTTTCAATCTTATCCCAACTGATGCACCGGAAGGCGTTTTCCCAGCACTCGACGCTACCGAATTTTACACCGACTTCGCAAACCCAACTAAAGAAGTTTACACTTGGAACAAGAGCTTTCCAACTTCCTTCGAAGCCTTTGCGAATGGTCAAACTGCATTTTTCTTTGGCTACAGCTATCACCTTCCATTAATCAAAACCACCGCACCAAAGTTAAACTTCGGTACAGCCAAGGTTCCACAGATCAGTGGTGGGCGTGAAGTCAATTTCGCTAACTACTGGGTAGAAAGTGTGGCAAAAACTAGTAAAAACCAAGACTGGGCCTGGGACTTTGTGCAGTTCGCGGCTCAAGAAGAACAGGTTGCTAGCTATTTGCAAAAAGCACGTAAGCCATCTGCATTGCGTAACTTAATCGGCACCCAGGTCAACGACGAAGAGCTTGGCGTTTTCGCTGAGCAAACCCTAACGGCTCGGAGTTGGTACCGCGGTAACGACGCACCAAAGGCTGAAACTGCGCTTAAGGATCTAATAAATACAATCTTGTTAAATCCGGAAGACAGAGCAGCGGTTATCAACCTATCAGCAAAAAAAGTGGCAGATACATACAGATAACAAACAAAATCCTGCAATTTCTGCAGGATTTTTTGTTTCTAAAGTGTTCTTTAATCTTTAAAGATTTGCACTTTTAAAAATAAACACAAGTTAGGATTTTTATTAGGAATATTGTGATATAATTTAGCTAATTATGCCAATAAACAAACTGCATACCCTTGCCATCACGGCTACGTTCATTGTAGCTACTGTTTTTACTGCCTCGCCAGCCTTAGCGGTTACGCAAAAGCAGTGCGAAGACGCCGTTACTACCAATAAAAACTTATGTATTAGCCAGGCGAATAATACATATTTTCAGTGTTTGCCACTCTGCACTAATCCAAACACTGCTTTTGACGGTTGTGACGCTTTTTGTGATGAACAATCGGTTATTAACAAGCAAAAATGTGCGGATACTGCTGTGGCCGATAAACTAAAGTGCGTGCCAGCTGACCCGATCAAAGACGCAAATGGTCGTTGTAACTACGGTGTTGACACTGTTTACGGAGGCTGTAAAAATCAGGACGGGACTTCAGTTCAAGCCAACACAACGCCTTGCAATGGTTTTGTTGACCCAACCGGTGCCTGCCTTGGCGCTGGCAACAATGACACCGCAAACTCAAGTGCCGGAACCAGTATCTCAGCCCAGTTTCAGCAAATTCAAGATCAGGGTCTAATTTTCGGAAATGTCTGCGCTTCAAGAACCTCCCCTTGCGACTGCCGAGACTTTGGAATGTGCCAACTAAACGATATTTTGCAGGTGGTCGTGAATATTTCGGTATTTATTCTAGGAATCAGCGGAACTCTGGTACTTGTAATGTTTATTTATGGCGGTTTCCTCTGGCTAGCGTCTCACGGTAACGAAGATATGGTTTCTGAGGGAAAAAAGACTATGACTGGCGCTGTGGTTGGCCTAATAATCGTTTTCGGCGCGTACACCGCCATCACTTTTTTCATCAGCGTACTTACTCAAGGTACGGCGTCTGAAGGTAAAAATCTTCAAGATGTTCTTAAAAACGCCGATGTTACCTCTGCTGATCAGATCCTCAAATAAGAATAATGATATAATCAAAGTATATGAAAAGAATTTCTAGTTACCTCACCGCCCTGTCATTATTTGCTCTGCCTCTTGTAGCCCACGCTCAGGTGGTGCTCACGAACCCGCTCGGCACTACTGATATTCGACTAATTGTCGCAAATATCATCAAAGGGGCGCTTTCCTTAAGCGGAATCATTGCACTACTCATGGTGCTCTACGGCGGTTTTCTCTGGCTTACCTCAACCGGTGAAGCGAACCGTGTGGATAAAGGGAAAAAAGTTCTGGTTTGGGCTACTCTCGGTATCGTCGTTATTGCTTCGGCTTACATTATCACTCTCACAGTTTTCCGCGCAATTTTGCAAGGAAATGTAAACCCAATTTAATATGTCTCTCATTTTTCGAGCAATCTTTTCCTCAATCGTTGGCGCAACCCTAGCGCTTTCGGTACTTGGTATTTCGGCAGTGATGCACCCACAGTACGCCAGTGCTCAATCAGCTACCGAAGAGTCAATCTTCCCTGCCGAAACCAGCATTAAGAATTTAGATCAAGCCGAGGTAACAAAAAAAATATTTTACACCATCCTTGGCTTCCTTGGTCTGTTATCACTCGTAACCCTCCTGCTTGGCGGAGTTAAATGGATGACCGCTGGCGGAAATGATGACGCTTATTCTGAAGCACAGAAATTGTTTATTTCAGGTTTAATCGGCTTCCTGCTTATACTTTCCACTTGGGCTATTGTTGTCTACGTTTTAAAATCACTATCCGCCCCAAATCTATAGTATGAAAAAATTTATCACTTTTTTTATTCTAACAATCCTACTTTTACCTACTATTAGTTTTGCTCAAATAAGTGTTGATCAAACTGGCATCACCCAAACCGGTGAGTCCATTTACGGCTCTGCGCAAACAAACACTCGCGTGGGCACTTATGTAGCAGAAAAGTTGATCACCCCGTTATTTAGCATTCTTGGTGTAATTTTCCTGATTCTGTTCATCTACGCCGGTGTACTGTGGATGACCGACGCTGGTAATGCTCAAAATGTAGGTAAAGCCAAAAGTATTTTAGCAAGCACGATTATCGGACTTATTATCATTTTACTTGCCTACGGCGTTAGTCAGTACGTCTTCAGCGTAATCCAATAGTTTATGCGTAAATTTTTTTCCATAGTCCTAGCTGTCCTCCTGTTATCCCCAGCTATGTTCACTTATGCACACGCCCAGGTGAACTACACAAGTGAGCTCGATAACGCCGGAACTTCGCTCTACGGCGCAACGCAAAAAGATATTCTGTTTACAACTATTGGCACAATGATTAACGGTGTTTTAAGCCTAGCTGGGGTGATTTTACTGGTAATGATCATTTACGGCGGATTTTTGTGGATGACCGCTGGCGGAAAAGCGGATCAACTGGAAAAATCAAAAAGCGTTCTTATAAATTCGATTATTGGTTTAGTTATCATTTTAAGCTCTTTTGCCATCTCACAGTTTGTGATAAAATCAATACAATCTCCGAGTCTAACTAGTACGAGTGGGACTAGTAAAACCGGAAAGTAAAAATAATTATTCATAAAGTCAATAATATTATTATATGACATCAGCAAAGCTTCTTACGAGCTTGAAAACTACAATGATCGTAGCTTTTCTCGCAATCCTACCAGCGTTCGTTATTGCGCCACACGCTAGTGCGGAAACAAACCTTCTGGGAAATTTACAAAATACTCAAGATCAGACATCACTAAAGAACACTGACTTACCATCATTTATTGGTAGTATCATCAATATCGTTCTCTCGTTCCTTGGAGTTATTTTCTTGGTCCTAACTATCTACGCTGGATTCCTCTGGATGACCGCTGGTGGAAAGCCAGAACAAACAGAAACTGCACGAAAGATGCTTATCAACGCAACAATCGGACTAGTTCTAATTCTTGCTGCGTTCGCAATTTCAAACTTCGTTCTTACAAGTCTACAAGGAACGCTTCTATAAGTATAAAAAGTACGGGATTTGTCCCCGTACTTTTATATTTGCAAAAAATTTTCACAAACTAAAAGGCGCCCCGAGATAAATCTCGAGGCGCCACGTTCGTCTACTTAGTTTGGCAGACGAACAGGTCCGCGTTCTCCGGCCGGCCACACAGGGCGAGTCGGTGTCCGCTTGCCTGCGGGCTCGTAAACGAGCGCGCAGGCTCCATCTGGCCCTGCCCCGGGTTCGTTACCCGGGTGTAGGAGCCGTCCTTCGAGCGAGTGTAGCCGTTCTTCACGGCTACGTCGCTCAGGGTGTCGGTCGCCACTTGGATCGTGTACTCCGTAGAGTTCACGACCAGTTGGCCGACCGAACTACTCAGGAAGAGCAGGCTCATCATGCCGAGGCTGAAACAGCCAATCGCCATGATGACGCTCGTCCTGAGCCCCCAGCGTTCGATCTTCTCAAAGGCCTTGAGCAGCATGGCTGCCTTGGCCTTCGAATCGAAGATGCCGGGGAAGCGGGCGCCGAACTCGGCTTCGGCGCCCAACCAAGTCGTAACCATCCCCGCCGACCACACCATGTAGCCGGCCCAGGAGGTTAATGCGCCGTTTTCGACCAGCCACTTCCCTAGGAACCCGATCTGCAAGATCGAGATCACCAAGGAAAGCGTCAGTCCGACGCGGCGGAACTTCGAGAACTTAAAGTTCACGAGGTTCCGCTCCTCCATCCTCTCACGCTCCTCCGCGCTGAGGTTGGAGGTGCCTGGAGTGGTGGCTTGGTCGTCGTAACCAAGTCCCATCCAGGGGCGGACAAACGTCCGCCTGAGGAGATCTCCCACACCTTGACCAGAGGTCTTGGCGGGGGTCTCCTCCTCCTGCTCACCGAAGAAGTAGCGGTCTACTTCCCCGGTGAGGATCCGGGCGACGTACCAGACGCCGAGCCCGACAGCCATCGCTGTCGGGCTCATCGCGTCGGCACTCTCAAGCTCCCAGAGGAACTTGAGAGTGCCGCCAAGGCTGGCGGTCTCGGCCAGCCCCCAGCCGAGGAACAGGTCCTCGACTGCCCACAGGGCCATTGCGATCGTCAGCACCGTGATGCTGACGCCGTAGGCCTGGTAGGCCAGCCAGCGCAAAGGCGCCAGCAGCACCTCTGCGAGGGAGGTGACGAGCTTCCGCAGAAGCTCGGGCGCCGTCACCACAAGGGCGACGACCGCCAGCATGGTGACAAGCATGGCGAGGAACACTGACTGCTCCTTCGCCACCCTCCTGAGCTCGGGCATATTCACTGCCCGGTCCTTCCAATCTTGGAAGGATGCCCACTTAGAGGGCCGATGCATGGCCAAAATGGCCATGATCTCCACCGGGCTCCCGAGCGTTGGATCGAGCGGGTTGTCGATCATCACTCGGTAGTCGACCCCGTCCCGCAACAGGCGGGACAGGGCCTCCGGCTCGTGCTCGAGGAGGTGGGCAAGGGCTTCCGCCAAGCGGAAGCCCTTGCCGTCCATACTGTCCTCGTCGACCCTCTCCTCAGAGAGGACGTTCAGGAAGTCTTTGTAGACCCCCTGAACGTTGTGGAAGAAGCCGCGGACACCCGACGGCTTCACCGCCGGGGTGGACTCGGGGTTCGGCTCAGCCGACACCCGCTTTGCAGCGGTGTCGGTGGCCGTGGCGCGCTCGGCGATCGCCGAGAGGGCCGCGAGGTGGGTGAGCTTTCCGAGCTCCCCCCTGTCCGCCAGGATCTCGATGAGGTGCCCCATACGGGGCTCCTCGCGCTTCGTGGCCTCCATGGCCTTCTCGGCCATGGGGGTGGCGAGCTTCGACATGACATCCTTCAAATTAGCCATGATGGCCTCCTTGAGCATTTCTGCTCTTTTTTGTTTTTTATCGAAAAACTATAAAAAGTAATGTTTAACGACTACCAAATATAGCATAATTTTCCACTTTTGTCAACCTGTAGTTAACAGTTAAACTTACTTCTGGCACTTTTTGTTAATATTCAAAATTAGCTAAAATTAGCCAATTCTTATTTAAAAGCTCTTGACAAAAGCGGAAAATTATGTTAGATTGTAATGTTCTTTCTCATCTAACTTGAATCAGTTTTCTGGTTCAATAAATAAAAGGAGCAACAATGAAAAATTTGTTTTGCATGATCATGGCCTTGCTAGCCATGATCATGCTCACCCCCACCGCTTTCGCGGTTGACACGTCGCTCGACGACGTGTCCACCGCAATGCCCCACGGCGCCTACAAGCAG
>PFWT01000013.1:0-8913 GCA_002791275.1 Candidatus Uhrbacteria bacterium CG_4_9_14_3_um_filter_41_35 | reverse complement strand
CCCGCCGGTGGCTACGGCGGGCGGGGGCGAGGTGGCGTAGCCACCTCGCCCCAACCGGGCGTGATGATCCCGGTCGGCAACCAGGTTGCCGACTTCGCCACAAGCTTCGTGCAAACGAAGCTTGTGGTAACCCGCGGTTGCGCGGCCCGCCGTCTGTACGGCGTGGTCGACAACGTCGACCACATCGAGGAGCGCCAGTCGCGCTCCTCGCGGGCCGAGGCCAGGCGGAACGCCGAGGCCGAGGCTCGCGCCGAGGCCGAGGCGGACTATCGAGTCCGTACGACCGAGGCTCGCGCCGAGGCCAAGGTGGCCGAGGCCGAAACCGCCAAGCAGCAAGCGCACAAGCGTGCGCTTGCTGCCGAGCAGGATGCGGGCGAACAGGCCCGCATCACCCTCGAAACGCAAGCCAGCAACGCTGCGCTTGCGTCCGAGAAGGACCGGGCACTTGCCCAGGCGCAAGCCGAAGCAAGTGCCCGGTCCGCTCTCGCTGCTCGCTCGATGAGCGAGCAGCGAGAGCTCGCCAGCATCTACGAAGCCGAGCTTGCTCGGCTTCGGGCGGAGCTCGAAGAGCTCCGCAAGACCCAGGCGGAGTAAAACTCCGCCTCTACCACCCCCGCACCAAGTTTGGTGCGGGGGTCGTTTTTTATTAATGATAGTTTCTATTGTTCATTTAGTTAGTCCGCATTCATTCATCCTGAAACGAGCGCCAGGTTATGCTGAATGATGTGATTTTATTTGTTCCTTCACCCATGCCGTCATCCTGAAGCGAGCCGATTTGTGCTGAATCGAGACTTGGTTTCGAAGTAATCCAGCACTGAGATTCTTCGGTGTGATTCACGTTCACCTCAGAATGACGGTTTGGTTAGATTCTTAGCCATGATTCACATCAGGCTCTGAATGACGAGGCGATGAGATTCTTCGCCGTGATTCACGTTAGGCTCTGAATGACGGTTTTGTTTGTCGTATTTTTTTAATGAGTCATCCCACACACTCATACCGTCATCCTGAAGCGAGCGCCGAGTTATGCTGAAGGATCTCCTTCGTTTTGTGCTTAACCGACGTTTGCTTAGTAATTCAACACCGAGATTCTTCGGTGTGATTCACGTTCACCTCAGAATGACGGTTTGGTTAGATTCTTAGCCATGATTCACATCAGGCTCAGAATGACGGTTTGGTTTAATTTAATCGGCTTGTCCTTGAACTTCGCCCCTCACCCATACCGTCATCCTGAAGCTAGCGACGACTCACGCTGAAGGATCTCCTTCGTTTTGTGCTGGACCGGCATTTACTTGGTAATTCGGTAATGAGATTCTTTGGTGTGGTTTACATTCACCTCAGAATGACGGTTTGGTTTTGTTGTAATTATTATTGATCGTGGTTCATGCTTGGTAAAAGCTGAATTATTCTAAAATCATTCCTGCACAAAAAATAGATACTCGCGTATCTATTTTTCATCCATCAAATCAAAATGTTTAAATCTTCATCTTATTAAGAAGTGCCAAGTAATAACCCACAAACATTCCAAATTGGACTATCTCCCCTGCTTCCTCCAGCCGACTCTTGCCCCTAGCTTCGTAATCCACCACACTCACCCCTCGTTCTTCAAGTGAACCTGCCAGTTCTTCGAGTGCCTTGTTTTCACTTTTTGAGTATAGTCCGGATTTCAAAATAACTATTTCAAAAGGCTTAGAATAATTATCACTCTCAATCACAAAATTAAAACTCTTCACACCAGCTTCTGCAAGTGCAAAAACCTGAGCTGACTGCCCACCGAGTTCTTCAACGTAATGCGCAAAAGCAGTTGCTGAACCTAAGAGGTGTTCACTTGCTAAAATAATAAGTGGCCGACCATGAAGTTCGTTTGCTACTATTTTCGCCGGGTTATTGCCACTTTTCACTTCCGATTCTGAACTATCAATAACGTCAGTAATAGCTTCGACTAATTTAGTTATCTGACTTTTGGCAACCTTCAGAAGCTCCACTGATTTTAAAATTCCTAAAACTCCACCGAGCATAAAACCACCTGCAAAAGTTGGTGTAATTGCTAAATCTTGAACATCATATTTATAAACAGGCAATTTTTCTCGTTTAGCAAATGCCACTAGTTTTCCACCGGTTGAAATCACCGCAATCTTTGCTTTTTTCTTACTGTAATTCTTAACGGCTTCTAAAACCGCATCCGTGTTGCCAAAATGACTCAGGGCAACAACCAGAGTCTTAGACGAAACAAACTTTGGTACCTCACCAGCATTCAAACAAAGTATCGGCACTTTTACATCCGCTTGAAGTACTGCCTTGACCACAGCACCGGGCAATGCCGAGGCTCCCAGACCTAAAAACACAATCTGCTCAGCTTTTTTGTAACTAGCCGGAATTTTAATCTGACCAGCCTCTTCAAAAGCCTGCATAAACTGAAGATTTTGACGCTCAAGCCCATAAAGAGCGTCGCGTTCATCGTTTTCTAAGTAGGTGTTATCTAAATCAAGCGACATAATTTTGTTTATTATTGATGGCAGTTGTTATATTTTGTCGTTCACTCACACCCCCTACAATAACCGCGCCAACCGTTACCCCATTGCGGTTAAATATCTCAATACTGTTTTCAACATCCGCTAAGTATTGAATCACCTCGGTGTCTTTTCTATCCGTGTCACCAATAAAGACGACTTTTAAGTCTAACAGTTGAGCAGAGTAAGAAGTGACTTGTGAAAACGCTAGGTGTTCGCCAAGCATATTTTTCCCCGCTAGGCGACCCTGTAAAAAGGCGTTTTGCCAGTTTCGCACCAAAAGTCTTTTTTGCAGATCAATATTTTTTACTTCAGCAACATCACCTGCAGTATACACGTTTTTTGCGTTCGTTTCGAGAAACTCGTTGGCGCAGAGTCCGGCCCCCACTTCTAGCTGCGCTTCCTTGAACAGATTATAATCAATATCTAAACCAATACCTACCCCCAAGAATTTTGCAGGTAGAGTCTCTCCGTTGCTTAGCAAAACTGCCGAAAGTTCAAACTCTCCTTGCAGTTCTTCAACCTGAACACCGGTTATTAACCGCACACCTTTGTTTTCAAGTTCTTTACAAATAAGCTGTTTGGCGTGATCACCAATGATTTTTGACCAAAAACCATCTGCCCGCATAACCACGGTTTGTTCAATTTTATGATGATGAAGTAAATTAATGTACTCAAGCGCGATAAAAGCCCCACCTAAAACTACAGCCTTCCGATCTTTTAGCGGTAAAGTTTTAAGCTCCGCGATCATACTCAAGATTTGATCAGCGTCGTCCAGATTCCTGAAGTACGATACCCCGCGCATATCTTCGAGTAACAGCTTCGCATCTCCACCCGTTGTAATAAGCAGTTTGTCGTACGGAATTTCCCGCTGTTCGCTTGTTTCAATAAACTGATTAACAGTATCAATTATTGTCACTAAAACTCCGTATTGGTACTCAATATTATTTTTGTAATACCAATCCGCAGTTTTTATAAACACTTTTTCTCTCGGAATTTTTTCGAGCACTAAATGTGAAAGCAACACCTTCGAATATAGCGGGTGCTGTTCTTCGCTCACAATTATAATTTCGGCTTCTACTGACTGTTTGCGAATTTCTTCCGCTGCCGTTGTCCCCGCAATTCCACCACCGATAATTACAAATCTCATAGTCTCCGCTATTTAAAACTCTGGATAAATCTGCGTGCCGTCTTCCCCGATAATTATAACCGCAAGCGTTGGGCACGATTGAGCCGCAAGCACAATATTATCAAGCTCGTCCTCTGTTACTTCTATAACTCGCTCATATTTATCACCATCCTCTGCTTGATTATGGTCCAGTACAAAGGCTTTATTTTCTTCGTTCATTACAAACGTCTCTGGCGCGATTGTTACACAACTAGCCGCCCCAATACACAAATCTTCGTCAACTCGAACAGTAATTTTCATATTATATTTGTTTAGTCTGCTCCAAAATATTTCTCTCGATAAAATCTTATCAGATCTTCGACCGCAGGTAGCACACCAGGATTTCCCACACCAACTTTGGTTTTCTTCTGTACCGCGTCCAGCGTAACCGCCCCCTCCAAAACCGCCTCTTCGATATCATGATCGGTGGCCTTGGAAACTGAACAGACCACTCGTGAAGCCTCGACCACCATTTTATCAAATTGTTTTGTTTTGCGGTAATAATCATTCACGGCGTCGCGCAGCGCCTTATCGCAAAGAACTGAGCAGTGAAATTTTCGCTGTGGCAAACCGCCGAGCCGCTCCATAATCATCTGTGGTTTAATCTCACGTGCTTCAGCTAAAGTCAGACCACCGTTTTCAAGCGCCATCACGCTGGTCATTGAAGTTGAAGCAATTGCGCTACCACAACCAAAAGTTTTCCACTTAAAATCTTTGATCTTTTCCGTTTCAGGGTCCACTCGAAGCCACACTCGAAGCTCATCGCCACAAGCTGGCGACCCCACTTTTCCAACCGCATTAAACTCCCCTTCGTAAGGCTCTCTATCTAAAAAATTTTGTGGTTCAAAAAAATGTTTTTTCACCATATCTGAATAAAACCACGAAGTCTGCTGATCATGGCTTACCACATCCCCTTCGTCGCCAGCTACTGGCTCTGCTTTGTAATCTGACATATTTTAAACGTAATATTTTGGATCAACACTTACCGGGCTAATTTTTCGAAGCTTCTCCACGAGTTCCGGCAAAACCTGCAGTGCGTAATCAACATCCTCTTTTGTAGTACTTCGACCAAGTGTAAAACGTAAACTTCCATGCGCGACTTCAAACGGCAAACCAAGTGCTAAAATTACGTGGCTTGGGTCAAGTGATGCACTGGTACAAGCTGAACCAGTGGCCGCAAAAATCCCCTTCGCATCTAAATAAAGTAGCAGTGCCTCCCCCTCCACATCCATAAAAGATATATTGATGTTATTTGGTAGGCGCTCAGTTCTGTGGCCATTCAAACGAGTTTTAGCAATTCGCTTCAGGACCTCTCCTATAAAATAGTCTCGTAATTCTGTCTGAATTTCTGAGTCCACTTCGCGTCTCGCCTCGGCTATTGCAACCGCCTCGCCAAAACCCACAATCCCAATCACATTTTCCGTACCTGGTCGTCGGCGACCTTCCTGTGAACCTCCAAACTGAAGTGGCTCAGTCTTTAAACCACGACGCAGGTACAAAGCCCCAACTCCCTTTGGCCCATAGATTTTGGACGCATTGATTGTCATCGCGTCCACGTTTATTTTTTGTACGTCCACTTCAACTGCGCCAAGAGCTTGGCAGGCATCGGTGTGAAAAATCGGAAACTGTCTCTTTCCAGCCTCGCGGTCGTTACGAATTTTTGCCCCAATTTTTTTGATTGGGTTAATTGTCCCAATTTCGTTGTTTGCATAAATTATCGAAACCAAAATTGTCTGTTCAGTTATCGCTCGAAGAACCCCCTCCACATCCACCATTCCAAACTGATCAACCGGTACATAAGTTACCTCAAAACCCTCAACTTTAACCAAGTGCTCAACCGCCTCTAAAACCGCTGGGTGTTCCACCTTGGTGGTTACAATATGGTTGCCAAATTTTTTATTAGCTCTAGCAAAACCTAAAACAGCTAAATTATCCGCCTCAGTTCCCCCAGATGTAAAAATAATTTCATCAGGTCTAATATTTAAAACCTTGGCAATTTTGGCGCGACTTTCCGCAATCGCATCGGCTGCAATCTTCCCCACTGTGTGAAAGCTTGATGGGTTACCAAATTTTTCCGACAAAAATGGCAGCATTAGCTCCCTCACCCTGGTATCTACCGGTGTTGTTGCCGCATGATCTAAGTAAACGGTTTTATTTTCCATAAAAAACTATCATAAATAAAAAGACAGTCTAAGTCAATAGGCCGTCTGATTATAATTTACTTTTTTCCGCCCTTCTTTGGCAGGATTATTGTGAATTTTGTACCCTTTCCAACCTTCGTCTCCACCTGAATGTGGCCGTGGTGCAAATCAACGATCTTTTTCACAAAGTACATTCCAAGCCCCTGACCGTCTGCGTAGGTTAAAATCGCATTTTTAGCTCTGTAAAATTTGTCCCAAATCTTGTCCAAACTTTCAGTAGGAATACCAATACCATCATCCTCCACCGTAATTACGGTTTTGCCATCTTGCTCTCCAACGCCAAATGATATATTTCCGCCACTTGAAGTGTACTGCAGTGAGTTTTTCAAAAGCGAGTTACAGAGCTGAAGCATTTTTGCTTCTTCCGTGTAAATAGAAACTTTTTTAACATTAAACACGCAGTTTATATTTTGGCTCTTACACTTTTTTCTAAACTTACCTTCGATTTTCCCTAAAACTTTTTGTGCGCTTAGAACTTCCGGTGCTAATTTGTAGCGACCGCTATCTATATCCAAGGTTTCAAACAAACGATCAAGAGTAGAAATTAAAAACAGTGATCTATCATGGACATCTTCTAAAGAACTTCGAAGTTCATCACTTAGCTTATTTTCTTTTTCGAGCGCCATTTCAAGATTCCACCGAATCGCTGAAAGTGGAGTTCTAAATCCGTGAGAGACAACGTTAATAAATTCAGTTTTTGATTTATCGAGTTCAGAAAGGTCTGAATACAACTGCTTAATCTCCTCAAATTTAGCGGCGTTTTCAAGGGCTGGTGAAATACCGGAACGTACTAAATCTAAAAATTTTATATCACGATCAGATAAAGACTTATCAAAACGTCGTTTTCCAAAAATTAATATTCCAGCTAAATGGTGATCAATGGTGAACGGAATGAGCGTTTGAATTCCTAACTTAGAGAGTTTTGATATTGTGTTTTTATTACCATTTTTTGCACCTTTACCATATTTCTGGTTCCACTCCAGTTCTGTGATTTCAACGATTTTATTTTTATTTGCTTTGATAATCTTTTTAAGCTCCGCAATGTGATTTTCATGACTCTTCGCAAAACCTTCACTAAAGGAGCTTACAGCTTTTGAACTACCAGTTCCTAAAACCAGCATTTCTATTTCTGTAGTTGAAAAATATTCCGAAAACTTATTCACCAATTTTTTTGTAAGCACCGCAAGCTCCCCCTCGTCTCTGACTAGTCCAAATAATTCTTCTTGCGCCACCTCAGGATCATAGGAACCAGAGTGCACAACCTTTAGAAAGATACGCTCAAAGAAATGCCAAATTGGCTCGAAGAAAATCGCAATTAAAAGCGCGCCAATAATTAGTGTCAACCTCGAATTAAATATATCACCGATCAACAAAGATATAGACATCAACACCCAAAGTATCAAACCAATTGCTACCGAAAACAATACACTTTTCCCTACAATCCATTTTATATTTAAAAGTCGATATTTGAATACGGCATTCAACAATGCAAGCACAAGAAAAATTGAAAAAACAGGACCAAGGTTATTCCATCTTAAATCTTCAAAAATTAATGGTAAAACTAAATTGGTAAACATTGATGGTATAAATAACAATAAATACCCAATCAATATTTGTTTTAATCTCTCTTTGTGAACACCTTTTGCATTAAAAACTCTTGCTATCAACAAGATTAGTGCATATACAAAAGATAAGAGAAAGAATAGAGACCATATCGAATAAATAGATTCATTTAAAACTCTATCAATATAGCCAGCATCAACAGATACACTTAATACAAAATTGCCATAAAATGGTGTTAAAAATAACATCAAACCTAACAATAAAGTTGCCCAAGAAAATACATTATAAAATTTTATCTTTACAGGATATTGATAAACAAACCACGCAAAAGCTGGTGCAACAATAGAAGCCCATGCAAAAACATTTCTAACTCCAAATATAAGCGGAGCTACATCTAAAACTACTAAAAAAATTGACAAGTTCCAGGCGGCTACCCCTAATGAAATCAGCGCAAGAGATTGGTGCAATTGATCTTTCGGATTTTTAAACAAAACATATAAAGTAATTGCCAACCCTATTATAAAAGTAAAAAATTGCAAATAAGATATAAACTCAAACATAATACTCCACCATATTATTATATATACATAATACATTATAAAATAAAAAGACGGTACCCTGAGGAATCAGATACCGCTCATAGTTTTCCTTAGACCACAATGCCCATCTTCCTCAAATCGTCCTCAGAATAAACTGGAACGGTATTGAGGGTCATTAAGCGGAGTGGAATAATACAGGCCTCTGACCACGTGTTGTGGAATTTGCACACGCCCTCAATTAATGAGTCGAACAACCAACCTTCAGACCTGCCGCGTTCGGCAACATGATGATTGATTACACAAACCCAATAATCTCTTCCAACCTCCAACGTGTACAAAATACCTGCTTCGTTCAACATCGTCGAAGTAACAGCATATTGTGTTTTACTAGGAAGTTGGTACAAGTAGCCGGTCAACCTACTTGCCTCGAATGTTTTACTTGCTTGAACCGGGAAACCTCGATGGGTTTCAGGAAGCTTGATGATTTCGCCGTTGAACTTATCACCTTCGATGAAATACCCTTTTTCGCAAGGAATTAATCGCAATCCACCGATCAGTCTACGTTTGCTGTTTTCAGTGACATAGAGGAGAATACCAGCTGAATATTTATCCTCCTTACCGTGTTCCAGTTGATCTGGGAAATTCTCAGGAGGGTAGCGCAAAGTCTCTTTAGGCTTCGTCGTCAGGCAAAAAAACTCGATAGCGTAAGCTATACCAGTCGATGAACTCCTGATCCGTTTCTGCCAAAACAGCCTCAAACAAAATACCCTCTAATTCCCAAACCTTCAAAACTCTAGACATGTTGCCTCCTTGATTGGTTCAATATAATTATAACATATTTTATATGACTTGGTCTCAAACTTTTAGTGCAACTAAATTATTAAATATTTCATCTGGTTTGTAATATTCAAGAACTGCTCTTGGGCGGTCGTTTA
>PFWT01000017.1 GCA_002791275.1 Candidatus Uhrbacteria bacterium CG_4_9_14_3_um_filter_41_35 | reverse complement strand
AACACGTTAATTCCTTTCCACGCATAGGGCTCCTTTTTGCCCAAATTTGACACATTTTCCAAATCCGTGCCTTTTTGAGCTTTTTCCCTTGGGGTGGTGCATTGAGTATAGAATGCGGGGTTGGCAAAAAAATCATTGACAAAACTAAATATTCATGCTAGTTTAAACAGTTCGTTTTGAACCCACATATTGTGGAAATAGGAGGTAAAATGGCCGGAAATTCTATCATAATCACCCACTTCAACATGGATCTTGATAACATTTTCGCGATCATGGCTCTCTGGGTTTTGGTCCCGGAGCTCGCAGGCGCAAACATCAAGTTTGTGTCTGCGGACTACGAGGATGAGCTCGAGGAGAATGAGCTCGCGGTTGATATCGACGCTGGTGGAAGGGGGGTGAAGGGTCGGCGCGAAGCCGATGGCACTACCCACTCAGCGACCGAAAAGGTCGTTGGGGCGTTCGCCGAGCCCCAGGAGCAGGAAAACCTGCGCGCCCTGGTGGCGTACATCGACGCACAGGACGCGTACGGCAGCACGGTACTGCACTTCATGCCGTACCTGAAGCTCGACAATCCGGAGCACCGGAAGATCGTCCTCTATCTCGAGGACATCAGCCTGGTTGGTTTCTACCGGGCGCTTAAGGCGACGCAGGCCGAGAAGGCGGATCAAGCCGATATGGCGATGATCACGGCGATCGCGCCGATTTTTCAGGGTTTCGTTACCGCGAAAGTCTTTGAACTCGAGCCAGAGCACGAATTCAAAGACTTTATGGACGGGCTTCTCGAGAAGTTCCCGGCCGAAGAGCAGGGGTTGTTTCAGAGTCTTCGGACTCTGATTAACGCCTACGATCGAGATGACTCGCTCGGACTCGAGGGGGTGGAAATCCCCGATGAGATCGACCAGGTGAGTCTCCCGATGATCTATCGGGCATACCGAGCGGTTTACGGCACGACAAATGAGGGTCGGGAGAAGCTGAAAAGCATCTTCCGACGCTTCCTGAAAGGGCACCGAAAGAATGCCCTCGCCCTCATCGAAGCCCGAGAGATATTCCGCCTCCGAAAGGGCGTGACTGTTCTCGAGGGTGGGCGTGCGGTGATTCTTGACAACGTCAAGAATCACCGCATGACGAACGTCTTCGCGGAGAACGGCGTGCGTGCCTGGGTGTACGTCGACGGCAACCGCCTCGGCGCCATGCGCCGGGTTGACGAAGAGGCGCGGCTGGACGGAGAGCGGGCGCCGATCGCTCGCCTACTCCGCGAGTGCGGTGAGCTCTCGGAGTGGTTCTTCCACACCAAGGGCTTCATCGCCGCCTTCGGGACCACGAAGACGGCCCAAAAGGCCCGGGCCTCCAAGGTCCTGCCATGGGACCTGGCGCTAGTGCTCGACCAGACGCTGGTTGAGCACGACAAAGCGGTCGCTCGCGCTGAGCGGCGGACCGTTGCTCGGGCCTAGCATACGCTAGGGCCTATAACCGGCAGGAAGAGTTTAATAACTCAACCTGCCGGTTTTTTTTGTTTGGGAAGGGGTTGATTTTTTATGGACTTCAGGCCTCAGGAATTAGGCGTTGGGAATATGTCTTTAGACTGTAGGATACGAAATATGACGGACTTTTTTTGGTTGAATGATCAACCTCGGCCAAGGCTGAGGTTACTATTATTGTCTAAATTGTGGAGTTTGTTTGGTTTAAATCTAAGACTGAGTTGCAGATGCGACTTAGTCGTATCTGCAACTCAGTCTTAGTTTGTGAGCATTCTATGCTCACGGGAATTGCAGCGTAAACAAGTTTCTGTTTAGTAAGGAGCGAAGGAGATCCTTCAGCGTAACTCAATGCTCGCTTCAGGATGACGGTATAAGTGAAGGGCGACTAATCAATAAAACGGCATAAAAATCACATCGCACCATTAAAACCAAACCGTCATTCTGAGACTGACGTTTGGCACCTCGATGAAAATTACAAACCGCGTCATTCTGAGCCTAACGTGAATCACGGCGAAGAATCTCAGTGTTGGCTTACTGAACAAACAAATCTTTACAAGATGAAGCAGATTTAATAACGTTACTATTATTTAAAAAAATAGTCTGATTATTTAAGAGCTGTGGTTTATTTACCGATAAAATTTTAGGTCTGTGATAAACTATAGATAGTTATGCGAAAATATAAAATCATCGTTCTAGCTCTTATTGCTCTGCCGATATTTTTTATTCTGACCTTAAATATCACGCCAAAACTAGAAAGTTGGTTTTCTATTTTAGATTACAACCAAAATTTTTACAAAACAGCACCTAATAACGGAACCCCAGATACTTTTTCCTCGCCTTATAATTCAAAGGTTCGGGTTTTGGCTCAGTCTGAATTTTCGGTAGTTATTAAACCACTATATTTTAGAGTTAAGTGGGCGGTGCCAGAACTGCGGGTTGGGGCGCCAGGTACGAATGATGACGCAACCTTTTATTTAGCCATCTATTCATCCGTTGAAGACGGAGCACCGCCTGTTTATGTTTCAGATAAACTCTACGCAACCGCGGAAAACGGTACGTACACTGCCGACATTCCAATTAGTGGCGTTACTTTAGGAAAAACATACGATATTATGTTTAAGGGTCATCAAAGTTTAAGTAAAAAACTAAACGATGTGCAAATTAGTAGTAATACTACAGTGCTCAATTTTTCAACGCTCGATAATTCATCAGCAAAAGGACCGGAGGTTTTACTAGGTGGTGATATTAGCAACTCAGGAGTTACTCCAAAAAGTTTGGGGGACGACGTTGTAAACTCGGTTGATATTTCAGTTTTGCTCGATGATCTAGATCTTGGTGACGCTTCAGGAAATTTTGTGCGTTCCAATATTAATCAAGACACTTCTGTTAATTCTGTTGATTTCAGCATTATCTTAAAAAATCTCGACAAAATCGGCGATCAATCTTAATATGTTTCGGAGGAACCAAATTATTTTTTTACTAACTATTGCTTCGTTAATTTTTACGAATACTGTTTTTGCCGGTACACCTAAAGGGCCGGACAGTTTTCAGCTCATTGCTAGTCCCTACACTGGTGCAGACAATACTGGGGATGGCAATACTGGGGCGCCAAATGATCTAAACTACTTTTACGTAGGTCAGGTCTTTAACACTAAAATTCAGATTAATTCTGGGGGGACTACGGCAGCGAATATTTGGATTGATTACGATTCTTCACTCACAACCGCAAGTAGTCTACTGACTGGAACCTATTTCAATGTTTGGAGCGGGCAATTAATTAATCCCACCAAAAACGGCCCAACTAACGGCCGAATCTTTTCAACTGGGGCTGAAATTCCGGTAGTCCCACAAACCGGTACAGGTATTTTTGGTTTTATAAATTGGCGAATGAATAGGCCAACTGCTGCTAACTATAACACCGGTAGTCCAGCTTCGCTCGATATAAATACTGGAGTAATCGGCGCAACAACGGAAAGTAATATTTCACTGTCCGGGCTCGATACTTTAGATGGAGCTGAAGATTTTCAGTTTCATGTTTGGGCAGATACGGTGAAGCCTTACGCTACAAATCCTTTACCGGGTAACAGGGCTACCGGAGTAGCGGTTGATTCCAATTATGTCTTTAATTTGCGCGATTCACTTCACGGCGCAGGAAATGATCTTGGGGTTGGTACAGGGGTAAATACAAACGCGCCACCAGGTTCAATTTTAGTCAATGACGGCGGAGGTGATTTAGACTACACGGCTTTTGATAACTACACCTGCTCTGGAACTTGGGGTACGAATTTGTGTGCCGTAACCTTGAATCCGAGCACACCATCCGGTTTAGCTGGCGACACGCGAAATTGGAAATACAACACTACCTACACGGTTAAAATTAGTGATTTTCAGGATCGAGCTTCGTCTGCGCAGGATCAGCTCGGCGACGCTAACGGGCCAAACATAATGAATCCAGTTACCTACATCTTTACTACCGAGGGAGATAATATTGCACCAAGAGTTACAAACTCAGTACCAAACCGTGGCGGTTTTGGTGGTTTAAACACGGATGTAGTGATCGATCTTCAAGACAGAAAATCTTATCCAAGTGGGGCGTCCGGTGTGGGAGTAGATCCAGCGAACTGTTTTGTAACACTTTCTTCACCAACTTTTAAATCAACTAATTACGACATTACCACCGCTGGCGTTTCAGTTTCACCTATTGATTTTGGTCAAAGAATTATAATTAATTCGGCAACAGACTTTGGTCAAAATGAAACAGTTACGGTGAGTATTTCAGGGTGCAGAGACTACGCAGGTAACGAAATGACCCCAGATAGCTGGTCGTTTGCGACTTCAGACACTTCAGCTCCGTACGTAGACTCCAAAATTCCGGCCGATGACACAATCATTGGTGCTTCTGATAATATATCTTTTCATATTAAAGACAGTGGAGTCGGGGTGGACTTAAATGAAACCGTATTCTTTGTAAACGGTGTTTACTACACAAACGGTGGCGGTGCGGGTTCAGTCACAACAAATGGGACAATAATTTCTTTTGCAAACAGTTTAGATTTTAATGGCGGTAATTACGCGGGTGACACAACTAAGGTAACTGGTGTTTCAAATGACTATACTTTTCTAATCAATCCTCAAACTGAATTTGTGGCCGGGGAAACTGTTCCGATTATTATTTACGCTAAGGATGGTAATAATAATATTATGAGTCAAGTTGTTTACGGTGTCTCGCTCGGCGGAGGAGTCTGCCCAGTGGGTCAGATATTTTGCGGGCTAGACGCAATTTGGAACGGCACGCAATGTGTGGGCGCTACGAGCGAAAGCGTAGTACTAAGTTTGGGTAGTACACCAACTTTGCAGATCACTACCTCAAATTTATCCGTGTCACAGGTTGACGGTTCGTCGGTTTTGGTTTCCTGGTTCTCCACAATGAAGGGCTCTTCACGGGTAGTTTACGGTTCAGAGCCAGCAACGGCTACTAAAAATCAGCCAAACTATGGTTATGGTCAATCAACACCCGAGTATGATACTGACTCTATTTACCACGCTGTAATTGTAGACGGACTTACGGCTGGTCAGCTTTATTATTTTAGCCCAGTAACGGTGACAGGCTCTGTAGAGGTGAATGGCGGAGAGGTTAAAATGGCGCCAAGATTCGGGACGCAAGTTATTGATCGTTATATAAATAGTGATCAACAGGTAATCTGTGAAGTTGCGCAACCGATTGATTATGGTAATTATGAGTATTCAACAAGCTCGACGCAAATGACGGCCTCAACACCCTATTCAGCACCTTTTGTTCCAAAGCAACCAAAAGCGTCAAATCTAAAGATTTTAGAAATGTTTTCTTCTCAAGATGGCATCAGAATCCGCGGGGTTGGTGTGCCAAACTCTCGGGTTAGATTCAGAATATTTTAATATGACAGTTAAACCAATAGAAAACACACTTGAAGTTTCAGCAACAGGGGAGTGGGAGGTGAATGTTACCGAAACTCTTCAAAACGGCGCGCACGCGCTGGTCGTAACTGATGAATTCGGGAACGAGGATAACGCCTTTTTATATGTTCAAGGTTCGGTAAAAACTGAGACCTTAACTGTAGCTGGGGAGTCACCAGCAACGGTTGTTTATCAGGTTGAAACTCTTAAAGAAATTTTTCCACCGATTTTTGCGTGGGTCGGTTTAATTTTGCTAATACTTATACTCTCGGCGCTTACTGTTAATTATTTAGTTTTGAAGCGTGTTTCTAAAAACCGCAAGCGAAAAGCAGAAAAGAAGGTGAGTCGTGAAATTAGGTTTTTAAGATGGGCATCGATTATATTGTTTGTTTTGCTCGCTACTTTTGGTATTATATTTTTGCTCGATAAACGTATTTTGCCAGCTTTCAATTCAACACTTCAAAACTCCATATTTAGTAGTGGGCAAGTTGCAAAACAAAGTTCTGAGCCTATTTCAAAATCTGGAACTGTTCGTGATCCATATACTTTGGAACCAATCAGCGGTATTGAACTAACTTCGAAGGAGGTGACGATTATTACTGGTGAAAGCGGTTACTTTTCGTTTAGTGATGTGGATGTAGAGCAGGGAATTCGGATTTACAACGCTAACTTGCAGAAAAATATAACTCTGCTTCCATCTGCAAATCCAGTTGAAGATATATTTTTCAGCATAGATTTAATGAATCTTTTGATTAAAATTACTAACGCCGAGGCACAGGGTGACAGCAATTTACTTCTGCCATATTTTGAAAAAGACGTTCGGGATGTGCTAAACAAAGATAAAGTTGTAAATACTTTGCCAGATATTTTTGACAGTACTGATGTTATGGCACAAACACTTTATATTTACCCGATTGAGCGCATTGGTGAGCAGGTATCTATTTCTGCTAATCGGCACTATGAAGATGTAGTTCGGGTTATCGTGCAGAATAAAAATAAATCAGGTAGTTACAACTTTGTTTTCCTAGACGGTAGGTGGTGGTTAATTGATTAAAAAACCCCCAAGCCACAAACTCACCTGAGTTCATTTTTTGGGGGTTTTGGCCTGGTTCGACCACGGATACAGGTCAACGAGCAAAATTAGCACAAAGCCAAATCAGCGATATTCGATTTGCCGGAAGATAACCAGAATGATAGCCAGGGCCGAGAAACCGGCAATGGTGAGAACGTCACCAATCAAATCACGTGTTTTCACTTTTTAGATCTCCTATAAAAGTACGTAGAGTATATTACTCAAAAATGAACAATAGTCAAGGTGGTGGCTATAATAAAAGGGGTGATTTCACCCCGCGTTTACTTACCGATTCTCGGGTAATGGTTCTGGCGTAAACCCAAGTTCAATCAATAGTTCTCGTTCGGTCGGACGTAGTTTCGTCTGCAACCATTTGCCTGTCTCACTTTCAAAAAGAACGATTTCACGAGCATCGGAAACAACTGCTCGAAAGCTAGCAAACCCAGCACGGTTACGAATCCGAGTCGAAAATAGCATTAAACCTCCAAAGTTAAAGCACGACTATTTTATCTTAATAGAGCATTCTTTACAATTCTGAACACATTTTTACTATTGACAAAAACTACTTTTCGAACTATTCTATTCACACAATTAATGCGGCTTCATCGTCTAACGGTTAGGACGCCAGGTTCTCATCCTGGAAATCGGAGTTCGATTCTCCGTGAGGTCACCAAAAAAGCATCGAGATTTGCCTCGGTGTTTTTTTGTAGCCTACCATTCGAGCAAATGATGATTTTCGCGAAGCCAAACATCACAAGCCTTATAGCTCGGACAGTGTTTCCTTACCATTGCCCAAAAATCTTTGCTGTGGTTTTTGTGGTGGACGTGGGCGAGTTCGTGGATAATTACGGAGTCGATGACTTCAATTGGCGTCATTACTAACCGCCAGTTGAAGTTAAGGGTATTTTTAGCGCCACACGAACCCCAGCGATTTTTGGCGCTCGATAATTTTACAGTGGCAAATGGGGCGTTCATTAATTCCTTATAAAAATCAGCTCGATCATTAAACACAAAACGGGCTCGCGACTTGTACCATTTTTCGATAATCTGTTGCGCCTTTGGTTTAGCGTCGAGCGACAACGAAAAGGCGTCGTCGCAAATAAAGTGTCGTTTGGCTGTGGGGTTGAATTTTAAAATGTATTTCTTGCCTAAATAGTGAAATTCGTCACCTTCCACAAAATCCCGGCGTATTCTTTTATTTTCTCGAGCTGTAATTTTACGAATGTTTTTCCTAAGCCAAGCGTCTTTCTCATTTAATAACATTTGGATTCTTTTCTCAGAAAGCTGTTTTGGCGCTCGAACAATAACATCTCCGTTGTTTTCAATTTGAATCACTAACGTTTTTCGTACTGATCGTATAATTTTTACAGCCTGAATATCCATATGCAGATTTTAGCACATTTAGTCTGGCAGTAAACATTTTTTATATGCTATAATATTTTTAATTGGAGGATATGATAAACTATTCAAAATACGAACCCATCCGCGCCATTTTACTTTTCGTTATCATCATGATCGTTGGTGGTACTTTAATTTTCATGGAACTCGAACATTGGAGTTTTCTTGATGCGCTTTATTTCACTGTTTCAACCGTAACCACGGTCGGCTACGGCGATTTTGTCGCAACGCAACCAGCAACGAAGTTGATCGCGATTATTTACATGTTGCTTTCGGTACCACTACTGCTTATTTCAGTTGGCGTAATTGCGGATTCTGTTTATCACGAGCGGGAAAAAAATAGTAACAAGACGAAATGATCGATTTATTATTCAACGAAATAGCTGTTGTTGTCATCACCGCTGGCGTGCTGTCGCTCCTTTTGCATTATTTAAAACAGCCGCTTGTTATTGCCTACATTGCAACCGGGCTGATTGTTGGGCCAACTGTGCTAGGGCTTACGTCATCACCCGAGGTCTTTGATGCTATGTCTGAGGTGGGAATTGCTTTCTTATTATTTTTGGTCGGGATTAACCTGAACTGGCGGAATATACAAGACGTTGGAAAAATTGCGTTACTGGCTGGTTTGGGGCAGATGGCGTTTACGACGGGTTTTGGTATGCTGGTGGCGCTCTGGCTGGGGTTTAATGGGGTCACTTCATTTTTGATTGCCCTAGCTTTTGCTTTTTCAAGTACAATTATTATTGTGAAAATGCTCACAGATAAGGAGGATCTTGATCGTTTCTACGGCCGAATTAGTGTCGGGATGCTGATTGTTCAGGATTTGGTGGCTATGATTGTTCTCCTGATTATCGGCGCTTTAGCTGGTGGTGGATCGATTGGCAGTATTTTAGTGGTAGCTTCTTTGAAAGGTGTTTTGGTTATTGGCGCTCTATGGCTTTTGGCAAAGTTTGTTTTACCGCACGTCTTTACTTACGCAGCGCAGTCGCAGGAACTTCTCTTTTTAACGGCCCTTAGCTGGTGTTTTGCGGTAGCGTCTGGTTTGCAACTTATAGGTTTCGGTATCGAAATTGGAGCATTGCTCGCCGGGCTTAGCTTGGCTGGTACACAGTTTCACCGCGAAATTGAATTGCGGATTCGGCCACTTCGAGATTTCTTTTTGATTATTTTCTTCATTGTTCTCGGAACCCACATGTCACTCGACGCATTCGAGACAATGCTAATGCCAGCGGTTTGGCTTTCACTCTTTGTTCTGATTGGTAACCCGCTCATTATCCTTTTAATTCTTAGAGCTTTTGGCTACCACCCGCGCTCGGGATTTCTGGTAGGGCTTTCAATGGCACAGGTGAGTGAGTTTTCATTCATAATGATTGCCTCTGCGATCGGTACCGGTCTTATAGACAGTTCAGTCTTAGGGCTTACAACAATGGTTGGTATAACAACAATTGCAATTTCTACTTATTTCTTAAAATACAACGAGGAAATTTACACTAAACTCGAGTGGGCCTTTCGTTTTCTAGAGCACGGTCAGGATAAAGAAAAGCTTAAAAAAGTCTCAGCTCCTCAGGTTTTACTTTTTGGTTACGAGCATTTAGGTAAAAAAATTTTGCCAGCTGTAAAATCTTTGAAGGAAGATTATTTAGTGGTGGATTTTGATCCGTCTGCTATTTTGAATCTTGAAGAAAAACGAATTCCCTCTATTTACGGAGATGTTGGGAATGAAGAATTTTTAAAGGATATTCTGGCGCACAAGGCAAAACTAATCATATCCACAATTCCAGATATATCGATTAGTGTGGATTTGATAACCTATTTAAAAACTAAACGATCTCGAGCCTCGGTAGTGGTTACAGCTAAAAACCCTACGCAGGCAGAGGTTCTATATGAAAAAGGTGCAACTTTTGTAATTTTGCCAAGTATTTTGGGTGGTGAATTATTTGCATCTATTCTTAAAAAGAAGAAATTTAGAAAAGATTATTGGAAGGATGAGGCAAAAAAACAGAAAATACAGCTTTCGAAATAAAACTGATTACGATATAATTTTAGAAAATTGATATATGAAAAATTCGTCTTTAGACCAGCTACCGCAAATAGGAGAAGGGAAATTAAAAAATGAGAATAAATATTCAGGTTTCGGACCGAATCTTTCGCTTGGCCCTTCGGCTGAAAATATTAAAGTTGCCGAGGTTGCTGTAAATGATAAAGGTTATGATGAATATGATGAATATGATGAGGTTGTTTACACTGATGCAGAAACCGAACCTCTTGGTGAAATTATTCCTGGTGAGATGAGAACTTCGAAAAAATACGATCCAGAAAATACTGAGTTAAGGCCACTTAGTACTTCGGGATTATACAGTGATGAAGAAACTGTTTATCAAGGAATCACACCAGATCAAGCGAAGTTAGATGAACTCGCTAGACAAGAAAAAACAGTGAATGATTTTGCCCGCTCAAATATAGAGCTAGGGAATGCTGACAGAAAACGACTAATTGAAATCATAAAGACTAGTAACGATACTGTTTCAGTGCCAAATCTTTCAACTGCAAAAGGGGAATATACACATCCAAATATTGGTGTAAACGAGGCGCAGATTGGAGAAAAAAATGAGGATTCAACGACCCTTGCGCTTGGTGAAGACGGCGTGGTACGGGGCTCATACCAAGAGGAGTCTGCAAGGGCAAAAAATATGCGCGAAAGCGATATTGACCGCCGAAAAGATATTCGTGGGCTTGTGCAAGAAAAATATGCTGAGCGTGCGGATTTAGATAGAAAAGAGGTTGACCCGTACGTTGCTGAGGTCAATGCTGCAAAGGATGCTCAGGAGAGTACGCTTGCGCGCCGAATGGAAATTCGGCAACTTATTGAAAACAATAATGCAAAACGAGAGACTGGTGGCACTACCGAGACTCGGCAACAAAGTACAGAAACTTTACTTTTGAATCTAAATGAATTAAAGGATGAAGAAAATCTTTTAGTCACCGCACTGAACAAGGCGGACCAGACTGGTAATTTTGATGCGCAAAGTGAAATATCCGCTAATCTTCAAAAAACTAGAGAAGAGCTTAATCAAATCCGAACTGAATTAGCGTATCGTAAAAAGGAGCAAACTCTTGAAAAAATGCAGTCGGATGTTTTCGAAGCAACAGAGGCGGAAAACTTAGACAAGGCAATAAACAGCAGAAAATCAGCTGAACGTGTTTCAAATCTTGAAACAATAAAATCAAAATCTACTGAAGCGCTCGAGCAAGATTTTGACGAACTGGGAGATGAGGCTGATTTGCTTCAAGAAGCTTTGAACAAAGCCGAAGAGGAAAACGATGCAAAAAGACAAGCTGAAATTATAAATGAAATTCAGGGGACAGCGCTTGAAATGCAAGCGATTTACCAAGAGTTTACAGACAGAAACGCAAAGGAGAAAGAGCTTGCCGAGCAACAGGCGCAAAGTTTTTTGGATCGCGATAAACTTAAGCAGGAACTGAAAGCGAATGCCGAAGCGATAATGGCTCGAAAAAATCAGGAGCACGAAAATAAAATTGCTGAAGAAAAAGAAGCGGGGGTAAGTGAACGTATTTTTGAAACTGAGTATAATAGTTCAGAAGAGCTAGAGGCTGATTTTGCCGAACTTGAAGCTGAGGATGACTTGCTCGAAGCTACACTAAAAAAAGCAATCGAGGCAGGGGATCAGAAAAAACAGGCAGAAATTCTAAACGACATTCAGAACTTGGCTCTAGAAATGCGGGCAATTAATAAAGAACTGGATGCTCGTAATGTGGATGTAGTAAAGGTTCGAGAGGAAGAAAGATTACTACGAAAAAGAGCAGAGGCACGAGAAAAGTTAAGAGCACATGGCGAGGCAATTTTGGCAAGAATTCAAGCTGAAAACCCAGAGCTGGCTGAACCAAAAAGAGAAAAAAATCAAGAATTTGGCGGATTTGATTCACGTGAAGATTTCAATAAAGCACTCGAATTACGCAAAAAATTAAATATTTATAAGGAGGATAAAGCGAATATCTTAAAACTAAGGGGCAAGATGACCGAGGTGCAGTTTAAAGATGAGCAGTTAGTTTTAAAAGACAGATTACAAGAAATTCTAGCAGAAGGCCGGGCAATACTGGGTGATGAGTTTAACAAGGCTGCCTAACTGTGGACAAAAACGGATATATATTGACGAATTTAAACTAGCAGTCTATACTAGAGACTGCTAGTTTTTATTATGAATATAAATCAAAGACAAGCATATATTCTTATCGCAATCATTGACGAATACGTGCGAACAGCTCAGCCTGTAGCGTCAAAAACAATTTGCGAAAAGCTCGATCTTGATGTATCGCCAGCCACTGTTCGAAACGATATGGTTCAGCTCGAGACCGTTGGATATCTGCGCCAACCACACACATCCGCTGGCCGGGTGCCAACCGAGGAGGGTTATCGTTTTTACTTAACGATAATGAATCTGCCAAAACGGGCTTTAAGAGTTAGTGCCCCGCTTAAACAGATTGAGGTTCAGGATTCACTCGAGATCTTTGCAAAGAAAGTTGCAGGTGAACTCGTGAGTATGTCTGGCGAAGCTGCCTTTGTCTCCGTTCGGATGAGTGATACGAACAAGAAAATTCACTACACGGGTCTTAATAATCTTTTCGAAAAACCGGATTTCGATGACCTGCAAAAGCTTCGACGTCTCTCAACGATTCTCGATAGTTTAGTAAACACAATCGATAACATTGGTGATATTGGCGAAGCAGACAAGGTGTGGATCGGATCAGAAAATCCCTTTGGTGATCAGGTTTCGACTATGGTGGTTAAATACAATATGCCAAGCGGATTGGACGGAATTATTGGTCTTATTGGGCCAATCAGAATGGATTATCAAAAAAACATGAAGCTTCTTTGCGAAGCTCGTAAAGTAATGGAAGAAAGCTATGAAAAGTAAGAAAAAAAAGGATCTCGAGGAAGTAGAAGAATCTCAGAAGATTGAGACACAAAATAATGAGGAAATAGCTGGCCCTGATCTTGAAGCAAAGTGTGTTGAGTTCGAATCTGGCTGGAAACGAGCGCTTGCGGATTACGAAAATCTGCAAAAGGATATGCACAGTCAGTTGCGCGTGAGTCGCGATAGAATAAAAATTGATTTTGTTGGCAAACTTTTACCAGTTCTCGACAATTTTAATCAGGCGGTAAATTTCGCTCCAAAGACTGAGAACCCAGAAATCGAAAATTGGCTTTTAGGAGTTACTTTTATTCAAAAACAATTCGAAACCGTGCTTTCAGAAATGGGAGTTGAGATGGTTGGCGCTGTTGGTCAGTTTAATCCAACTCTTCACGAAGCAGTTGGCTTAAAAACCGATGATAGCAAAGCAGATCAGGAAATAATCGAAGTTATTCAACCAGGCTGGAAGATCGGCGATATCGTCATTCGGCCGGCAAAGGTGATGATTAATGAAATTACAAAATAACTTAAAACATTAAATAAATTATATGGCAAAAATACTTGGAATCGACTTAGGAACTACAAACTCTGCAATGGCGATCATTGAAGGTGGTCAGCCAAAGATTTTGGAGAATAAGGAAGGAGCGCGAACAACTCCATCGGTTGTTGCGATCACAAAAACAGGTGAACGAATTGCTGGACTACCAGCAAAACGTCAGGCAATCACTAACCCAAAGAACACACTTTACTCAATTAAACGCCTAATCGGTCGACGATTTAACGATGACGAAGTTAAGGCAGATATTGCCCTTATGCCGTACGAAATCGTGGCTAAAGGTGAAGGTGTGGCGGTAAAAATGGGTAACGAAGAGCTTACTCCGCAGGAAGTTGGAGCAATGATTTTGCAGAAACTAAAGGCGGATGCTGAAGCTAAGACTGGGGAAACTATCACTGAAGCAGTGATTACTGTGCCAGCCTACTTCGATGACGCGCAACGTCAGGCAACTAAAGATGCTGGTGAAATCGCTGGGCTAAAAGTCTCACGAATTATTAACGAGCCAACAGCTGCGGCACTAGCTTATGGATTTGATAAAAATGTTGGACAGCAAGTGCTCGTTTACGATCTAGGAGGAGGAACTTTCGACGTTTCTGTGCTCGATATTTCAGAAGGTACTGTAGAGGTTATTTCAACGCACGGAGACACTCACCTTGGTGGAGACGACTTTGACAAAGTGTTAATCGATTGGATTCTAGCTGAGTTCAAAAACCAAGAAGGTATCGATCTTGAAAAGGATCCTCTTGCCTTGCAACGAATTAAGGATGCAGCGGAAAAGGCAAAAATTGAGCTTTCAACTGCTCAGCAAACAGAAATTAATCAACCATTTATTACTCAGGGAGCCGACGGACCAAAGCATTTGGTGCTTACTCTTACAAAGTCAAAGCTTGAAGAGTTGGTTACGCCACTTGTAGAGCGAACTTTAGGTCCAGTTAAGAAGGCGCTTGAAGACGCAAAACTAAAGGCTTCGGATATTGAAGAGATTATTATGGTTGGAGGAATGACTCGTATGCCACTTGTTCAAAAGGTGGTGGAGGATTTCTTTGGTAAAAAGCCAAACACTTCAGTAAACCCAGATGAAGTTGTAGCAGTTGGCGCTGCAATTCAGGCCGGTGTGCTTCAGGGAGATGTTAAGGATGTTTTGCTTCTTGATGTAACGCCACTTTCAGTGGGTATTGAAACGCTTGGTGGCGTGTTCACAAAACTTATTGAAAAGAACACAACTATTCCAGCTTCAAAATCACAGGTGTTCTCAACAGCAGCTGACAGTCAGCCATCGGTCGACATTAAAGTTTTTCAAGGTGAAAGACAAATGGCACATGACAACAAATTGCTCGGTCAATTCTCGCTAACTGGAATTCCAGCTGCTCCACGAGGAGTACCGCAGATCGAAGTAAGCTTCGATATCGACGCAAACGGAATTCTTCACGTTAAAGCATCGGATAAGGGAACTGGCAAAGAACAAAAGATTACAATCACTGCCTCTTCAGGTCTAAGCAAGGAAGAGATTGAGAAAATGAAAAAAGATGCGGAGGCTCACGAAGAGGAGGATAAGAAAAAGAAAGATGTAATCGAAACCAAAAATATCGCAGATACAATGGTGTATACTACAGAAAAGATGATGAAAGAAAATGCGGACAAGATTAAGGAAGAGGATAAGAAAGATGTAGAGGAAAAGCTCGAAGCTTTGAAAGCCGTTAAGGATGGCGAGGATATCGAGGCCATTAAAAAGGCTTCAGACGAACTTACAGACGCAGCTCAAAAAATCGGGGCGGCAATGTACCAGCAGGAACAAGAGGCACCACAAGGGGCTGAAGGTTCAGCAAACGCTGAGGGTGAAGCAAAGGATGACGTAAAAGAAGCTGAGTTTGAGGAAGTAAAAGACGAAGACAAGAAATAAACAATAACCACACCGTATGGCAAAACAAGGAAAGAAGAGTCGATTATTAGGAGGTCTGCTGGCAGTAGCTAGTGGAATAATTCACATTCTTTCCTTGCCACCGGTTCGGAACTACATTTGGAGTTCAGTAATGAAAAAAGGGGAGAACGTAATTGATGTGAAGGTGAAAGAGAGCACTAAGAAAAAGGGGTGGTTCAGATAGGTTTGTTATCTAAGCTTTCGCTGAAATCGTTGTGTAAAAAAACGTCAGATAATCTGAATCTGTTGAGAAACTACATAATTTAATTTTAATATAATAGTTTTTAGATCAAGTTTAGATCTTAACGATTTATGAATGAGGAACGAAAGGAAATTCTTGATTTTTTGAAGAAAGTATTTCGTGGTGATGCGAAACTTGCTGAAATTAATGGTTTAAGAAGTGATAAAGACAAAAAACAGACCTTGTTTATATTTAAATTATCAGTAGTGCTAGGCCTGGTTGTGAAATTTTTATCAGCACATTATAGCTGGGCATCATCTTTTATGACTGTGCCAGAAAAATTAACAGATATTTTTGTCTTATTTCCCCTAACGCTGGCGAATAATCTGCTGGCAAAATTGGGTATGGTATTCATCCTTCCGTTTTTTGTTGTAGGCACAAAAAGTAACGAAATATTTTTATTGATCTCGGACGTTGTATTTACTATGTTAGTTTTTCTATTCATATTTATTACAATTTTCTTTAGATTTAAACAGTTGACTAAAGTAAAGGTATTGTAATTTAAAGCAAAGACAGATATATAACTAGATTATGGCTAAAGATTATTACGCAACTCTCGGCGTCGACAAATCGGCGTCGAAGGATGAAATTAAAAAGGCTTTTCGAAAGCTCGCACACGAACATCACCCGGATAAGGGTGGAGATGAGCAGAAGTTCAAGGAGGCGAATGAAGCCTACCAGGTGCTTTCGGATGAAACTAAGAAGCAACAGTACGATCAGTATGGTCAGACTTTTGACGGAGCTGGTGGGGGTGGATTCCCTGGCGGTGGTTTTAGTGGTCAGGGAATGAACTTCGAGGATTTGGGGGATATTTTTGGCAATATGTTCGGCGGAGGTTTTAGTAGTGGTTTTGGCGGTGGCGGGGGTCGTCGAGCTGAAAAAGGTAGTGACGTAGCAGTAGATGTTAAACTTTCTTTTAAAGAATCGGTTTTTGGTGTAGAAAAAGAAATTAATGTTACAAAAAATAATACCTGTGAACGTTGTGCTGGAACTGGTGGAGAACCTGGAGTATCGATGACAACCTGCAAGGGTTGCGATGGTCAGGGAATGAAAACAACTGTACAACGGACAATCTTGGGAAATATGCAGGCTCGTGTGGCCTGCGAAGAGTGTCATGGAAATGGAGAAATTCCAGAAAAAAAGTGTACAACCTGTAATGGTGAGGGACTTGAGTACGGCCGAAAGACTTTGCGTGTTGATATTCCACCAGGAGTTGAGGACGGAATGAAAATAAGGGTGCGCGGAGAAGGTGAAAGCATCGGTGTTCGCGGACAAAAAGGTGACCTTTACTTAATTTTACACGTAGATGTTGACCCTCGTTTTGAACGCGACGGAGACAAAATTTACGTTGAAAAGAAAATTGGTTTCACACAAGCAGCGCTTGGTGACGAAGTAGAGGTGGATACAGTGGACGGAAAAGTAAAACTTAAAATACCGGCAGGTACACAGAGCGGTGATAAACTGCGAATGAAAGGTAAGGGTGTTTCGATGGGTCGAGGAAGAGGTGATCAGATCGTGATCATCAAGGTGGTTACACCTAAAAAGCTTGGTCGCAAAGAACGAAAATTAATGGAAGAATTAGATTTAAAAGAATAGCCTTGGCTATTCTTTTTTTAACTCATTCAAATTCTAGCCTCGTAAGAGCGCACTTTAAATGACAATGAATGTTTTAAAAATTGTGCTATAATATTATTATGGGCGACGGAGTTATTGAAAAAGTAAATTTACTTGCATCGATTTTTTCTAATGTCGATATTCTTATTGCGCTCCTCGTTGTAGTTGGAGCAGTAATTTTCGCATACACCATTGGAAAAGATTTTATTATCACCAGTATTTTTGCGCTCTACATGGCGATTGGAACCATGGCACTGGTGCCAATTTTAGATCAGCTTTCGTTTGGACTAGACACTGCTTTTAATAAAATTATCCTCTTGTCGGCACTTACGGTTATTTTTCTATATTTACAGACAAAAAACGGTTTCTTCGAACCAATTGTGGTCCCTAATAGTTGGGAAAGCGCAGTTTTCGCAGTCACTTGGGCGGGAATGTTCATTATGGCAGTCGTCAGTTTTCTAACACCAGAAATGCAGTCAGGACTTTCTTCAACTTTACAATTACTGTTTGTAGATCAGCCTTTTGCCAATACCTGGTATATTTTACCAATTACAACTCTGGTTTTCATTCGTGGCAATGCCTAATATAATATTTTGCTTAAAACCCCTATTTATTAAAAATATGGGTTTTTTGTAACTAAACATTGACTTAAGCCCAGAATTATGCTAATATTAGCAGTCAACAAATATTATATTTGTAACAAAACATTTAATAAAGGGTATTTTAACACTGTATGTCAATTGAGTTTTTGGGTAAGTCAAAAACCGTTCGAAAACCTGATTTTCGTCAATTTTACGAACTACATTTTCAAAATGTGTATCGGTTCGTATTTTTTCGGGTATATCAAAACAGAGATGTTGCTGAAGATTTAACTAGTGAAATATTTATGCGGGCTCTTAAGGCTTTCGAAACCTACGACCCAGCAAAGTCGGAGAAAGCTTGGATAATGACTATCGCTAGAAATCATCTGATCAACTATTATCGAGATAAGAAAGAAACAAGTGATCTTGATGAAATAGCTTTTCAGGTGCAAGGAATCGACGGTAATGAACTTGAAGATACAAACGACACGATTAGAGAAATTCAAAGTGGGCTACTTGAACTCGAAGAAAATGACCGTGAACTAATTGAATTAAAATATATTCAAGGTTACAGGTACAAAGAAATCGCAAACATTGTTGGAAAAACCCCCGGGGCTGTTCGAGTCGAAACGTTCAGGGCAATGAAAAAACTCAAATTAATTATCAAACCACGCTATGAAGAAGTTGAAAAAACAACTAGTGCAGTTGCGTAAAAAGTCAGCGCCAGCGGATGGTTTTAAGTCTGCGCTTTGGGCTGAACTTGATTACGAATTTGATAAGTTATACCCGCGTCCAAGCTTTTCATTTGCAAAATTCATTATGGTTCCAGCAACTAGTATGGCAGTAATGGCGTTACTTGGAGCAGGAACATTTGCTTATGCAAGTCCGAGTGTAAACAGTAATCACGTGTTATATCCAGCTAAAATTACTTTGGAAAAAGTTGAAGGTATATTTTACCATTCACCCGAAGCTAAGAAAAAATATTTTGCTAAAATTTTGGACAGACGCGTTGCGGAAACTCAACTGCTTATTGAGCAAACAAAACAATATGCCTACGTTGATTTGGATTATATTTCAGAGGAGTACGGTAAGGCATTGATGGCAGGAGAAAAATCGGATAACGCAAGTGAGGCAATTGCTTATTTACAAACTTCGAATGTGCGTTATCTTCACGTCATGCGGGAGGTGATTATTGATGAAATAGACAGTTTAACCGCAGAAGAAGTTGTTGGTGTTATAACAGCGCTTGAAAATAGAGGTATGACTGTTACATCTGTTCCCGTAAAAGATAAATCTAATCCAGAAAACGAAAACAATAAACAATTACCTTTTGTAAGCATGGATCAGAATCAGATAGTTATTCCTATAAATATAAGCGAAACTAAGCAGACGGAGGGTGAAATAAAAGTTGAGATGATCACAGATAAATTAGATGAGGTAAGACGCAAGATTATAGAATCGGAGCTAAATGAAGGTGAAAAACGGGCATTATTGGCAGAATTTGAACAAAGGTTGCTGCAAAAATATTCGGAAATTGAACCTGAGCTTACGAATATTTCAGGAACGACAGAACAAAATACATCCTCAACTGCAAGTTTTAAGTCAAACTTTATAAAAAATTAACAAAAATGAGTCTTCGGACTCGTTTTTTTTATTAAGTAGGGGTTAGAAAACTATTTCTCGATAACTAAATATTTGAGTCTTTTTTTATTCTTTATTTTAGGTATAATCTGCAGGTATGAAACTTACGAACACATTGAGTCGGAAAAAGGAGGAATTTGAGCCAATTCACGCCGGTAAGGTGGGGATGTATTCTTGTGGACCTACTGTTTATTCACCCGCTACAATTGGTAATTTTAGAGCCGTTTTAACAGCTGATTTAATAAAACGGGCACTTATATTTAATGGCTATGAAGTTAAGCACGTAATGAATATTACCGATGTTGGGCATTTGGTTGGCGATGGAGATGTTGGTGAGGATAAGATGCTCGTAGCAATGCGAAACGAGGGGAAAACAGCCTGGGAAATCGCCGAGGTTTACACAAATCTTTTTTTAAGGGACATGGAACGCTTGAATATTGAGACGCCGAACGTAATGCCAAAAGCCACGGATCATATTGCCGAGCAGATTGAATACATTCAAGATTTAGAAAAAAATGGCTTTACATACGCCACTTCAGACGGTATTTATTTCGATACCTCAAAACTTGCTGATTACGGCCGGCTTTCTGGGCAAAAAAGTGAGGACAAGGAAGCTGGAGCTCGAGTGGAAGTGAATACAGAAAAGCGTAATCCTGAAGATTTTGCCCTCTGGAAATTTTCGCCAAAAGATCACAAAAGAGATATGGAGTGGAATTCACCCTGGGGCATCGGCTTTCCGGGTTGGCATATTGAGTGTTCGGCCATGAGTGAAAAATATTTAGACACACCGTTTGATATTCACACTGGTGGCGAGGATTTAGCTATGGTGCATCACCCGAACGAAATTGCGCAAACCGAAGGTGCTCGCGGGCACCAGCCGGTTAATTACTGGGTACATAATGCTTTTGTCCAGGTGAACGGCGGAAAAATGAGTAAGAGTTTGGGGAATGCTTACACGATCGATGACCTTATTCAAAAGGGCTTTGATCCGTTAGCTTTTAGATATTTTGTACTCCAGGCTAACTATTCATCGCCACAAAACTTTACACTCGAAGGCTTGCAGGCCTCGCAAAATGCCTTGAATAATTTACGAGATAGACTTAGGTTATTGCCAGAACCAACTGAATTTGATCTGCCTGCAACACGAGAGTTTCGAGAAGCGATTGAAGACGACGTTAACGCGCCAGAAGCATTGGCGGTAATGTTTAAAGTTTTAGATAATCCAGAACTTGAACCAGGGGTAAAATCGGCAACAATCGTAAAATTTGATGAGTTTTTTGGCTTAAATTTGGACGATTATGTTGCTCAAGAGGTGGTGGTACCGATTGAAATTAAACAAATGCTAAATGAACGTCAGTTAGCGCGGGAAGCTAAGGATTGGCGTTTTTCAGATGAACTACGAGACAAAATTGCAGAGTTGGGCTTTGTGGTTGAAGACGGACCTCGAGGGCAGGTTATTAAAGAAAAGCATTAAACAAAATAAGCAAACATCTCACAATATTTGTTGTGAGATGTTTTTTTGTTTGGTAGTGGATTAATTTTGGCAAATATTTTTTGCTCTATGATATAATTTATGCATATGGCTTTTGAATTAGATAAAAAAAATAACCCTAGTACCTCCCTTGAAGGTGAAGCTTCTGGTATGAACGGACTTGAGGTGGAAGGTGGGTCACCTGAGTTGAATCAGGAAGTAGGTAAGCTAGAAAATCAAGGAGCGTCTTCAGTTGGTGCTGAAAATTTTAATGTTGAAGCTGGTGGGCAAGATATAAAAACTGAGCCTAAGGTGATCGATCATGAACCAACAAAAGAACCAAAAGATAAGTTAACAGTCGAACTTGAACAATTGCTCGAAAAAGATCTTAAAGAAGTGTTTAAAACTTTGTCACCAGAAGATGGTGCAAATTTTCAATTGCAAGGAGAAACATTGGTGCAAGAAATACGAGATAAGATAAAAACTGGGGCCAAAGTTAAACCAGAAAAAGTAGCAGGGATGCTACGTAAATGGCTACTATTGTTGCCAGGTAATGGCAAGGTTCTGGCTCCGTATTACGAAATGATGCTTTCAAAGATGGCCGTTCAGGGGGTTGAATTTTGGAACAAACAGATTAAAGAGGAAGCGGGTGATCAAAATAAAATATAATTATGATAGGAGGATTTTTTCAAGTAGCTCTTACGCCTAATGCTAACATAATAGCCTCTGCCTCCAGCTTAAACTGGCAGTTCATAATTTTTGTTACTGCTCTTTTGTTAATTGGTGTTATTTTGTTGATTATAGCTTTACTTTTTTTAAGGAAAATTCGTCACCAGAACAACCTAATCAGAACTGGTGATGATGGAAAATCAACATTTCTTATAACAGTTACCAAGTTTAAGAGCGAACAGGAACAGAATCAGGATCAATCTACGGCGCAGGTCCAGGAGGCAATTTCCCTGGCTGAAACTTTTTATTCAGCTCTCGGTGGGTTAACGCCAAAACTGGGTTTTAGCGCTTGGTTAAACGGCCGAACCGACGAAATTGCGCTTGAAATTGTGGCTCTCGACGAACTGATTTCTTTTTATCTTACTGTTCCAAATTCATTGAAACAGTTTGCGGAACAGCAAATTCACGCTCAATATCCTGGGGCAAGTGTAGAGCCAGTAACCGGCTATAATATTTTTTCACCAAACGGTACTGTGGTGGGTGGGTATTTAAGGACGAAACGTCAGAATGTTTTGCCAATAAAAACCTACAAAGAGCTCGAGTCTGACCCGCTTAACCCAATTACAAATGCAATGAGTAAAATCCCGAAAGGGGATGGGTTTGCGGTTCAATATGTTTTAAGGCCAGTGAAAGATGGTTGGCGAAATACTGGTAACAGTATTGTGAGTAAAATGCAAAAAGGTGAGAGTTTTTCGGATGCGAGTGGAGCGAGGACTGGCTTTGGAGCTTGGACAAAAGCTTTTAAGGCTACGATAGCCAAACCCACTGAAGGTCAAATCCCAGAACCGCAAAGGCAACTCACTCAGGCTGAGCAACAAATGATGCAGAGAATTGAGCAGAAAATTAGCAAAGCCGGGATGGAGGTTAATATTCGTTTAGTGTCGTCTGCAAAAACTGCAACAGATGCACAAATGAATTTAAATCACGTACTTCAGGCCTACAGTCAGTTTAATATTTATGAATTCGGCAATGCTTTTGAGAAAAGTATTCCAAAGAAGCTAAAGAAGCTTACAGATGGTTTTATTTACCGATTATTTGATGATCGTTACAGCCTGATTTTAAACACTGAGGAGCTAGCAAGTATTTTTCATTTACCAGGCGCAACAACTGAAACACCTAATATTCGCTGGATGCTTGCAAGAATTGCTCCGGCGCCACCTGAGGCGCCAAGTTCTGGTGATCTCCATATCGGTACCAACACTTATCGAGGTGTGACTCGGGATATTTATATGAACCGGGAGGACCGCAGGCGTCATATGTATATTATTGGTAAGACTGGGTCTGGAAAGTCTTGGCTTATGCGGTATATGATCAACCAGGACATTAAAAATGGGGAAGGTGTTTGTGTGATGGATCCGCATGGCGATTTGTCGGATATGGTGATGGGCACGATTCCAAAACATAGAATCGATGACGTAGTTTATTTTAATCCGTCTGATACTGAAAGACCAATGGGCTTGAATATGCTTGAGGCGCCGAGCGCTGCGGATCGGGATTTTGCCGTGCAGGATATGATCTCGATTTTCATGATGCTTTTCCCGCCAGAAATGATTGGGCCGATGTTTGAGCACAGTATGCGTAACTACATGCTGACTTTAATGTCTGATATGGAAAACCCAGGGACGCTCGCTGAAATTCCGAAGATGGTTACGGATGAGGCCTTTCAGAAAAAGTGGCTCGCGAAGGTTACCGACCCAACAGTTCGCAGTTTTTGGGAGGATGAGGTGGCAAATATGAGTGACTACCATAAGTCGGAAATGAGTGGTTACCTTGTTTCAAAGGTTGGTCGATTCGTAGAAAATGAGATGATGCGAAACATTATTGGTCAGCCAAAATCTGCCTTCAACTTCCGGGAGATTATGGATACAGGCAAGATTTTGCTTATTAACCTAGCAAAAGGTAAAACTGGTGATGTGAACTCAAACCTGCTCGGACTTATTATTGTCTCAAAATTACAGATGGCTGCTTTTGGTCGAGCGGATATGGATGAAGACAAACGAAAAGATTTTTACGTGTACATTGACGAGTTCCAGAACTACATTACACCATCGATTGCTACAATCTTATCTGAGGCGCGAAAATATCGTTTGAATATGATTATGGCTCACCAGTACTTAGCTCAGCTTTCGGAAAAGGGCCCAGAAACGCTTAATGCGGTGCTTGGAAACGTAGGAAATACGTTTGTGGCGCGTGTTGGTCCTGAAGATACAGAAACCCTGGCCAAGATTTACGAACCAACGTTTTCGGCCTATGATCTAATGAACACAGACTCCTTTACCTGGAACGTAAAAATGATCGCCGGCAATGCGCAGGTAAAGCCGTTTACGTTGAAGGGTGGTGTGGCAGAAAAATCAAATCCGGAACTAATGAAATCTCTGCGGGAAATTTCAAGACTAACCTACGGACGACCAAAAAATATCGTAGAGCGAGAGATTGCGATTAGGTCAGGCTATGGTTTAGCAAAACCACAGGGACTAGCTAGCAAGTTATAATAAAAATTTGGCTAAAAAAAGCCAAGAATAAAACTAGAGCTACGTTGCCTAAAAGTTTGGCTTCGGTCTCTAGTTTTATGTTTCCAGAGAGCGTGACCTGTGTTAAGATGTGAACACTATGAAAGGAGTTATTTACCGAAAATACCGACCATCGACTTTTGCTGACGTTACCAATCAGAATCATATTAAAATTACGATTCAGAACCAGATTGCTAATAACACCACTTCACACGCCTACATTTTTGCTGGGCCAAGAGGGGTAGGGAAGACAACTATCGCTCGATTACTAGCCAAAACGCTTAACTGCGAAAACCGCAAGTCTGGCGAGACAGAGCCTTGTAATAAATGTTCTAACTGTCTGGAACTCTCGGCAGGTAGGGCAATTGATGTGATCGAAGTTGACGCTGCGAGCCAGACCGGGGTTGATAATGTTCGCGAAAATATTATTGAGTCTATTCGATTTGCGCCAGCTAAGAGTAAGTTTAAAGTGTTTATAATTGACGAGGTACATATGCTGTCTTCGTCATCGTTTAATGCGCTTTTAAAAACACTCGAAGAACCACCAGCGCACGCCATGTTTATTTTGGCGACAACAGAAATTCATAAAATTCCGCAAACTATTCTTTCAAGATGTCAGCGTTTTGATTTTAAACGTATCCCAACATCAGAAATAGTTAAACGGCTTGAGGGGATTTGCGTGCAAGAAGAAGTAAAGGTTGAGCTCGAAGTTCTAAGGGCGATTGCACATTTGTCAGAGGGCTGTTTAAGAGATGCTGAAAGTTTGTTTGGTCAGATTTTAGCGCTGGGCGAAAAAGAGATTGGTATGCGAGAAGCATCTATAATCTTGCCAGTCACCAACATTTCAGTTGTTACCAATATAGTTGACGCAGTTTGTCGAAAGGATTCAAGGATTGTTCTTAATGAACTCAACAAATTCGTGGATCAGGGTGGATCGATTAAGAATCTCCACAATGAACTAATTGATTTTGTGCGGACGATTATGCTACTGGCACTCGACGGCCCATATCACGATCATTACGACAAAGAAACCATGGAGCAGATTCGAAAAATGATTGAGCTGATAGGAGCGCAAGGAGCACGAAAATTGGTTGATATGTTACTGCTTGCAAAGATCAAAGCTCCACCGGACGCTTTACCACAATTACCCTTAGAAATTTGTTTTATAGAGTATATTGGCGTTGGTTTTACAGCGCCGACTGCAAAAAAAGTAGAGGTGCTAACTCCGGCAATGACTAAAGAACCAGTTCAGGTAGTCCAAAAGGTACAAGCGCCAACTGTAGAAACACCTCAACAAGCAGTGCTAAAAGAAAGTGAGTCAAAAGTTGAGATTGTGAAAGAGGCGGTGGAAGTAAAGAAAGCGCCAGAGGACAACAGCGAAAGTGCGCCCTCTGCCAGTGAAACAGGAACTGCTTTGCCATTTTCTCTTGAAAATGTGCAAGCGAAATGGGGGCGATGTTGCGAGGCTGTTGGTAAAAGAAATGTAGCCATTCCACTAGCTTTACTGAGCGCTAAACCACTTCGTTTAGAAGGGGATAATTTGGTGATTGGATTTACTACATCTTTCCACTTTGAAACAATTAATAATCAAAAAAATCTAAACATTATTTCGGAAGCAGTAAACGAAGTAATGCAGTCGAGTGTGGTTTGTTCAGCGTTCTTTATTGAAAATAAGGAAGAAAAAGAACTTCAGGACTTAGCCAATGCTTTTGGCGGTTCAATTCAGGATTAAGAAGAATATAAAATTAAACCAAAAACGTCATTTATAGCCAAACGGTAATTACGCTGATGAATCTCATCATCTCGTCATTCTGAGCCTGGCGTGAACCACGGCGAAGAATCTCATTACCGAATCACCAGCAAATGCCGATTCAGCACAAAACGAAGGAGATCCTTCAGCGTGAATCGTCGCTTGCTTCAGGATGACGGTATAGTTGAGGGACAACTAATCAAAATAACGGTATAAAAAATCACAAACCCCGTCATTCAAAACCTGGCGTGAATCACGGCGAAGAAAATCACAAACCCCGTCATTCTGAGCCTGGCGTGAACCACGGCGAAGAATCTCATTGCTGGATCACCAGTAAATGCCGATTCAGCACAAAACGAAGGAAATCCTTCAGCGTAACCTGGCGCTCGCTTCAGGATGACGGAATGAGTGTGGGGCGATTTATTATAATACAATAAGCAAAACCGTTATTCAGAGCTAAGTGTGAATCACGGCGAACAATCTTACTGTTGAATTATAACTTGCATAAAACAACTCCTGTATAAGACAGGAGTTGTTTTTAGGCTAAGGATTCTAATAAACAATACTGATGTCTTGCGGAATTCTGAGGGCGTAGCCTAGAAGTATAAGAAATAGACCGAGTAGAGTTAGGGCAACATCAAGTCGCACATCTTTTTGATTAACTCGGTGGACTTTAAAATGTTTTACGTGAATTCGAAGTGTGACTAAAACAACCAACACTTTTCCGATCACGTCGGCAGTGACGCCAATAAAGTAGATATGCATATTAGTGTTAAATATTTTCTGCGAATAATTCCAAGGCTTCTATTTGTTCATCGTTTAGGTGAACTTCCTCGCGTTTGTTTTTAATTTTGTTCGTGGCCTCTTCGACACTGAGACCTGTTGAAATGTAATAGGCAGCCACTAAAGTTGGTGCGCGTCCGTGCCCGTTTCGGCAGTGCACGTAAACTTTACGACCAACATTAATAAGCTGGGTCAGGTGCGCAACACCAAGCCTAAGTTGATCTTGACTTGAGGCGGTGTGATCTTTGGTTGGTAGCCACAAGTAGGATTCAACACCAAAAGGTGAGTCGATTTTAACATCTTCGAGCGAGATGTCTGTGGTAATACCCTGCAAAAGCAGTTCTTTATCGAAATGTATCTGACAACATTGATTGGTGCCAATATATATATTATCGTCAATTTGACTCCATTTTATCTTTGAATGGTCCTCCATACGTTTATATTTTTCCATATTATAACACGTTATTTTGTAATCATTGACGAAAACCGCAAAATAGAATATTATCTTGGCATAGTGAGTTAGTATTATAGAGTTTTATAAAAACTCTCATGCAATTATTCCCGGATCGTCTAAAGGCAGGACGTCTGGTTTTGGTCCAGATAATCGGGGTTCGAATCCCTGTCCGGGAACCAAAAGACCGCCACTTTTAAGTGGGGGTTTTTTTGTTTCTTATCCACAACGCCATTTTTCATTAACGCATATATATATAATTATGAGCATAATAAATAAAAAAGTTATATGCGAGGTTTTAGAAATAAAGGCCGAGGTGAGGGTAATAGACGAGTCGTAGAAGAGAACTTGGTTGATGTAGAGGAAAGGGAGATTGACAATGAACGAGAATATAATTCATCCGAAGCTATTGAATTTAGTCGTGATTTTTACAAAGATATAACATTACATGGAAAAGACGTTGAAAGATATATTAATAGGCATTTTTCAGAGAAAAGATATAAAAATAGAGAGAATCCTGAAATTGAGTTTAGGCCAATAAAAAGTGCTCAATTTCCAAATAAAAACCCTGAATTATTAAGATTTTTCGTTGAGAGCATGAGGACACGACAATATCAAATGCTTGTTTTGGAAGATGGTACAGGGTTTCTTATAAACTTAGGAGTTGATGGAGATGCTGGTATTTGTAGAATTGATAGTACAGAATTTGATAAAATCCAGGATCTTAATAAAAAACTGAGGATTGGAAAAATAACATATGAAGAATATGACAATCTAAGAAGATATGGAACAAGAGACGGATCATCCTTAACATGGGATGAACTTGCGCAAAAAAATAAAGGAAAAAGTATAAAAGATATTTTGCAAGACACATTGCAAGATAATTTGCAGGATGAAGATGAAAAGCAATATAGAGATGCAATAAAAAATCCCGAAAGAATCCTAAAATTCGAAGCTTCTACGGGGTCAGGAAGAACTATTTATGGAAATAAAGATTATCTTGCGGTAGATTTTGGAAAGGAAGGATCGTATAGATTTGCAGCTAGATTTTTTAATGGTAGAGAAATATTGACAGAGCATAATGGTCATGAATATATAGGTGAATATAACGAAATTGGAAAAATAGAGAATCTACCATTTAATGGCGCATCAATTACACTTGCACCAAAACGTGTAGAATCTGACGGACAATATGATTGGACAGTCCCATTAGATCCAACACTAGCTCACCGTGGGCGAGCTCCATACGTTGAAGGACAAGAAGATGTTTTTTCTGAGCCTGGCGATCCAGATTATAATGATTTGTACTAACATTAAAAAGGTTAACACTTGATCCGTACCCCAAAAAGTGGACACGAAAGTGTCCACTTTTTGGGGTTCAGATCATACCAACGAGTATTTTGTTTTGTATAGTCAGTGTTCAGCTTCACATATTTGCTATAATCCCCCTGACTTGATTAAAGCCATTGTTTCTGTTATATTATCTTCCTTATGAACAAACCCAAAGTCTTACTTGGTATGAGTGGAGGCGTTGACTCTTCGGTCGCTGCTGTGCTTTTAGTTGAGCAGGGTTACGAGGTGGCCGGTGCCTTTATGAAGAACTGGGACGATTGTGATTGGCGGGCGGATAAGCGGGACGCGATGCGAGTGGCGGCGCAGTTAGGGATTGATTTTTTCGAGTTTGATTTTGAGGCGGAGTACCGGGCTAATGTGTACGAATATATGATTGAGGAGTATGTAGCTGGGCGGACACCGAATCCGGACGTGCTGTGTAATAAATATATGAAGTTCGGTTTTTTGATGCGGGAGGCGGAGAAGCTTGGTTGTGATTTTGTGGCAACTGGCCACTACGCACGGTCAAAAACCGATGCGGACGGCACGGTTCACTTGTTGGCTGGGGACGATAAGAATAAGGATCAGTCTTATTTTTTATGTCGTCTTTCGCAAGATCAACTAAAAAAGGTGATGTTCCCAATTGGCGAGATCGAAAAGCCGGAAGTCAGGCGCATTGCCACGAAACATAATTTGGTGGTGGCGGATAAAAAGGATAGCCAGGGAATTTGCTTTGTGGGGAAAGTGGATATGGTGGATTTTTTAAAGGAGCGGATCCCGGAACAAGAGGGTGAGATCATAACTACGGACGGCGAGGTAATTGGTAAACATAAGGGCCACGCCTACTACACAATTGGTCAGCGCCAGGGGCTTGGTATTGGTGGCGGAACGCCTTATTTTATTGTTGAGCGCGATGCAAAGAATAATCGACTCATTGTTGCAAGGGGGGATGAGGACGACCGCTTGTTCGCTTCAGAACTCACGGCGGTTGAAATTACGGAAACGGTTTTGGGAAATTTAAAAAAATATAGCGGTCAAAAAATCAGCTGTCGAATTCGTTACCGTCAACCACTGCAGGACTGTACATATAAAATTGAAAGCAATAAACTAACAGTGAAATTCGCCGAAAAACAACGAGCAGTGGCACCAGGGCAGTTTGTAGCTTTATATGTTGAAAATGAGCTGATCGGTTCGGCGATTATTGAAAAGGCGGAGTAGTCGACAGAAAGTAGGATTTGAGGTAGTTTATTACCATTATGACCCCACAAGATAAAATTCGAAACTTTTGTATTATTGCCCATATCGACCACGGTAAGTCTACGCTTGCTGATCGTTTACTTGAAAAAACCGGTACAGTGGAGTCGCGGAACATGACTTCTCAGCACCTTGATTCCATGGATATTGAACGGGAACGCGGAATTACAATTAAGCTAGCGCCGGTGCGGATGCAGTATAAAAAGGATGGCGAAGAGTACACTTTGAACCTCATCGACACGCCTGGGCACGTAGATTTTACCTACGAAGTTTCGCGCTCGCTCGCAGCGGTTGAAGGGGCGGTGCTGCTCGTTGACGCAACTCAGGGGGTGCAGGCGCAAACTATTGCGAACCTGTATTTAGCCTTGGATCAGAACCTGGAAATCATCCCGGTTCTAAACAAGATCGATTTACCGGCGGCCGACGTTCCAACCCGAACAGCCGAAATTGTGAAGCTAATTGGTTGTGATCCGGCGGAGATTATCTGCGTTTCAGCGAAGACGGGAAAGAACGTTGAGGCAATTTTAGACGCGGTCGTGGACCGTGTGCCAGCGCCAACTAGTTCAGATTCTGGTGTAACCCGTGCTTTGGTCTTTGATTCTCATTACGATGACTACAAGGGAGTGGTGGCTTATGTTCGAGTTTTCGATGGTAAGCTTAAGAAACGAGACAAAATGAAAATGGTGGCAAGTAAGGCGAGTGCTGAAATTTTAGATGTAGGTGCGCTTACGCCACAGTTTACTTCAACTGAGGATCTTGCCGCTGGGCAAATTGGTTCAGTGATTACCGGCTTTAAGGATATTAACGCTTGTAGAGTTGGAGATACCATGACACTAGAAAAGGAAAATACGGCTTCACTCGGCGGTTATAAAGAAGTTCGGCCAATGGTTTACGCTGGAATTTTCCCAGAGGAGGGGGACGATTACAAAGCCTTGCGCGAAGCAATGGAGCGACTCAAGTTAAACGACGCTGCTTTGCAGTTTGAGCCAGAACAGTCGCCAGCCTTGGGTTATGGTTTTCGGTGCGGTCTTTTGGGAATGTTGCACTTAGAAATCCTGAAAGAGCGTCTTGAACGAGAATATGGCATTAGTCTGATTGTTACAGTACCGTCGGTGGCTTACCATGTTTACAAAATGGGGCAGGTGGAACCGGTGATTGTGAAAAGTGCACTGTCACTGCCAGATCCTGGTCATATCGACAAGATCGAAGAGCCTTGGGCGAAGGTTGATATTATTACGCCGACCGATTACATCGGAAACGTAATGAGCTTTGTGCAGGATCGACGTGGAACTTACTTAACAACGGAGTTTTTAAGCGAGGGGCGGGCGATTATTCACTACGAAATCCCACTTTCCCAGATTATCGTAGATTTCTACGATCGGTTAAAATCAATTACTTCCGGGTTTGCCTCTATGAACTATGAAGTATTCGAGTATCGCATCGCTGATGTGGTCAGAATGAATATCTTCGTAGCTGAAGATGCGGTAGATGCGTTTGCAACCTTTGTATATCGCGATGACGCTCATCGAGCTGGAAAAGCGATTATTCACGCGCTAAAAGAATCAATCCCAAGAGCGCAGTTCGTGATCAAACTTCAGGCCATGATTGGTGGAAAGATTGTAGCTGGAGACCGAATTTCGGCAATGCGAAAGGATGTTACTGCTGGACTGTACGGCGGAGACGCTACCCGAAAAAAGAAGGTGCTCGAAAAACAAAAGAAGGGAAAGAAACGCTTAATGGCGATGGGTAAAGGAAAAGTCAGCATTCCGAGTGAGGTTTATTTGAAAGTTTTGAAGAGATAAAACAGGCTTAATGATCCGTACCCCAAAAAGTGGACACGAAAGTGTTCACTTTTTAATATCTGCTAATATAGTCATATATGAATAAAAGAATATTCACAAAAGAACAAATTGACGAATTGCTTAAAAATATAAATGTTTCAGCCTGTTCGGAAAAATCTATAACATTCACTAAAGATTTCA
>PFWT01000009.1 GCA_002791275.1 Candidatus Uhrbacteria bacterium CG_4_9_14_3_um_filter_41_35 | reverse complement strand
ACGCGAACTAAACGACCGCCCAAGAGCAGTTCTTGAATATTACAAACCAGATGAAATATTTAATAATTTAGTTGCACTAAAAGTTTGAGACCAAGTAATCTTATGAAATCTATTGAATCATCAAGAGAACCTATGGAAAATAAAGAAAAGACACCGACATATATTTATTATGTCGAATCAACTGAGGACAATACGGTCCTTTATGCTATAAACGTGAGAATATCACCAACCGTTATCACTTGGTTTGACGGCACTAAAGAAAGAATAATGACTATTGGTGAAGTTATAGAAAATAATGATAATGCACTTATTTTTAAACGCGATGAAAATGAGGGTGGAGCCATTTATAAATTTTCTCCTTTGACGTTAGAAATATACGATCAAAAAGTAAAAAATAGATTGGTAAAACCAACGAGCTTTGAGACAGAAGAGGAGTTGATTGAAGCACTTCAATCAACTCTAGATAACGCTTGGTAGTTTAGTTTGTTGAATGTAAAAAACCACTTTTTTCTTGACAAAAAGTGGTTTTTAGGCTAAGTTAATTTACTTCCAATTCGGAAGTATTTTTTCAAAAACGAGGCTAAGATGCACACTCGAAATATAACCATTGGCGAGGCAGGTACAGAACCTCTACCGATGATAGTCATTCCTGATGTTCACGGACATTTGGACCAGTTGGTAAGGCTGATTAAGAAGCTCAACCAGTTACAGCTACTTGATGGTCGTCGACTGGCTTTTCTCGGTGACTATGTTGATCGTGGTCCTGAATCCAGGGCTACGTTAGAGTTTATTTGTTCACTGGTTGAATTAGGCCATATTGCCATTGCCGGTAATCACGACCTGGTGCTTCTAAAAATTCTGCAGTCAGATGCAGGGGACTGGGAGTACTGGGTTAACAGATGGGCAAGGAACTATGAAGATGGTGTTCTTATGAGCTATGGAATACGAAAGACACCAAGAGGCCGAGAGGGTTATCAAGAGGTAGCTCTTGAACTTGCTCAAAGAATGCCAACTTGGCACAAGCGGTGTTTGCAGAATCTTCCATGGTTTTATGAGAGTAATGAATTAGTCTTAGTTCACGCTGGTTTGAATTCGAGTTCGACCTGGCAGTCTCAGCGATCTCTCCTGCAACAGCAGGAGTGGGGAAGTATTGGGCCAGAGCAGGTGTTCTCTGCGGCGCACGCGACGGACACTACCAATATCCATCCCTCGATACGTCTTGTAACAGGTCACGCGGTTTTACCCCGACCGGTTGTAAGGCCTAATCGTGTGATGTTAAATTGCGGTGTGGAACATGGCGGTCCACTTATCGCTTGGGTTTCAGATACGGAAGAGGTCATCTGCATCTTGTAGCACACTCCTTAGCAAGGGTGTGTTTTTTTATGTAATTAACATTGACTAAATTAATAATTCAACTTACTGTTAAACTAAGTTCAAGGGAGGGAAGATGGACTTTTTAGTTCTGAATACCGTAGCAAGCCAGTTACGGGATAATCCCTCACTTGTGAGGGAAATAGAGCGAATAGTTCCGGACAGTGTCCGGGTTGTACTGACCTCAAACGAACGGAGTACTCAAAACCTGCTAAACGGTCTAGGTACGCTCGGTGTTCATCGAGTCTACGTGGTTGGTGGCGGTGGAACATTTCGGACAGTGCTTAACTGGCTGATGGCGCAACCAACTGATGAGCGACCAACACTCGTACCGCTCGGGGGTGGTAACGACTGCCTTATGACCACTCATGTTGGTTTTTCATCCATCGATCCACTGCAAAATATCAAACTGTTGTTTGAAGATAAGGTGGAGATTCAGGAATTTTTCTGGCGACCGCTCAAGGTAGAGATTCTCGAAGAGGAGAGTGTGCTTTACTGCACGGTCTTTGGTAGTGGTCTGCTTCACGGCTTTTTCCGCTGGATAAAGCTCGGTCATCACAAGAGTCGACTGCCAATCTTCGGTCAAATCCTGAAAGTCGCCTTCTTGGCCTTTGCTGTTGGCAAAGATTCAGATGGCGTTCTTTCGCAGACGTTTGGCGATGTACAGATAGATTCAGGTAGTATTCCAAGTAGGAGTTACCTTGGACTGCTAGCAAGTGCAGTACCGCAACTGCCACTAAAGGCAAGGCCTTTTCGCGGTAAGATCCACGACGGTCAGTTTGGCTCTGTGGCCTACTGGGGTACCTACCGGACACTTAGCCTAATTTGGCCATTCGTGTGGTTTGGACTCGTGCCGCCGTTTACGCTAGGTCAGCTCATTAGTAAACCGTCTAGTCGGATTATTATCACCACCGATGACAATCACTACTCGGTGGACGGCGGACCAGTTACGGTTAACTGCAAGGTAGCTCTCATAAACGGTGGGGTGGTTACCTTCGTGATTACGTCAGGTGACAGCATAATGCTTGCTGGGCCAAAATAAACCCTCGAACGGCTCGAGGGTATTTTTATTGGTTCACTGTGAAGACTAGCTCTGAAGCGATTTTTGATTCTGATTATATTTTTATCCCACGTTTATCAAAAAATCAAAAGCCTCTACTAACTTCTAACTCCGTAATTTCCAGCCGATCTTAAACAAATAAATCACTAAAGCGAATAAAATAACCGCACTTCCTGTTAAAAAAAACGCCCCGCTTAGTAAATTACTCTCTGAATAGCCGATCATAGAGTATCTAATACCGTCGACCATGTAGAAAATAGGGTTGATTTTTACTAACCAGTGGATATTTTCAGGGAGCATATCGATACTGTTAAACACTCCACCAACATAAATGAGTGGTGTCAGAACGAAGGTTTGGAGCATATTGAGTTGCTCCATTTTTTCCGCCCAGAGCCCAATTAGTAAACCGAGCAAAGCAAAAAGGACGGAAACCACGAGGACGTAGAAAATAAAAAATGGGATATTTGCTGGCGTTGCGTCGGTAAAAATTATGGCGATTGCGTACACGCCCGAGCTTACAATTAGGGCTCGAGCTGTGGCACCGATAATGTAACCAAGCACAATTTCGGAGTACGACAGTGGGGAAGTCAGCATTTCGGTAATAGTTTTAGTCGAGCGGTGAAAGAAGAGCGAAAATGCGCTTTGGCTGTAAGAGCCAAAGATAAGTTGCATCATCAGGATTCCTGGAAACACAAAGTCGATGTAATTAATATTTTCTAGAAAATTGATACGATTTCCCAGGATAATCCCGAAAACTAGAATGTAGAGGGCGGCTGAAATGAGCGGTGCTAAAATTGTCTGCACCGGTATTCGCATAAAGCGTTGCACTTCACGCTTGGCAACGGCACTGAGTCTAATGATATTCATACTAAATGCTCTCAGTTAATTTCAAATAAGTATCCTCGAGCTTTGCTCCGCCTTTTGTAAACTCGGCTTTGGTGAGATCGGCAATAATTTTACCGTGGTTCATCACCGCCACGCGGTCGCAAAGTAGCTCAACTTCTTCAAGATAGTGTGAGGTTAGAATAATAGTTTTTCCTTGTTTGTGGAGTTCTTGCAAGTATTTCCATAGTGCCCGACGTTGCTCGACATCGATACCGGCAGTTGGCTCATCAAGAATAAGGACGTCAGGATCGTGCATCAGGGCGCGGGCCAAAACATACCGCCGTTTAAAACCGCCAGATAATGCCTGAAACGGTTTATCTTTAAACTGAACCAGATCAAATAGTTCAAATAATTCTTGAGCTCTAGTGTTTCGATCAGCTTTTGACATTCCGAAATAACCACCTACAAGATCAATACTTTTTTCAATTTTAGCAAAAACATCAACATTAAAATCCTGGGGTGAGAGACCAATAGCCAGTCGAGCCTGCTGATAATCCACTTCAATATCGTGGCCCATAACCAAAATCGAACCTGTAGTGAACTGGTTAATCCCGGTAATACAACTAATCATCGTTGATTTTCCAGCGCCGTTCTGGCCAAGTAAGCCAAAAAATTCACCCTGCTTCACAGTTAAATTCACGTCGTCGACTGCAATCTTTTCGCCTTTTTTATCGGTGTAGGTTTTGTGTAGATTTTGAATTTCAAGGGCGTTCATAGACCTTTAGCTTAACAACTTATGGACGTTTTGAAAAGAAATGATATTATGATTTTGTATGAATAAATTCGCAATATTAACGATACTTTTACTAGTTGGTGGCGGGTGCATGAAAAATCAAGTAGAACCTGTAAAACCAGCAGTAGAACCTGTAATTACAGCAACAGAAACTCAGAATAACGAGAATATTAATATAAATATAGACATTCCGCCAACCGGTGAACAGGCGCTGAGTGATGTGATGGCCAAGGTGCACACTTCAGTAATGGACTACTTTTTAGATATCCCAGACGAGTATTTAACAGGTTTTCCGGCTGTTGAGCGCAAGGCTTCGGTTGATATTTTGGATGAAGCTAACTATTATTTGAATTTCCGGCCAGTAACTTGGGACGGTATGGGCTCGGTAGCGGTATTTTTAGTAGATGATCGCGAATTAGTAGTGGTTGAGAGAAGCGGTTGCGGACCAATTTGCGAACAAACACTTTATGTGCTCGAAGTGGTAAATGGCAAGTGGGTAGACCAAACTGCGAAGCTTTGGCCAAACACAGAACCAACTACTGAAGAAGTTTTAGCTATAAAAACTAAGTACGCGAACGAGAATCCAGATGAAAATTTTGAAGACCTTACATTCTCTCCACTTGTTGAAATCCCAGAGTTCGGTACCGAGATTAAGGCTTACGATAATATGTCGGGTTATGTTTACGCAAAAATAAAATGGAACGGAAATAAATTTGTACTCACCAGGGTGGGTACTATAGCTGAAAATTTGTTTGAATAAGATGGGCTAGGTTGTGAGCGATTTGATGGCTGTGATGTACAGCGTTGCGAGACTAAACTAGAAGAAAAAATGCGACGAATTTGAACGGTTTTTATACTTCACAATTAACTCCAGGCTAAGCCTGGGGTATTGATTTGTTTTGATTACGGAGTTTTTTTATTCATTAACTAAGACTGAGTTGCAGATGCGACTTAGTCGCATCTGCAACTCAGTCTTAGTTTGTGAGCATTTTATGCTCACAGGGATTGCAGAGTTATATTAACAAACGTGTGGCCGTGTGCGGCCATTCTTATATCAAGGTCAAGGTGTACGGGAGACCCCATGCGGTCTCCCGCTCGCTGTGTTTTTTATCGACAAACCGGACAAGCTAGACGACGAACCAAACCGTCATTCCGAGCCTGGCGTGAATTACATTGAAGAATCTAATTAAACCGTCATTCTGAGCCTGGCATGATTCATGGCGAAGAATCTCATTGTTGAATTACTAAACCAAAAATGATTTACGGTTCGTAAAAAAATACCCCAGCTATAGAGCTGGGGTATTTTTATTTTCTATGTTTCTCAATCCCTGCGTAAAGGAGCGGTACCACAATCAAAGTCGAAACCGTGGAGAAGATTAGTCCGAAGATAATAGCGTAACCAAGGGAAGCCCATTCGGGTTGACTGATTACTAGCGGGACTAGGCCTGCTACCGTTGTGATGGTTGTTAGTAGAATTGGCCTTAATCTGCTCATGGTTGATTCTTTTACAGCAATTAGAATCTCCATGCCAGCGAGACGATTTTCGTTAATTCGGTCAATTAGGATAATCCCGTTATTCACCACAATTCCGGCAAGTGCCACTACACCAATGACTCCCGGGAACGACAGCGTCTGGTTCACAATCACGAGTCCGGGTAAAACCCCGATCAGTGCGAGCGGAATACTGGAGAGGACGATGAGTGGTTGTTTGTATGAATTAAACTGCAAAACAAGCAGTCCGGCGATCATAAAGATGCCGAGCACCATAGCTTTAGCCATGTCCGTGAACGACTGCGTGATGTCATCATTTTGCCCACCGAGTTTTACGGTGTATTTGCCGGGAATATCAATTTTTACCATCTCTTTTTTAACTTCAGTAAAAACATCCTGCGCCACAACACCAAGTTCAACATCAGCAGTGACTGTTACAATTCGTTCACCATCCTTGTGCGGAATTGAGGCCTGACTTGGTTTCAAATTCGTATCTAGGAATGTGGAAATTGGAATATCACCAAACTGCGTTTGCATGGTGATACTCGAAAGTTTTGCGATTTCAATCGCATTTCGTTTAGTGTCATTTTCGCTTAGTTTATAGGTTGCTACAACATCAATGTCGTTACCGTTTAGACTAAGAGTTGCCACAGTGCTACCAAACAAAGCAGTTCGCATAGTTGTCGCCACTTCAGTTGGCGACAACCCATATCTGGCTACAACTGCGCGGTTAATGGTGTATACAAACTCTCCAGAAGTATTCACTACCGAAGTTGTCACGGATTTTGTGCCTGGAATTTCAGTAATAATTTTTTTGAACTCTTCGGCAATTTGTTCAAGTGTCTGTAGATCTTGACCAGCAATAGAAATCTCAACCGGAGCGCCAGAAGGCGGACCACTGCTCAATTGCGCAACGGAAATGGTTGCTTCAGGTACCAGGCTCGTAATTTCACGTTCAATTTCAGCGGTAATCTTTCGGCTATCGCGTCTCTCTTCAGTAAGGTTAATATTTACCGAACCGATATTTGAACCAGTACCACCACCGAGCGAAGAACCGGCTCCGCTGCTAATTAAATAAGATTTTATTTCAGACTTATTATGCAAATATTTTTCAACTTCAGTCATTGTTTTTTCAGTTGCAAAAAGTGCAGTCCCTTGAGGTAAGGAAAAATCAATGTATACGCGCTCAGTATCACTGCTTGGGAACATATCAACCTTCAAAATTCCAAGCGCTGGCAGTGCGAGCGATCCCACAAAAGCAAAAGTCAAAATTATAGCAAGACTTTTTCGTGCGGGTTTTGAGTACAGGAATTTATCAATTATCCCTGAGTAAATATTTTGTAGATAAAAAATAGAATTTTCTCTAAAACTCTCAAGCTTATCTGTTAGAGTCTTAAATTTGCCAGGTTTTGTCTTCAATCCAAGTAGGGAAGTGCCTAGTGTTGGAATAACGCCAAGCGCGATAAAGAGCGAGGAGAAGAGAACGATACTCACAGTTACGGGGATTGATTTAATGAACTGTCCGATCATTCCAGAGGTAAGAAGCATTGGTACGAAAGCAAAAATAGTTGTTAGGGTACCGGCAATAAGTGGTTTTTCAAACTCAGCAATGGTTGCAAGTGCAGCCTTGGTTGGTGGTAAGCCTTTGTTGATATTTGAGTGCAAACCTTCCGTGATCACGATTACACCGTCAACTAAAATTCCTAGCGCCAGAATTAATGCGAATAGAGTTAAAAAGTTAAGAGTGTAGCCGAATAAATCCAGGGTTAGAAAAGTAATCAGGAAAGTTAGCGGGATCGAAAGTGAAGTCAAAATTGCCTCGCGCCAACCGAGTGTGAAGAAAATCAGAAGCGTAACGATCAGAGTGGTCTCAAGACCACTCATACTTAGGTTACCTAGATCAGCTTTAATTTGTTCGGCACTGTCGTCAATAACTTCTACCTGAAGATCCTCTGGTAGGGTGGTGCCAATTGAACTATAGATTATTTCATCTGCTTTTTTAACGAGCTTTAAAATATCTCCACCTGGCGATTTCACAATACTGATTGATATGGCAGGGTTTGAAACTTTGTTATCGGTACTTAAATATGAACTCGAGGTTTTATCTTCAGTTCCGTAAATAACTTCAGCGACATCGGAAACAAAAATTGGCGCACCATTTTTCAGGCTAAGCGGAATTCTTTTAAGGTCGTTAATAGTATTGATTGTGCCATCAAAACGAACAGAAATATCACTATTGCTCGACTCAATGCTTCCGATTGGAATATTGCTGTTTGCTGACTGAATAGCTCGCACAACTTGGTTCAGTGAAAGCTCGAACTGATCAAGTCTGCGCTGCTCAATCAGGATTTGCACCTGCTCACTATCGCCACCGCTTAGACTAATACTGTCTACGTTTGGCAATTGATCAAGTTTACTTTTTAATTCTTCAGCAAAAAGTTGCAATTCACCACGGCTGTAAGGGCCAGCCAAAGCGTAAGTTTTTATCGGTGTATCGTTAAAGTTAACATTGGCAACAAGCGGATCTTTGGCATCACTTGGAAATTCAAGCTTAGCTATATCTGTCGCATCCTTTACTTCAGTGAGTTTTTTATCAATATCAACTCCAACATTAAACTCAAGCGCTACACTCGACATACCAAGTGCTGAAGTTGAGGTTAAATTTTTCAGTCCCTCAATGCTAGAAACATTGTCCTCAATTTTGTTGGTAACGAAACTTTCAACATCAAGAGCGTTTGCGCCTGGAAATGGCGTAGAGACAATGATGAACGGAATATTTACCTCCGGAGCTGATTCTTTTGGTAGCTGGTTTACGGAAACAAGCCCCGCAATTGTTAGTGCGAGAATAATTATGATTGTAAATTTTTGATGTATAACTAGAAAATTCCACATACTTACTTGCTTACCCTGTTACCAGCTTTGGCGGTTCTAGCATTAACAACTAGTTCGTCGCCTATATTAAGCCCACTTGTAATCTCGATAGTTTCTCCAATCACGTCACCGGTCACAACGGGAATTTCTTCCATTAAATTATCTGAATTTATACGGTAGACCACAGAACCAAGTTGAGACTGTTTTACACTCTCAAGCGGTAAATAATATTTACTTTTTTCTTTATTTGTACTTCCGATTTCAATATCAACATATTGACCAATCAGAAGCGAAGCCTCATCTAAAACAGCTATATGTACCTCAACTTTTCGAGTTTGCGGATCAATACTTGGTGAAATAAAAGTTAACACGCCGTCGTTCTTACCATTAATTTTAACCGAAGAATGCAGATCAAAACTTCCAAGATCTTTGTCACTTACGTAAGCTTTAATTTCAATCAAATTCGGCTCAACAATTGTAACAAGTGGCTGTCCAGCGGGAACTAGCTCACCAACATTGCCAGACAAACTTGAAATAATACCGTCAAAAGGCGCACGTACCATTACTCGGCGTAGTTGAGATGTAACATTTGCATAATTTGCCTCGGCTTCAATCACACCAATTTCAAAAGGTCGAAGATCAATAGCTCGCGGACCATTTTCAATTTGAGCAAGTGTTTGCTCTGACATCTGTACAGCTACCGTAGCGTTTGTTACCGCTGTTTCAGCGGTAGTAATAGCTAGGTAGGCCTGACGTTTAGCGTCATCGATAGATTTTGGTTCACCTCCAACTAAACCAAAACCTTCAGCTTCGTTTATCGAAGTTTGTAAACTTTCAAGAACACTAATTTTAGCATTCACTGTAGCTAAAGTTGTGGCCGTATTGGCTTGAGCGCTAGCAGACGCTTGGTTAGCGACTGGTTGGGTAAAACCTTCTTGAATTGCTGTGAGTGATGCTTGAATGTGTTTCAAAGTTACAATTTGTGCAGCTAAAATTTCACTACGAAGTATCCAGTCTGGCGCTTCGGCTATTTTTAAATTAGCTAATTTCTCAGCGTAGCCAGAGTTTATCCCGCGAACGCTAGTTGCGTTCCATTTATCAGCACCTTCTTTAGCAAAGTAGGTTTTAATAGCTGTGCCTTTTTCTTTGCCAATTACGTAGCAGATTTGATCAGAGGAACAGTTAAAATAATCAACTTGTAAATCCGAGATGGTTGCCAAGGAATCGACCAGTGTTTGCTCACTTGCGTCAAGCGTACTTAAACTTGTTTTGTACAATTGTTGAATTCCCTCATTAACAGCATTTTCAGAACTAGTTTGCGCTAATTTAATTTGATTCAAATTCAAAGTCGCTTGCGTTAACCCAAGCTTAGCCTGCTCAACTGCAAGTCTGGCCTTTTCTTTGTCCTCTTCTTTAGCTCCCATCTGTTGAGCTTCAAGCGCGGTTTTAGCTCGCGTCACTGCAGCATTGGCCTGGGTTAATTGTGCGTTCAAATCATCGTGCCTGAAAGCAACCAGTAAATCTCCAGTCTGCACCCGGTCGCCGATTTCTATGTAAAAGTCTTCAATGGGCGAAGAGGCCTCGCTTCTAATCGTAGCTTGATTTTCAGAAATCACTTCACCGCTTGAGTACACGGTGTCTACGGCTGACTGATAATCAGCAACTTTGAGGGTTGTAAGATTATTACTCGCATCGGTTTCTGCATCAACAGATTTATCTGAATTCAGAAACGAAAATATTATGACAGCTAAAACGGCAAGTGCTCCAGTAGCTATAATTATTTTTGAGTGTAAATTTAGGAAATTTTTCATATTAATTGATCTAGAATATTGATTTTGGTGTGAGTTTAGTTTATGCACTCGTTTTCAAGTTCGGATCCTGAGCTACCAGGTTTTCTGAAAACCTTCTCAAGAAGTCGAATAGACTCAGCGATCTCAACTAATTTTTCGTCAGAAAGCACTCCAAGTTTTTTTGAAACGGCGATCATCATTTTATTTTCGGCTGACTCAAGGAGATCACCACCTGCCTGCGTTAAGTGTAAATTAATAACCCGCCGGTCAGTTGTAGATGGTACTCTATGAACTAAACCCTTTTGAACTAAGGTTTCAATTGCCCCAGAAACCGTCGGGGCGCTCACCTGAAGCATTTTTGCAATCATATTAGGCTTAGCGGAATTAACTTGCAGAAACTTCAGGATTTTTAACTGATTCGGCGCTAAACCAAAATTTTCCTCACGCGCCATTCGCATAACAGCGTGAAACATAGTTGGCATAGTAGAAAATATTTGTTTTGCTATATTTTGGAGTTCTGCTTGATCCATAACTATTAGTAACCCTAACTATTGAGGCCTTTATTTACCATATTTTTGTGTATTCGTCAAGAAAGATTGACGCATAAAATCGCTTTTTATATAATACAGGCGTTAATTAATAGCCCAATAAACAGTATGGAAGCAGAGATGCACAGGGTAGGGGTATATGAAACACAAATGGCGGGGATTAATGTAGTGGTCATAACATGCTAGAAGGTTCGGATTATGGTGGCTTTATGAAAGATTGGGTAGAGGATGTTAAGAAATTGATTTTAAGAGGATTTTAATAAGCTAATATAAATATATGACAGATGAAGTAAAAACAGAGAACGTTGAAGAAGTAAAGATGGAAACACGGGCAGTTAAGGAGAATAATCAAAATTTTTGGAAAAACATCTCAGCAGTTAGCAGTTTAATCGCGGTTGTAGCTGTGGTTCTCCTAGTTCAGGCTAAAATGCCAAGCTCAGATGTGAAAGTACTAAGCCAGGACGAAGTTTCAACAAGAATCGCTAGTTTGGTAGATGCCAGTACCGCTGGAGCTGAGAAGTATACTCTTACAAGTATTGAAGAAGTGAATGGTCTTTATGACATAAAGTTTGTTCTAGACGGAGCGGATGGTTCGGTAGATCAGGAGCTGAAAATTACAAAAGATGGTGAGCTTCTAGTTATGCAGTCAGCACTTTACAGTGAAATAATGGCGCAGATTGAGCAAGCAAAACAACAGGAAATAGTAATCCCACCAATCGACGAAAACACAGTCCAGATAGACGAAACAAAATAATTTAAAAATCACAGGTTGAAGCCTGTGATTTTTTATTTACGCAAAAATTAGGCACGGGACGTGGCCTTTTCTAAATCATTAATTTTAATATGGTTATAAACTTACTTCCATAATATTCTGGTATACTATTGTAATCAAAAAGCTTTTTATACGTTTAAGATTATGGAGGAGAAAAATATAAATCAAAGTGTGCTTGAAAACGAAGAAGAACTTGTTGAAAGAGCAAGGGTAAACGACGAAGCTTTTGGTGTTTTGTATGAATTTTATTTTAAAAAAATTTACGGCTATACAGCAAAGAGGGTCGGGCACTGCCAAACAACAGAAGATTTAGTTTCACAAACGTTCATGAAAGCTTTTACAAAGCTTGATACCTACAAAAAAGGCACTGGTTCGTTTAAAGCTTGGTTGTATCGTATCGCTACGAACACGATTATTGATCATTATCGGAAAAAAGGTCGGCGAATAGAGGTTGATATTGAGGAAATACATCATCTTGAGTCAGGTGAACTTGCGCCGGAACTGCTTACAGATAGATCGATAGAAAACGTGAAAATCCGGGAAGTATTGAGTAGATTGAAGGAAAAAGAGCAAGAAATTATACAATTAAAGTTTTTTGGCGAGCTCAGTAATGATGAAATCGCTAACGTTCTGCAAATTTCAGGAAATAACGCTGGTGTGAAGGTTCACAGAGCACTAACAAGATTTAAGGAAGAATATAGCAAATATGTTTAATAAAAAAGCAAAAAAGCTTGAAAAAGCTCTAAAGGCAAAGGAACAAATGCAGGATTGTAATGATCCTGAGCTTTGTGCGTTATTGAATGTAAGAGATAAATTAATAACGCATGCTCAGGATTCGCATCTCGCATCTTCTAACTTCAAAGAAAAGCTAGAACAGGACATATTGCGGGCAAGACGAACCGAAAGAGCATCTTCAACAGAAAAAAGTATGAATAAGCAAATAATGTCGTTTTTCGCAAGTTTTCACCACCAGCGAGTTGTTGTTGGTGTTTCTAGCTTGTTAATCGTTGCAATTGTGGCCACAACATTTCAATACTGGCCAGGAGTAAGGAATAATCCATCTAGCCCATTTGGCGAGTTTTCTCGTTTGATTCTTGATCCTGCTTACGCGCAGGATAATTTCGAAATTGAACCAGTAAGCGGTGATTCAACCGGAGTCGAGGCGGACACCAGCTTTATTATCACCAGCAAAGGGGCTTTGGATTCAGAAATACTAAAAGAAAATATTTCGCTTAGCCCACGAGCTGAATTTACTTTTGAGGTAATCGACGATCACACCTTTAAAGTTACACCGATTAAGACACTTGAAAACAATACTACTTATAATATTGAAATTTCAGCATCATTTATTGCAGAAAATGGAACTTCTTTTGAAAGAGATTATTCTTGGGCTTTTCAAGTGAAGGACAGTTTTAAAGTAAAACACACGCTACCAGGAAAGAACTCAAGTAATGTGCCACTTTCAACTGGGATTGAAGTTACTTTTAGTCACGAAAATGTTGAAGATGTAGAAAATCACATTACAATTTCACCAAAAGTGAATGGTCGGTTTGAAACACATGGTCAAACAGTTGTTTTTGTACCTCAAATATTGGCAGAAGGGACAGTGTACACCGTTACGGTTAGCGGAGCTTCACATGTTGTTGGTTCTCAAAATACTCTAGGTGAAGATTACGTGTTTCAATTTGAAACATTATCAAGCGCCCATAATGCCAATCAACATGATCGCCAGAAGGTCTCATTTATTGAAAATGAACTTCAATATTCAACTGAAGATACTATTGCAATCCCAGTTTATGCGTACGGCGAAGAAGCAAAAAAAGTTGAAGTTGAAATTTTCGCATACAACAATTCAACTGATTTTATTTCAGATCTTTCAGACAAAATGTCAGTGCCAGACTGGTCAGTCTACCAAAAATCTGCGTTTTTGGTAGATACATCAAAAATGTCTAGCATATTCACCGCAACTCTTGAAATACAAACAATTAGTGAAGTAAATAACGGGATTCATTTTCTCGTCTTGCCAGAGTCTTTACCAAAAGGTTTTTACGTCCTCGAAAATAAGTCAGCGAGCCGATTTGATAAACAAGCATTTATTCAGGTTACGGATCTTTCAGCTTACGCAACGGTAACTGAAACCGACACACTTGTTTGGGTAAATAATGTAAAATCAGATCAACCAACGGTCTCTGCGAAGCTTACTTTCACTGAAAATAATACAACAGCAACCACAAATAGTACTGGTATCGCAACTTTTGCAACTGAAAAGCTTATCGATGCTAACAGCCAAGATGCGTTTAAAAAAATCATGAGCATCAAAGCTGGAAATGATGAATTAATTATGGTACTTAACCGTTTTAATGGTTATTACTATAATAATACATCGACCTCTGCATCTGATTATTGGAAGTATATTTATACCGACAGATCATTGTACCACCCTGGCGATCAAATAAAATATTGGGGATTTGTAAAGAATCGTGATTTAAAAGCTACAGATTCAGTTCACGTGAAACTCGTAAGTAATGGTTATAGGGATTTTTATAACAATTATGTTGTTTTGCAGGAACAGGAAATAATCTTGAATAATGGAATTTTCGAAGGTTCGATTAATCTCGAGAATACAACACCTGGCTACTACGACCTTCAATTTTTCGTTGGTGACAATTTGATCCAGAGTAGTTATATCAACGTTCAAACTTACACGAAACCCGCTTATAGTATCGATATTCAACCAGCGAAGGCTGCTATGTTTGCTGGCGAAGATGTAAAGTTTGATATTTCTGCAAACTTTTTTGAGGGAACACCACTACCAGATACAGAATTTAAAGTTCGTGTTTCTGGAACTTCAAAATCAGCAGTAGATAAGGTACTGAAAACAGATGAGTTCGGAAAGATGAGTGTTTCATACACTCCTGTTATCTCAACCTGTAATTTAACTAGCTCATACTGTCCCCTGGTTAACAGTGTGACTCTATCTGTTAGTCCAGTTAATTCAGAAGTTGCAGAAATTAATGAATACTCACGCGTAAATGTTTACAATGCAAACGCCGTCATTGATCAGGAGGTAATCAGGAATAACGGAACTGCTTTAGTTAACGCGACAGTTAGGTCCGTTGATCTTGCAGGTGGTGAAGGCGAACTTGTTTCTGATTTGCGGATTGAAGGAGACATTATCGAAATCACATACAATAGGGTTGAAACTGGTGAATATTACGATTTTATCAATAAAATTGTTAGAAAAACCTATAGATATAATAAAATTGAAAATAAGATCGGAAATTTCAGTGGTACCTCGGATAGTAACGGTGAATACCACTACAATTTCCCAATTACACAGGATAAAAGTTACAAAGTAAATATCAGTGTAGTCGATGCCGAGGGCAGAATGAACAAAGCTACATCTTATGCATACGCACCAATTGAATATCGATCTGCATACAGTAGTGATTATTACTTCTTAAAAAACTTTGATAAAGATATGACCTATAAACTAGGCGATCTTGCAAAGTTTGAGCTACAAAATAATGAGGAACGAGTTCAAGATGGTGAAAATAAATTCTTATACTATCAGCTTCAAAGAGGTTTGCGGGCCTACGAAGTTGATTCTTCGGCAGATTATTCGTTTACCTTCGAACAAAAACACGCACCTAACGTTGTGCTAAAGGCTGTATATTTTGATGGACAAACATACAAAATTGCAGGCAACCAATTCAATTACAGCGGTGCGAAACTAGATACTGCGGATAGCGAACTAAATATTCAGGTAAAAACTGAAAAAATAGAATATTTACCGGGCGAAGAGGTTAAACTGAATGTAAAAGTTGTAGATAAAAATGGCGCGGGGAAAAAAGCTAACGTAAACGTAAATGTAGTCGACGAAGCTTATTACGCGGTTTCAAACGAATCTGTTAATACCTTAGATAATCTTTACGCTTCAGTTCCAGGAGGTGAAATAATCGATTCATTCTCTCATAAGTATTCTGGATTATTAACGATTCCGGGTGGAGCCGAGGGTGGTGGTTGCTTCTTAGGAGAAACACAGATCACGATGGCAGACGGCTCAAAGAAAAATATTGAGAATATAGAGGCTGGCGATATGATTCTCACAAGACTTAGTGAAAAATCAAATACACTAGTTCCAGGCCGAGTTCTTGAAACTTTTGAGCACTATGTTTCTGAATATATGATTATCAACGGATCACTTAAAGTAACTCCGGTTCACAAAGTTTATATGAACGGCGGTTGGCAAGTGATTGGAAACGCTGAAGTTGGAGATATTTTAATCAACTCTGAAGGATTTCCGGTGAGAATTGATTCAATCGAATGGAAACATGAACCGGTTTACGTATACAACTTCCATGTGGAGACATATCACACTTATCTTGCAAACGATATTTATGTTCATAACGACAAGGGTGGTGATGGAAGTGTTCGCGAAACATTCTTGGATGCAGCTGTCTTCAAAACTTTGGAAACAGATCAAAACGGAAATGGTGAAATTACTTTCACTTTGCCAGACAATATTACATCCTGGCGAATTACAACTCAGGCAATTTCAAGCGACATCAAAGCAGGTTTTGATGTAACTAAATTACCAGTTACCAAACCAATATTTGCTAATGTGGTTATTGCAGACGAATATCTAACCACAGATAAGCCAAGTTTTGCTGTAAGAGCTTTTGGTAAGGCACTTTTAACTGGTGATACTGTCTCGTTTAACGTGTTGTCAGATTCATTGGGTCTTGAAGAGACGAAGGATGGAAAAGCTTTCAAATCAACATACTTTGATCTACCAAGTCTTACGGATAAACTTGGTGAGCATAGTATTACATTTGGAGCTTCAACTTATGATTATAATGACGCATTACGACTCAGAGTTTCAGTTGTAGAATCAAGATTAATGGAAACTATTCAAAAGTTCGCTGTTGGTAGTGAGGATCTGATTGTAGACGGAGCGGAAGATGGTCGCACAACAGTTGTCTTTTCTGACGAAAATCAGGGACGTTTGTACAACAGTTTACGTTCACTAAAATGGGGATATGGAGATAGAGTTGATCAAAAATTAAGCAGACAAATCGGGCAGGATCTTCTTGATTCATATTTCGCAGAACCTAAAACTGGTGATGTAGTAGATATGTCACTGTATCAACAGGGCGGCGGTATTTCACTTCTACCATATTCTGACAGTGAACTTGTGCTAAGCGCCAAAGTAGCAGTAGCTGGGGCAAAATACGTTGATAAAGAAGCGCTTGCGAGCTATTTCTATAACGTTGTAGCAAATAAAAAATCGAATACGGATGAAATTGCTACGGCACTTTGGGGATTAGCAGGACTTAACGAGCCAGTGCTTGTGAAGATCCAAAATATGGCTGCAATCAAAGATCTTTCAGTTACAGAAAAACTTTATATTGCGCTTGCGCTAGAGGAAATTGGTGATAAAGAAAATGCAAGAACATTATATGCTGAAGTCATGGCAGAAAATGGCGAGGCTTATGAAGACTATATCCGAATTAACGTTGAGGATGACAAAGATAAGACTCTTGAAGCTTCGGCACTAGCTTCAATGCTGGCAGCTGGATTACAGGCTGAGCATAAAGATTCTTTATGGAATTATGTTGCAACTGCAAGATCAAACGAGCGACTTGTTAGTCTAGAAAGAGCGATCTTTATTGGAAAAACTCTACCAACTCTAGTTCCTGGAGCAGTGAGCTTTAAGGTTGAGGTAAATGGTAAAACAGAAACCGTAGAGCTTGAAAAAGGCTCAACCCACACGATTAGCGTTTCTCCGGAACAGCGACGCACAATACGGTTACTAGACATTAAAGGAAATCTTGGTGTAACAAGTCACTATGAAGTCCCGCTAAAAGATGTTTCAATAGATGATAGTCATGTGGATGTAGATAGGAAGTATTTCGTGGACGGGGTAGAGACAAATGCCTTTAAAGAAGGGGGAATTGTTGAGGTACGAGTTTACCCTAAATTCATCGAAAATGCCGTTGAAGGTGAATATCAGATCACCGACGTTCTTCCAAGCGGTATGAGCATTATCTCAAGACCATATAGATATAGTGATAATACAACAAAGGGAGCAATTCGATATCCTTACCAAATTGATGGTCAAAGAATTAAGTTCACTGCAGATTCTAGTAGCTACAACGCTAGCCGTGATTACTTCAAGTATTACGTTAGAGTTACAAATCCGGGAACTTATACAGTTGAACCGATCATGATTAATTCAATGAAAGTTCCTAGCATTCAGAGCTTTTCTGACGCGCTAGAGATAACTGTAAAATAGTGTGAAGAAATTAATTGTCTTTGTTTTAGCTGTTTTGCTACTTATGGTGGTAGTCAGGATAGAGAAAACAAAACAAAATCTGAATAGTGAAAGTAGAGCCGAAAGTAAAATCGTGGTGGGTGCTATTGTGCCTCACCACGATCTTGCAGAAGGTTTGATCGAAGAGGCATTTCAGAAAATGAGGCAGAATGCAGATCCTGCAACGATTATCTTAATCGGCCCGAATCACTATGAACTTGGCAATACTGATGCGATCATAAATAGTGATACGCTCAGTACCAGCCTTGGAAAACAGCTTGTTAGAGAAGGATATATGTCTGTGGACGATTCTGTGATGTTTGAGGAGTATTCAGTTAGAGTATTACTGCCTTATGTGCAGGAATATTTTCCGAAGGCGGAGGTTGTCTCAATTATTCTCAGTTCAAGGCACGGTATTTCAGAATCTGCACAGCTTGCGCAGGTCCTTGCCAGGGAAAATACTCTGATTATCGCATCCGTTGATTTTTCGCATTATTTGAATCTTGAACAGGCGAATATTAATGATGAGATAACGTACGACGCCATGCTCAAAAAAGACTATGGCCAACTTTCAGAAATGAATAGTGATTATTTAGATTCACCACCTTCAATAATTACACTTCTGTCGGTAATGGATATTCTTGGAGCTAATGATCAAATTCAACTGGATCATTCAAACTCGGCAATTATCTTAAATGAAGATATTCACTCTACAACGAGCTATTTCACGGTTTTGTTTCAGAGGTAGTCAAAATAAATGTTTACAGAAAAAAAGAACAATTATGTTCTTTTTTTTACATACTGGGGTCAGAGGTCGCTGAATTGTTCGGCACAACCGAGCAACGAGTCAGTCAAATGCTTCAAAGCGGAATGATCGGCTGCACTAGAGTTGGCGGACGTCGACTATTTTACAAGCCAGATATGAAAGTTTTCCTATAAAAGCAAATGAAGAGACCTGAAAGTCAACGACTTTATCAGAATAAGAATAGGGCTCATCCGAAAAAAAAGGACGGTAAAAATGTAGAAAGAACTAAAGATTATATTCAATTCTGGTACCAAACGGGATCTTCATCTTTAATTCTAGTAAATAGAACTACTATGTCAATCTCACCTCGCTCACCTAGTATATAGGCGATTTTATTACTTTCTATGATTTTTTGTATCGACTATAGATTTTTAACCCTACAAAAACTAAAATCAAAACAGAGAGAGTATTTAGTAGCGGGTAAAGAGTTGGGTAAACCGCGTAAGGGTTGGCTCCGAATATAGAAACAATTTTCCCTACTAGAAAGCTCAAGGGGGCGCCAATATATAACGAAATCATTCCAAAAAAATATACAATTCCTATTAAGGCTAGGTTTGATACTTCGATTCCCTCATTGATTGTTAGAAGGATAAAAATTTCGCTAAATAACCAAATAGCTGAACCCAATATCGCAAAAATGGCGTATGTTTGTTTTTTAATATAATTTATTCTTAGTATGATCACACTATCATCACAAGATATTCTGTTCAAGCTTGACTCGATGAGCAGTTATTGTTATGTTTACCCGCGCATAGATAAACTGTGCTTGAATAAATAAGGAAACTCTCTTTAATAAAAACTATCTTTTTCTCTCCCTGGCTCTTTTGGTGACCGCTTGCAGTGTGCAGACAACTATTAATGATGAGATCGAATCCAACATCGAGACCAGCAACAACACTTATGTGTTGGATCTCTCCTGGCGCTATCTCGAGCTCGAGGTCACCGACGAGGAGGCTGTCGATATCAACGACGAGGTTCGAAACCTTGACCCGAACGAGCTCCGCTCCTTCATGGATGAGCTTATGCGCCTCCAGGGGGCGGACGTCGACAACACCTATATCGCGAACGTCGTGGTTGAGGAGGCCATTAAGCAAGGTATCGCCCCGTTCGATCTTGACGTACAGGTGGTTTATGATGCGTTAGAGGGTGACCTGTACCGGTCATGCCTGCCCGGTCAGAGCACTTGCACTGTTTGGAGCCCAGCTTACCAGACCTCACTTTACGGCGGAAGCTGCGGTTATGGCTGTACGTCTGGCACGTGGATGGACCGGCAGTCCACCGGGGCCTGTGAGTGGGGTGGTTGTGATCATCGATTCCATTTTCCGACCGCGAACAAGACCACGATCGACGGTAAGACGACGGCCTACGACAACTGGATCAACTCCTACTCGAGTATTCTTGGGGAGCACTGGTCCGGTTCAACCTACGCTGTTCTAGGTCATGGACAAATGTTGCTATCAGGTATTTTTGTGCCTTCAGCTTCGAAGCTCCAGGTCTACTGACCGAGACTGAACAGCTTAGACCCCTGAACCGTAACGACGGTGACGGGGTCTTTTTTTTATTAAAAAAAATATCAGAGGATAGATTATAATTTAACAACCAAAACAAGCCAGTTCACTTCCAAAGGTACTTACACTTACCCTAAGCCACAAAATCGCCCCTAAGGCGATTTTGTGGCTTAGACTCGTTCCTATCTTTTGCAAGCCACTCGGGTTGCACTATAAGAAATAGTCCTGGCGGATCGGACGAGACTCGAACTCGCAACTTCCACCATAACAAAACAATGCTCTAACCAATTGTAAAGTAAAGGGGTCAAGTCGTTACCTGTGACTTCTATTAAATATTCGACTTACGGTTGAGCGGTGTAGTTGAAGATGTTGAGAGATATCGGTGATTGAATACCCTGCTATTATTCGTGCAAAATAAATCATTTTATTGCGATCTTGGATATTTTTAATTTCAGAGAAAATATCTTCCAAACTCGGTCTGCTGATCATCCTGTCAGATTTTTTAATTTCAGTGATTTCTTCTTTTTCATTAAAGTTTTCCCAAACCCAAGAAATAAATTGGGGACTTCCTAATATTGTTCCTTCTGCAATGTTGCTAAAAGGTCATTGCTCATCCAGCTTGTCTAAAATCGGAGGGCTCGGCTCATAAACTGATTATATCAAAAAAAGTCACAGGTAACGACTTGACCCCGATGCAAAAATGCTCTTTTTTTTTGGATATGTAATATGTGAACGGAGATATTCAAATTAGCTTTTATTCAGCAACATCACTGAATATTACAAGTCGCTCGGAAAAAGTTTTTTCTGATTTATTCCAATCACCGGTGCAGGTGATTAGATTGAGGTGCGCCTTGCCGTCGTTTGATAAAAATACGTTTACGGCATCATCATCTTTTTTGAAAATAGCTATTTCGCGGACTTTAAAATTAATAATTCTACCGTTTTTATCTTCGACAAAAATTTCGTCACCTGTTTTTAATTTATTCAAATCATCAAATACAGCTGGTTCGTTATTAATCCAGCCGTAATGACCATCAATAACTGCACTACCGGTCTCTCCCGGCTTAGATCCGAGATTGTACCAGGCTACTTCGAATGGATTATCGGGAACAGCAACTGCGCCAGTCGGAGTTAATCCTACGGAAATAATATTAGTATTAATGTTAATTGCTGGGATTTCAAGTCTTACGGGTGAGCCAATACTAATCATCTGTTTTACTACCGGCACCACATCAGAAATTACTACGTTATTTTCTATGGTCGGATTTATATTATTATTCACAGAATTCTGGGGAATAATATTTAGTAAAAGGGCAACAGAAAGAATTATACCTGAGGGGAAAAATATATATGTAGCTTTTTTTGGTGTAATTATTGATCGCATATTTTTTCAAAATCTAGCTAAATGCCAGGCAAAATTATGCCTGGCATTTATAAACTGACTCTTACATACCGCAACTAAATTAGCTGTTGCTTTCGACCCAAGTAGAATAGGGTAGCGAGTGTCAAAAGACTTACGGTTACAAGACCCGTATAGCTACCTGATTTTGCAGAAGTTATTCCAGTGTTTGGTAACTTCGGAACAGCAGCGTTTACTACAACAGTTGCCCTAGCAAAGTCTCTGGCAGTCAATCCATTAGCATCACCACTCGCGGTGATTGTGTTCATAGTAGTTGTAGTTAGATTTGTTTGGCAAGTGTAAGTCCAGGTCTCTGTTACATCAAGTTTTGAATCGTTATTAATATCACCGGAGATATATTCAACAGGTTCGCACTTATCGTCTGCAAGATAAATATTACTTAAAGCAACTATACCTGGGTTAGTTACTTTATTAGTGTACGTAACTGTGCCACCACCAGCTGAGAGTATAAGTGGACTTGGAACTTTTGTTACGTGAATTATTGGTGGCACAACTGGAATGCCAACCGTAACAATTGCGTCTGCAACATCGCTAACGTTAATTCCATTTGCCCAACCTGTTGCTACAACGGTGTTGGTGTAGGTTTCAGTCAGGGTCTTTGAACAAGAATATCTCCAGGTTTCGGTAAGATCCAGGGCACTATTATTATTCAGATCGCCAGAAATGAACAACGGATTGCATGAGTCGTCAATTACAGTAATATCTGTAACCGGCACGGTTCCAATATTAGTGAGTGCGAAAGAATAAGTTACAAGACCGGGCCCATTTGGGAGATTGATTGGACTTGGAACCTTAATGATATCAATAAGTGGTGGTACCGGTGGGATCGCTACGGGTGCTCCAATATCATCATTTGTAATAAAACAAATGTGGTTACGAGTACTAGCTCCACCGTGAAGAATCATACCGCTTGCGTTACAATCACCGCTATATGTTGCTGAATAACCAGATACACCTGTTTCAGTCACAGCATAAGTACCCGCTTGAAAAGGAACACTTTGACCACTAGTTACGTGTGTTCCACCAACGTAAAGAAGGAAATCATTAAAAGTAGATGTTCCGCCATTATCGTTGATAACATTTTTAATAACTGTAATTGTGTTATAAATATCTGATGTTGACGGCACTACAGCGGTACAAACTGGTGCAGAAATTGTTGTATTTTTTAAAGTTACGTCACCACCGAGCGCTAGCGCATTACCCGCTAAAGTGACGTTAGGCCCAAAATGAACACCTGTTCCTGCAATAATCGTTCCAGCAAACGAACTACCATTGATAGTTGCCAGGGAATTAACTTGCCAGAAAACATCACAAGCTGTTGCTCCGTTTATAAAATTAATTGAACCAGAGGAAATAAGGTCGCTCGAGGCTCTTAAAATATAGACTCCAGCTCCATCTAGAGTAAGCACGCCACCGTTTAGACGACCAGCTCCGATGTCATAAACGCCAGGAACAAGACTTAAACCATCAAGCGCTGGACCAATGCTTGCAGTCGAACCTTGTCCTGAAATATTACCGTTAGCCGTTATAAGGTTAGCTTGAACACTCGGATCAAGCGTAGCGGTACTCGGTGCCACTCCATCCGAAGAGTAGATAGTCCCACCAACCATTAGGTCCGTGAGCGCTGTGATACCAGCACCTGTGCTATTTAAGCCCACATCATTAGCAATGGTTCCAGTTCTGGTAATTGCTGTTTGGGCGATGATTGAAAAGGTCGAGGCCGCACCTAATCCAGGGTCTGTTGCCGCAAACGAACTGCTTGGCGCACCGATACCAAGAACAAGTCCAACTCCCAGAATGATTGATGAAATCTTGCTGATCTTTGTCATATGTTTTAAAGAGTTAATTATTGAAAGTTAAACGGCAACATCTATATAAAATAAATTGAGATAGATATTTTATAGACTGTATAACTACATTCTATTCTTTGTAGTGTGGCTACACAACGCCAACTGTTCATTAGTTTTGCGAAAGTTCGCGAAAATTATATATACTCAATGATCTTATCACTAAACTACACTAGAATGTTTAAACAGATAGTTAGTTGAGCTAAAAGTAGAGGGGTCAAGTCGTTACCTGTGACTTCCATTAAATATTCGACTTACGGTTGAGCGGTGTAGTTGAAGATGTTGAGAGATGTCGGTGATTGAATATCCTGCTATTATTCGTGCAAAATAAATCATTTTATTGCGATCTTGGATATTTTTAATTTCAGAGAAAATAAACTAGGGGGTCAGGTCTTGAATCTTGAATTAATTTCATTCTTAACTCAACAAAAAAAGCCCCAGCTTTCGCTGAGGCATTTTTCTGGCGGACCGGACGAGACTCGAACTCGCAACTTCCGCCGTGACAGGGCGGTGCTCTAACCAATTGAACTACCGGTCCTTGGTAATTCGTGCAGGTAGAGTATCAGATTATTAAAAATCGTGCAATAGCTGGTTGAATATAACTTAATTCGCTAAGTTAATAAAAAAATCCCCTCGGCCAGCAAACTAGCAAAGGGGTGAGGCCTTAAAAGCGCTCGATCAAACGGCACCAGGGGGTGCCGTTTGTTTCGGCGTTTAGGCAGGACGATCGGATAGTTTCGCCCTTGTACGCGCCAACCGTGATGGTGTAGAGGCCATTGTTGCACTCGACGTCGCGCAGTCCCCACCAATGACCGTTTTGCCAAAGGAGGTTACTGTAGGCAAATTCACCATCACACCGAACTGGCTGATCGTCGCTCGAAGGCTTGATACGAACCTTAGTTGGAGCTCCGGGTTCAGAGACAGCGGTCTGAAGTAGGGGCACTTGTTCAACTGGTTGAGGTACATAGACGACCACGGTGGTGAGGGTTTTTGTTAGCTCCTCTCCACGCGTTGCCGGTTCTTCTTCGATAGCTGTAATGAAGTCAATGACCGCTGTCACAGTTTCATCGATTTCAGTTTCGATAGGCGACTGCTCCGCTACGTTAGCCACCAGAACTGGCACTTCAGACAGACTCTCAGTGAGTGAGATCCGTGGTTCTGATGATAGATGTACCAGCTTTTGAGCCCGGATGTAGCTAAGAGTGTCTTGAAAAGTGCTCATACGAACGGTACAGATGGCGATAATTGCCACTAAACCAAGGAGCGAAAAGTTCAAAAGTAGTCGGGTAGTGTCGCGTGCTCGATCTTCATTCCTTTTCTTCGGAGAGCTGTTCATAGCGTCTCCTTCAGCAAAATAAGCTCCTAGGGTTTGTGCTTCGAGCGCTTTTTGTTGCGAAGAGTTACTCGGATCCTCGGTAAAGCCCGGCGGAAGCAGACGCTCTTCGTCCGAGGGCGGGGGAAGATCACCGAAGAATTCGGCGACTTCTACTTCGTCTGTATTATGCCATCGCTCTTCAGCTTCCACTAAGTCTTCATTAATTTCTACCGTAGCTAAAGTACGGGGAACACGAATGGGTGCGTGTTCGGTGGGCTTTTCAAATTCATCGGGTCTCTTTCTGATTTGAATCGCCGATAGCGATGGTGGATCGACATAATCTAGAGAACTGTTCAGATTTTGAATTCTGAGCGGTTCCTCAAGGAGACTGTGGCTACTTGCCAGCTTGCCAGCTAGTAATTTCAACTGATTTGAAAGCTCTAATTTTGTTGCTCTGTCTAGAGGAAAGGTTTTAATCTGTGCTCGCAAGATTTGGAGCTTAGTTTTTAGGTCACTTAGCGAAAACGTGTCTGCCGAACTCTCAAGATCGTTAAAAATCATGTTGAAGCGATCAGTGTCGAGGTTTTCGAAAATGATTTGAGCGGCATCGCGCAAACCGGCAACCAACTTTGGAATAGTTGACATTTTGACTCCTGTTCATGAAAGATCATTCACGATTTTTTTTGTTAATCGTGATGTAAGACTGTACCAAAGATCTAAATCCTAGTCAAAAAAAACGCCCCGGTACCTTTCGATACACGGGGTTATTTGGGAAGCTAGCAGTTGCTAGCTTCCCTGTAAGGTCTTGGCCTCGAGCGCCTGGAGCCGGCGCTCGTGGACGCTCAAGGCCTCACCGAAGTTCGGTGAGGCCTTGAGCGCCGGGGCAGACTTCGGCGTTGTCGAAGTCTGCCCGGACTTAGCGCCCGCCTTGTTGCGTTCGGCCAAGTTCATGGCCTCTCGCTGGCCATAATGGCGCCAGGTGATCGTGGCCGAGGGGCACTGTTGCCCCTCGGCCACAGCGAGGCCAGTGATGGCCGCGAGCGCACAAGAACGGAGCACTGCTTGGTGCGTTCCGTTCTCGTCAGGCTCGGCGAAAACGACGTAGTCGTTCACGCCGAGCACCGGCTGCTCACCCGTTACCGCGTAGGCCGCGGTAACGGCGGCCATGCTGAGCACAACCGGCTTGCAGACGAAGTCTGCGCCAAAGAGCTTGGCGCAGTCCTCCCGGCTGATGGTGAACTGGCGGGAGAGCTGATCCCAGCTCTCGCCGCTCAGGTACTCGACCCCGGCCTCGTTCGGGCCGGAGGCCAGGACGTCGATCCGAGGCCGCGGAGCGACGAGCGGAGCGCTCGCCTCCGTGGGCTCGATCTCCGAGACCGCGAAGGCGTCAGTGGTCACCGAAGTGACCACTGACGCGTCAGCGACCGGCGAGGTCGCTGGCTCGGTGGCCGTTGCCTGAGCCACGGCCACGCTCTGGGGCTCAGCGAACATGAGCAAGCCCGCAATCGCGAGCATACACATGATCACGAAGACCGCGACCGCCATCGCCGAGGCGATGGTGTGGTTAGCCCTAGCGTTTCGGCTAGGGTCAATGGCGCCGACGTCGTCGGCCTTGTTGTCGGGACCTCGGCGCGGGATACGCGCCGAGGCTTCCGGCATCTTGATTTCCGGCCCTTCCTGGCCAGATTCGTTTTCTTCTTTCATCAACCCTCCCTATTTTGGGTGCATATACACCCGGTTAAATGCAGCCATGTGAACATGACGACTTAACCTAACAAAAATTGAGTTAGTTGTCAAGAACAGGTTCTGACAAGCAACAAAAAATCAGCCTTTCGGCTGAATTTTTATTTATTTGTTTGAAGTTTCTACAATCTTTGTGAAAACCTCTGGGTGTTCTCCGGCGATCTGAGATAGAACTCTTCGGTTTAGACTAATGTTTGCGTTTTTAAGAGCGTTAATTAGTCGTGAGTAAGAAGTTCCGTTTAGCTTTGCAGCTGCTCCAATCTGAGTGTTCCAGAGCTGTCTGAAAGTTCGTTTCTTATTTCGACGATCTCGGTAGGCATATACTCCAGCTTTTAGCATGGCAGGACGTGCTTGTCTGATCTTGTTCTTTCGCCCCCATTTGAAGCCTTTTACTTTAGAAAGTAGGCTTTTTCGGCGTTTTACGTGTTGTGTACCTCGTTTTACTCGTGGCATATAATTATTTCGCGTGTGGCATCAATGTCTTGATTGCCTTAGTTAGGGTTCCTGGCATCTCATTGTCACGACGCTTATTTCGACGTACCTTTCCAGATTCTCTAGAATTAAAATGGTCCTGTCCAGCAGTTCGCTTTACAACTTTACCAGCTTTAGTAATTTTTACACGCTTTGAAAGCGCTTTATGCGTCTTTAGTGTCATATTTTGATTCTAAAGGTGACCAAAAAGGTGGTAACCCTATATTGTATGCAGGATTGTAGTTTATTTAGCTATTTTCGTCAAGCTTCTGAGTGTATGACTGAGGATATTTATGAAACTCTGGAGATGATTGTCTGCATTCGGTTACCTAAACTCTTTGTTGGTGACTCGACTCTAATGTCGTAATCTAGCTTCAAAGCTTCCGTAAATTGATTGAAAACCTCATTTGCGCGAGCTCGATGAGCTTTTTCGCGACCTCGTAAAATTAACTCAAGCCGTAGTTTTTGCCCTTTTTCTAAGAATTTTTTAGCTTGCTTTAACCGAACATCGAAATCGTTTTGACCAATCCGCATTGAAAGTCTAATTCCCTTAATTTCTATTTCTTTTGCAGTAGCTCGTTGCTTCTTAGCTTCTTTTTCTTTCTGGTACTTAAACGAACCAAAATCCATTATTTTGCAAACGGGTGGGTTTGCTTTTGGTGAAACTTCGATAAGATCCAGACCTTGCTCTTCTGCGAGCGCAATTGCTTCTTCAGTTTTTAAAACTCTATTCTCTCCATCCAAAACCACACGCACTTCAGGCGAGGTAATTTTTTTATTAACTCTAAACTGAGGTATGTCAAATTTCGGCTTTCGATTTCGGTGTCGGTGGATGCGCATCGTGATTGGATTAAATAGATTAACTCTTAATTTAAGATGTTTACTTGGTAGAGGTTACATCAAAACATTGAATTTTGTAAATAATAGCTTCTACAAAGTAAAAATCTAACTGGTGGACCTGGGGAGAATTGAACTCCCGTCTGGTCAGAGACCCCCAAACAATTGCTTACAAGTTTATCCGCGCTTATTTACAACCCAACATATAAAGCGCAGAAAAAATGTTGGATAGTTCTGACTTGCAAATCTTGAGTTCTTCCAAAGTCAGCAGGGAAGGCTCATATCTACTTATATAACACCAAGATCTCACTAGTAGATGTCGCGAGTTTGATGAGCCTCAGCTATTAAGCGAGTGCTAGAGCAGGCATTTGAACGCTAAATGCGTTACGAGCCTGTGTGAATACGTTTGCGTGTAGTCATTTGTGTCCGGCTATAACTGGGTGAACACCCCCAGACTTGATTGTAAAAGTAGTCTGATTCTGCCATCGATTCCTGGCAGGCCCTGTAATATGCGAAGAGCTTAAAATCTTTTCGCAGATAACAGCACCTGACGACAAGCGTCGCCTAGCCTTAACGCTTCATTTCTTCTTGAATGTGCCGGCTAATGTCGCGTTTTTTGATCGCATCACGCTTTTCGTGATTCTTTTTCCCTTTCGCTAAAGCAAAGCCAAGCTTCACCAAATCTCCCTTAGTATAAACACTAATTGGCACAATTGTCAATCCTTTTTGATCAGCTTTTCCAGTAAGTGACTTGATTTCTCGGCGTTTAACTAGAACCTTTCGGTTCTGAGTTGGCACATAGTCTTCCTGCTTACCAGCGGGTGCGAATTTACCGATATGCATATTTTTAAGCCAAAGCTCGTTATTCACGATCGATAAAAAGGCTCCTTTCATATTTATATGACCTCTTTTTGCAGCTTTTACTTCAGCGCCAGAGAGCACTAAACCACCCTCGAAGTTTTCGAGGAGTTCGTAGTTAAAATGTGCTTTTCTATTTTTCGCCAAGGTACCCATAGGTTTTATTCAATATATGATATAATAGCGATAGATTATGCCTAGGTCAAAAACAAAGGGGGTAAGTGCTCGCGAGGTGCAGGTCAAAATTTCGACCAGCACTATTTTTCAAGTTTTTGCAATTATTGCAGGCGGACTACTGATCTTCTTTTTAAGAGACTTGCTGGCAATTTTTTTAGCCTCGCTTATGCTCGCAGCATTAATTGAACCGGCAGCTGCGTGGTTTAAAAAGCGCGGAATTTCAAAAGGGATTGGGATTGGCCTAGTTTATCTTGGGATTCTGATCGTGCTTACAGGTGGTCTTTTACTAATTGTCCCTCGAACCTTAGCACAAACTCAGGAAATCGCCGAGAGGTACGCGCCGGCAATCAATAAACTCAAAGAAACTGAACCAATTATCGGGGGAATTATCGATGGTAATTTATTTGAGCAGAATTTAACCGAGGTTGTTTCGCATATTCAAGAATCTGGTATTTCAAGTGCTGTACCGGTTCTGGCAACCTATGTTACCGAAACTTTTCAGGTAATTTTAACAATCCTCCTTGTTCTGGTTTTGGCATATTATATGGTTATGGAGGAGGATTTTTTCAAGGCTGGTTTTGTAAAATGGCTAGCCTCCACAAAATACAACAAGTTTTCAAAGACTATTGGGCCAAGGATGCGGGATCGGCTAGGCACGTGGCTTCGAGCTGAGTTGCTGGTGATGGTCATAATTTTTGCGCTTACCTTCATTGTACTCTCGGTTCTTCAGGTTCCGTTTGCCCTCGTGCTGGCGCTCATCGCTGGTTTGCTCGAAATTGTCCCATATATTGGACCAATTCTTTCGGTGATACCAGCGGTGATAATTGCGCTTTCAATTTCTCCACTTCAGGCTGTGTTTGTGGCACTGTTTTATTTTCTGATTCAACAGCTTGAGGCAGATGTACTATCACCAAAAATTATGCAAAAAGTTACAGGACTTAATCCGGTAATTGGCATTTTTGCAATTTTAATTGGTCTTAAAGTTGCGGGATTTTTTGGTGGTCTGCTTGCGATTCCAACCGTAATTGCAATAAGCGTTTTAATAGATGAATTATCTAAAAATAATAAATAGTATGCACATGCCTTATAGAACTTGGTTTCCATTTATTCTGATCGGTGTAGCCGTTTCGTTTACTCTGTTTGTTGCTACCTTTTGGCAACCAACTATTTCGCGAACGGTACAAATCCCACCTGTTGAGTTACCGGTAGTTATGTCACCAACCACTTCGCAATACGAGACCGAGATTAATACTATTGTTATTACTTTTGAAACAACAGGTAGTGCTGAAAGCGCCTACACCTCACTTCTTGACCTTAGGGTGCCGGCTGAATTTAAGGAATTTCACTTCAATTTAGTGGTTGCTTTTGGCGATTTTAAATTAGGCAACACCGCAAGTGGTCAAGCAAGGTTAGATCTGTTGAAAAAAGCTACCCCTTGGCTAAATCAATAACTTTTTGTAAGGTAGGCGCCTGTGATTCTATTACATCGAATAACTCCAATGATTATTGCAATCACAACGATTGCTAGTTTTGGTATCCTTATTTATTCGCACACACCAATCGGTCTCCCACTGCTTTTCACGGTTCTGGCTTCACCCATGCTGTTTGCAAGACTTCTGAAATGGGAATGGCAACTTGCGTCTTTTTGGGTATTTTTAGGTATACCGTTATTTTTCTTAGTATCCTCAATCTTTTTCTTTTTATTTCTTGAAGTTGAGGCGGTAAAGATTGCTTTGGGGGTATTTGTAACTTTTGGTATCTGGTTGTTTGCAGAAAACGTTTTTGCTTTTTATCATTTACCAAGTACGTATCAGGCCTACGCTTTAGAGTATCTGTCACTAGTGCTCTTTGTGGTGAGCGGTTTTTTCTTCACAAGTGGAGCCTACGCCGTGCAGATCTTTTTACAGCTTCCGGTTTGGGTGCCAGCGCTGGCAGTTTTTTGGGTGGTGTTATTTTCGAGCACCGCGGTCTTTTGGGTGAGCAAAGTTTCAAGCAGTGTAAGTAATCTTTTTGCGTTTTCCGGAGCTCTGCTGATGACCGAACTATATATAGCGCTCGCAATGTTGCCAACTAGTTTTATAACGAGCGCAGCCGCTTTTTCAGTTTTTCTATACTTGTACCTTGGCCTCACACGAGTCCATGTGCTTGAAAAAATTTCGAAAAAAGTTTTGATGCGATATTTAAGAACGGCCGTAATACTTTTAGCAATCATCTTCGCTTCGGCAAGGTGGATATAGATTATTAAACTTTATATGGATAAAAAAAATAAAAAAATTGGTAGTGTTTTGGGGCTCTCTATATTCTTTTCGATTATTGCCGGTGGTTTAGCTGGAGTTATTGGGGCGGTGAATGTAAACGAGTCGCTGAATAATTACACTCGCAGTTTAGAGGAAGATACAAAGTTCGTAACACTCTCAGAAATAAAACCAAGACCACTACCGGGAACCTACGAAGAGTCACTTTCAAGAGTAAGAGAGGTTGCTTTTACAGGTGTGGCTACAGTTAGGGCTGTTAGCAAGGATACAAAAGAGTTATCACTAATGATAAAAGACGATTCGATGCTGGGGGCTGGAGCTGTAGTAACCAATGACGGCTGGATTGTTTTTAATAAAATAAGTTTCAAGAAATTCACAAACCCTTTAACCGAGGCGGAAGTTTGGATCGGTGGTAACAGGTTTGCAATAACAAATTACGTGGAGGACACTTTAACAGATTTAGTGATGGTGAAGATTGAATCGAAAAATTTAACTTCACTGGCGTTTGGCACATCAACAGGGATGAATAGTGGCGATTTGCTTTTTGCGATTCAAAACGATCAGTCAGTTATTATCGAAAATATAAAAAACTACCGCGCAAGAGTTGGTGAAGTCGCCGATCCTGCTGAATTTTTTACTACTAACTGGGAGCTAGAAAATAAAAACCCGGTAGGTGCACCACTATTTAATACTTTGGCGGAACTTGTGGGAATTAGCACTGGAGAGGGTGGCGGAATTCCACTGCATCAAATTTTACCGTTTATACGAAGTACTATTCGTGACGGTGTGGGTAGTCGTGCTGGGCTTGGAGTTCGAGTTGTTGAAATTGATTCAACTTTAAATATCGATGAATCACTGCTTCAAAATATGACAGCTGGGGCGCTAGTACTTAATGAATCTGAAGTGCTGGCAAAATCACCAGCAGAGCTCGCTGGTCTAGAAGCTGGTGATATTATTATTTCGGTTGATAACAAAAATATCGAAAAAAATATGTCGCTCGCAGAGCTTATCGCACTGCACGAAGTAGGGGATAGGGGAGTGTTAACAGTATTGCGTTCTGGGGCGCTAATTAGTTTAGAGGTGACTTTTACTGATTTTAAAGATTTGAAGTACTAGCATATTATGAAAGTTTTGCTTATTCAGTTGCGACCTGATTCAGAAACCGAACAGCACGAACTTGAATGTTTCGTGCATCAGTCTGGTTTGAAGGCTGAGGATGTTGTTTCACTTAATGTTTTAGAAAAAATACCAAGCGAGACAGATTTGAATGGTGTTGACGCTTTGGTTATTGGTGGTTCCGGTGATTATTTGCTTTCAAACGGCGATATTCCTGAAAAAGTTGGATTGGTGGGGGAAATTATTCGTTTGGCAAGAGGTAAACAAATTCCAACACTCGGAATTTGTTTTGGGGCGCAGATTTTAGCGCAAACTTTTGGTGGGGTGGTTGAGCTAGACGAAGCAAATCAGGAAACTGGCACTTTTTTGATTACGAAAAAGGTTGAGGCTAAGGATTGCCCAGTATTTAGCGAAATTCCAGAGAGCTTTGAAGCTCAACTCGGCCACAAAGACCACATTATGAATTTACCGGTTGGAGCTGTTAATTTAGCGTCGAGCGTGCGTTCAAGCGTTCAAGCTTTCACTTTTCCAGGCGAACCGGTTTACGCGCTAACCTTTCATCCAGAACTAAATAAAGAAGCAGTTCACTGGCGTTTAAAGCGTTATGCAAACATCTATAAATTGTCGGCTGACGCTCTTTTAGTGATGCAGGACAATGTTGGTGAAACTCCTTTTGCAGTTATGGTTTTAAAGCGTTTTTTTGAAAAGATTGTAAAAAATGGCGAGTTTTATCCAAATAATTAAGAAAAATCTGCTGAAAAATGTAAATCCGTTGACAGATTTTTGAGGCTTTGCTAAGGTCTCAGCACTGAAAAGCCTGCTTCGATGGCTCGAGTGTCAAATCGTAATACCTCCTCCTTATTATGACTAGATCTCGAGCCTTCCGAGTGGGTTTTTTATTTTGCTAAGAGACTATTGACAAATACTTTAGCTTGTGTTAAGTTGCGTCGTCGTGCTTCAGAATAGCCGACATTGCACAAAGTTTTTTGGTTACTTATTGGTCTTAGCATTTGCCGATTTTTCTTAAAGTCGGTAATAATGATGAGATCAGAAAGTAGCCAAAAAACAACAGAAGGAGGTCATGATGGCCACAATGAGGAAGTCCGCGAAGGCCGTTATGGCCTTCGTAATGATCGTAATCGCTCCGGCCACCAGCGCTTTCGCTGGCGGCCCGGAGGACTGTGTGAACCCCTGCGTCGCTCCGGCGACGCAGGAAGTGACGGAGGTGCAAACCTCGGTCACGAACAGCACCGACATCGGTGCCGTTCGGGCGCAACTCGGGGCCGTTGAGCGGAAGCTCAACGAAACCCGAGTGTACCTCGGAAAACTTGACCGGTATGCTGGTCAGGAGTTCCACGACATCGTGGAACAGTTTGAGGAATTGATGGTTGAGCGCACCGCACTTTTGGTGCGAATCGGTCAGCTCGAGGCCGACGTCGCCAATCTCGGCGACGGGGTGGCAAGTAACCGCGCCGCCATCTACGCGCTTAACGGGCGCGTGGATGACAGACGGATGGTTGCCGGCTGGAGCGCCGGCCTCGGCGCCGGCTTCGGCCAGCCCATCGCCGGCGCCACCGGAGCGGTCCAAGGATCACTCCGGACGGGAGTGATCTGGGGATGGGAGGGGGCCAAGGTGGGCCACCTTTTCATCCCGAGCCTTGAGCTCGGCCCCGACCACGTCGGAGGGTCATTCGACTCCGTGACCTACTGGTCACAGGAGTCGAATGACCTCGGCTTTTACGCCGGAGTGGTTGGTAACCACTCCGGTCTCGGCAAAGGTTGGAGCTACACCGGAGCGAGTATCGGAGGCCACGGTGGCCTCTGGTACTCGCTCCCGGTCGGGAGCGAGCTTCAGCTCACCCTGCAGCCTGGCGTTTTCGCCGGCTTGCAGGGGACGCGTCACCAGGCACTGCCTGTGACGCGCCTCGAGCTGAGTGCTAACCTCGCGTGGCTGTGGAACAGCCACGCGGATCGCGAGTAAGCGCTCCTCCTAGGAGCTGGGAAGATGAGTGAAATCATTCTTCCCGGCTCCACACCTTTAAATTTTTCACTGAATATTAAAGAAATTTAATGTTCGATGAGAACTTTGAAAATGTTCTATTAAAAATTAACTCTTTCTTTGGTGCTGTTACGACTGGTAACATACATCAAATTTACGCAGGATACACTGAAAATGTTGTTATATCGACTGAAACAAAAACACGATGCCTGGGTAAAATAAAAGTGATGTATGTTGCACGTCACCAAAGGAAGAGTTGAAAAAGATTAAGCTATTGACAAGGGTGATAGTTGATGATAAGTTCTTCTGTTGTTTTGCAGGACTCTTAAAGTTTATAAAATTATTTATAGATTTTAAGAGTCCTGCAAGCGGACTCCCCAATGAACTGCATAGGCAGTATTGGGTAGTCCGAAAACCAACGGCCAGTTTCTGGCCAAAGGAGTTAAAATGAAGTTTATGATTCTTTTCGCCCTTATGGGCGGTTGCGTGATGGTGCCGAATGACGGCACCACCGGCACGTGGGACACCGGCAACGACACCGGCGCCGGCACCGACGGCAACGGCAACGGCGCCGGCACTGACGCCGGCGCGGCCTACATCTGCTTCACCGGCGCGCAGCGCGTCGGTGGGGAGGAGGTGACGACGGACGTCTACCTCTTCGCCATCACCCAGCGGGAGCTGGATGGTGGCGCAACGTTCTACGACGAGGGCAGTTACGCCCTCGTCGCTCAGAACATTCCGCCCGGAACGGGCGGGATGAAGCGGTGCTCGAGCGCACCGTTCACGATCACACCCAACGAGGGTGTGATCGTGAACGGATTCTGCTGGACGGGTAACACCGTCCGGCACTGCCTCTCCGAGGAGCGCTCGCTCCTCGGAGACGTCACTCTTGAACACCTCCGTGAAGACGGAAGTGTTCAAATCGAGCACGCGAGGATTGTTCCACAGTCCTCCCTCCCGTTCGACGACCGGAGCGCCGACGGGGCGCTCACTGACTTTACGCTAAGCGGGCTGCCCGCTTACGCGTTTGGTGATCCGATCCATTAGGCTGAAGCGCAGTCAATGGATCATCACTTCGACGCTTCTCAAATGAGAGGCGTCTTTTTTTTGTAAAAATTGCGCGGTTTGTGATAAATGTTCAGAGATTCTGAGTATCTTTTTTTTGCTAAGATTAGAGTATTTATTTAGCTAAGACCTTGACAGAAAGACAATTTTATGCTATTATGGTAGGTCGTTATAAAAAGGGAATATAGAAGTAATTAAAGTCCCAGAATAACGAAAATCGCTTGGAGCCTATAGTCAAAGTACTAGATTGTGGGTTTAAAGGGATAATGCAGAATTCAAAATTCTGCTGATTTCCGAGAATCTTGAAACCGAGTGCAGAAGTGCACTCAAAAAGGAGGATTCATGCGAAAGTGCATGTTTGAATTCGCCCTTGTCATGGCCCTTACGGGCTGTGGCGGGGCGCCCAATCCCACTTCAGGTGGGATCGGGTATTTTGCCAGTACCGACAGCGGTACTGGCACGGACGCCGGCACGGACGCCGGCACAGATGCTGGCACGGACGCCGGCACGGACGCCGGCACGGACGCCGGCACAGATGCTGGCACGGACGCCGGCACGGACGCCGGCACGGACGCGGACGGCGACGGCTTCATTGCCGGCGTCGACTGCAACGACGCCAACCCGAACATCTACCCGGGCGCCACCGAGGTCTGCGACAGCATCGACAACAACTGCGACGGCACGGTGGATGTCGGCGCGGTCGGTACCAAGATCTGGTACCGAGACAACGACGGCGACAGTTACGGCGGAAACGCCGTAACTATTGTGGCGTGTAACCAGCCAGCTGGTTACGTGGCCCGTCCCGATGACTGCGACGACATGCGCGCAGCCGTTAACCCGTCGTTCGCAGAAGTCTGCGACGACGGCCTCGACAACGACTGCGACGGTGCGGTGGACGAGGGTTGCACCTCGTCTGTGCCGGACGACATGCGCGTCAAACTCTGCGTTGACACCGCAGAGTTTATCGCAGACGGAGTGACCCAGCTCCGTTTGTTCTTGGCTCTTACCGACAAGCTGGGGGTCGTCCAAGACGACTCCCAGTGGTACAACTGGGAGGACCCCACTTTTTTGGAGTGGGGCCTCTACGCAGGGATGACGGATCCCTGCGTGGTTATGGTAGCCGCTGACGATGACCAGATCATCGTCAACGGCTTCGCTCTCCACCATGGCGTCTGGCGCCACATGGTGGAGAACGACATGACCCTCGTCGGTGACATGTATGTCACCGGCGGGAGCCAGAGCTTCAAAGTCCGGCCGTGGGCGTACGCCAACGGCACGGACTACGACGCGCTTAACGTCGCATACGTGGGTGCGACGTATTAAGCGCTGTGACCCCTGCACTATTCGTAGTGTAGGGGTCCTTTATTTTAAGTACGTTTTGTTAAGCGGAGCTTGACAAAACGTTAAAAACGTGGTAATATGGTAAGTCGGCAAAAGTGAAATCCTGAGGTAAGCGAAGGATTTTTTTGTCGGCAAAAAGAAAGGGAGTAACAATGAGTTTTCAATTTTCATTGTTTTTTTTCCTCCTCACCGCCACTTTTGGCGGTGAGGAGACAACGGAAGCCGGCGAGTTAATTGCCGGCTTCCACGGCTTCGACTCCGGCGAAAACTTGCTCGCCGGCTTCCACGGTTCGCCGGGGAATTGCCGGTAGGCATAGGGCGGACTACATCGAGCGGTAGGTTTGGAATTTTCCACCTACCGCTTTTGCTTTTTATTATTCATTTAATAAATGTTGGTTCAGCACAAAAACGAAGGAGATCCTTCAGCATAATTTGACGCTCGCTTCAGGATGACGAAATGAGTGGTGGACGGTTTATTTGAGATGGTGATGAATGTATAAACCACACAATCACACCAAACCGTCATTCTGAGCCTGACGTGAATTACGGCGAAGAATCTCATCACCTCGTCATTCTGAGCCTGACGTGAACTATGGTGAAGAATCTCATCGCCTCGTCATTCTGAACCTAGCGTGAACCACGTCGAAAAATCTCATCAAACCGTCATTCTGAGCCTGACGTGAATCACGGCGAAGAATCTCAGTGTTTACTCACCAACTATTTGACTAATCTACGCAAATAATGTACATTATCGCCATCGCAGGAAGGACTGTTTGTGGCTATTTTTAGCAAAATTCAGACTTTTACCTTCAAAATTTAATAATCAGGTTTGAGGCGATCGATTTGAGATCCTCCCTTTTACAAAGGGCCCAAATTCGTCAAACCGTCGTAAAAAAGGAAAAAATATGCCTAAGATGCCTACACTTGAGGAAATGCTTAAAGCTGGTGTTCACTTTGGACACCGAACTAGCCGTTGGCACCCTAAGATGAAACCATTTATTTTTGGTTCAAGAGGTGGTGTTCACATTATTGACGTAGAACAGACCCAGAAGATGCTTGAGGAAGCTTTGGCTTACGCAAGCGGAATTGTGTCTCGAGGTGGTAACGTTGTTCTTATTGGAACAAAACCACAGATTCAGGATTTAATTCAGAAGTCTGCAGAAGAAGCTGGAGCTCCATACGTAAATACAAGATGGCTTGGAGGAACTTTTACAAACTTCCCAGAAATTCAAAAGCTTATCAAAAACTACCTTGGTCTTATTGATCAGCGAACAAAGGGTGAGCTAAAGAAGTACACTAAACTTGAACAGTTGCAATTTGACCGAAAGATTGAAGAACTTGAAGGTAAGATCGGTGGAATTTCAGAACTTAAGAAACTACCAGAGGCTATCTTTGTTCTAGATGTTCGAAATGACAAAACTGCTATTGTTGAGGCTAAGAAACGTGGAATTAAAGTTATTGGAGTTTGTGATACAAACGTAAACCCAACTGAGGTTGATTACGTAATTCCAGCTAACGATGACTCAATTGCTTCACTTCGAATGATCGCTAAACTAATGTCACAGGCTTTGCTTGAAGGAAAGGCTAACAAGAAAGCTGTTGAAACTGCTGTAAAGGAGAAGGCTGATAAAAAAGAAGAGGTGGCTGTAGCTAAGGCTTCTCAGGAAACTGTGGAGGATTTAGATGAAGCTATGAAGGATCAGTTAGTTAAAGAGGCATCAGAGAGCAAAAAGTAATTAATAACTTAACGACAGAATTTGGGTTTAGGTGAAAATTGAAATCAGTAAATAATTTACTGGTTCAAAATCACCAGGGGTTCTACGTGAAGGTTATGGTTATCCTTTTATAAACCTGTATCTATAAAAAATACTATGGAAATAAAAGCAGCAGATGTTGCAAGATTACGACAAGTAACAGGAGTAGGAATGATGGAAGCGAAAAAAGCTCTAACAATTAGCGAAGGGGATTTTGATAAAGCAATTGACCACCTTCGAACAACTGGTTCTGCAAAGGCAGCTAAGAAAGCTGATCGAACAACTTCAGAGGGTCGAGTGCACACTTACACTCACGGAAATGGAAAGATCGGAGTTTCTGTAGAGCTACTTTGTGAAACAGATTTCGTGGCACGTAATGAAGCTTTCATAACTTTCTGTGCTGATATCGCTATGCATATCGCAGCTATGTCGCCACTATATTCTCATGTTGAGGATGTACCAGAAGAAGTGGTGGAGAAAGAGCGTGAGATCATTAAGGGCCTACTTCTAAACGAAGGAAAGCCTGAGGAAATGATCGAAAAGATTACAGAAGGAAAAATCAACAAATATTACGAAGAGGTTGTGCTAATGAAACAGAAATTCATTAAGGATGAAGATCTTACAATCGAAGCGTTAATTGAACAGAAAATTTTGTCTCTTGGTGAGAATATTCAACTTGGAAGATTCTCACGATTCCAGATTGGTGGATAAGATTATTACAAAGGAGCTCTTCGGAGCTCTTTTGTGTTATAATTTATTCATAACTTTATGGTTTTCAACTTATTTCAAAAAAGTAATATGACACGAATTGCGATTAACGGTTTTGGCCGTATTGGCAGACAAGCTTTTAAGGCGGGTTTTCACAAACCAGATTTTAACGTGGTGGCGATTAATGATTTAACAGACGCAAAAACTTTAGCTTATCTATTAAAGTACGATTCAAACTACGGAATTTGGAATGTGGATGTAAAATCAAGGGGAAATTTTTTAATTATTGACGGAAGAAAAATACCTGTTTACTCAGAGCGAGATCCGGCAAATTTGCCGTGGGCAGAGGACAAAATTGATGTGGTAATTGAATCAACTGGATTTTTCAGAACTGTGGAAGCGGCAAGCAAACATTTAGAGGCTGGGGCAAAGCGTGTAGTGATTTCAGCACCCGCTAAAGATGAAGCGATTCCAACTTATGTAATTGGAGCAAACGAAGAAGGCTTGAAGAAAGAGGGAGCAAAAATAATAAATAATGCTTCGTGTACAACTAACTGTGCGTCGCCAGTTATGGCCATTATGGACGAAGCGTTTGGGGTAAAGAAGGCACTCCTTACAACTATTCATGGCTATACTTCAACTCAAAGTTTGGTAGATAGTCCGCAAAACGAACTACGTCGAGGACGAGCTGCAGCGGTAAATATGATTCCAACGAGTACCGGAGCGGCTATTGCAACAACAAAAACACTGCCACAGCTTAAAAATAAGTTCGACGGTATTTCAATTAGAGTGCCTGTACCAACCGGGTCTATTTCTGATATTACAATGGTGCTTAGCAAGAAGGTTACGGTAGACGAAATTAAGACCGCTTTCAAATCGGCAATAAAAAAACCAAGATTTAAAAAAGTTGTGGCGATTACAGAAGAGCCGTTGGTTTCCACGGATATAATTGGCAATGAGTATTCAGCTATCGTGGATCTTGAAATGACCCGAGTAGTGGGTGGTGATTTGGTAAAAATTCTGGCTTGGTATGACAACGAATGGGGTTATTCAAATAGATTAGCAGAGATGGCTGTTTTCTATAGCAAAAATGCAAAATAATATGCGATCAAAAACAGCTTTTAAAACATTTTCTGACGCTACGAATGAGGTTTGGTTTTGCTGTGCGCTTGTTTTAACACGAGTAACACTTGGCGTTTTGTTCTTTACAGCAGGTATTGCAAAATTTGGGGGTTGGTCGGCTGCAGGATATTTAAACTCGGCAACCGGTCCGCTAGCCTCGTTTTTTCAGTCATTGGCAGGTAGTTTGCTAGTTGATCAGCTGAACTTGTGGGGGCTAATTTTAATTGGGTTAGCGCTTATTATTGGATTGATGGTAAGACCAGCTGGTTTTTTTGGGGCACTTATGATGACGCTCTATTACCTGGCACAGTTTGAGCAAAACACAGCACATGGATACATTGATGAACATATAATTTACGCGCTTGTGTTAATTCTATTGATGGCTGGTGGTGCTGGTCACGTGTTCGGACTTGATGGATTAATTTCAGGTAATTTACGAAAAAAGAAAAAGTTGTTAACTATCTTTTTTGGATAATTATGAAAAAAGCTAAAAGAATAGTGATACTCGGCGCGGGTTTTGGTGGTCTGGTTTCAGCTATTTTATTAGCTAAGAAAAATCACGAGCTTGAGATTGTTCTGATCGATAAAAACAGTGAGCATTTGTATACTCCCTGGCTTTATGATGTTGCAACTAGTTTTTTGGTAAAACCAAAAAATAAAGAGATCGCGTTACTAAAAAAAGTTTCAGCAGTTTCTATAAAAGAACTGATAAAAATGCATGGGTTTAAAAATCTTCGTTTTAGACAAGCAGAAATTCAGGGCGTTGACGTAAAGACAAAACATGTACTGCTTAAAAGTGGCATGACTTTAGCTTATGATTTTTTAGTGGTTGCGCTTGGAGCCAAGACAACTTATTACGGTATTCCGGGGATGGAAAAATTTGCTCTACCAATGAAGACACTCGAAGACGGAATGCAGGTTCAGGAGAGAATTGGTGAGCTTGTAAAAGAGGTGATTGCAGGAGAGAGTGGGGTCAAAAATATTGTTATCGTCGGCGCTGGACCAACAGGCACAGAGACAGCTGCCGAGCTTGTTAATTTTTTTCAAGCTTCCAATCGAAATGGAGTTAAGATCTCAGAAAAAATACGCGTTAGTTTAGTTGATTCTGCTCCGAGAGTTTTGAATTTTTTAGACCCATATATTTCACAAGTGGCAACAAATAGATTGAAAAAACTGGGGGTAGATCTCCGTACAGAGACAGCTATTTTAAAAGTTCAAGATAAAACTGTTTTTACAACAAATGAAGAAATTCCGTATGATGTTTTGATCTGGGCTGGTGGTATAGTGCCTAGTGAAATTAGTAAATCGATAAAATTAAAAAAAGACAACAAAGGACGGATTATTTCGAGGCAAACTACGCAAGCCGAAGGAGCTGATGATGTTTTTGTGATCGGTGATTGCGCTGGCTTTTATCCAGCGGGTAACGTTCAGGCTTTGCCACAAACTGGTTGGGCGGCTGTTGATGCTGGTAAAGTTGCGGTACAAAATATCTTGTCTCTAACTAAAGGTGGGGAACTTATAAGTTATTTTCCGCCAAGAAAACATCCAGTGGCGGTAACTGTTGGTGGACAATTCGGTGTGGGTTCGGCATCACATTTTAAATTTTCTGGATATTTTGCCTTTGTTTTAAGAAGATTGATTGATTTAAGATACTTCCTAACGATCATGCCAGCTTTGCAGGCTATTAAATTTTGGTCAAAAGGCACCCGTACTTTAATGAAAAATGACTAATATGAAGTTAAGAACATTACCACTTAGTAAAGTGAAGCCGGGAACCCGAATTCTTTATCGGGCGGATTTTAATGTTCCGCTTGTTGATGGCAAGGTAAAAACAGGAGAAAACTTAAGGATTCAAAAAACGGTTCCAGAACTTTCGGAGCTGATAGACAAGGGAGCGAAAGTTATTATCATTTCTCATCTTGGTCGACCGGATGGAATTGTAAACAAAGATTATACTTTAAAACCAATCGCTGGTTATTTATCAAAGTTGCTTGGTAGAGAAGTTAAGTTTTCCGAAGAAATCACTGGTCAACAGGTGGAACTTTTAGTTTCGAGTATGAAACCGGGGGAAATTCTGATGCTTGAAAATGTAAGGTTTCAAAAGGGTGAATTAACAAACAGTAAGATTTTTGCTGAAAAACTTGCTAAGCTCGGAGATGTTTATATTAATAATGCTTTTGCGACTTGTCACCGTAAACATGCTTCGGTAAACGCGATCACTAAATTTCTACCTTCTTATGCAGGTGCGCTTTTACATGAAGAGGTAACGCAACTTTCAAAAAAATTAGTTAAGCCATTCTTTTTAGTGCTTGGGGGTATAAAACTCGAAACAAAAATTAATTTAATTAATAAACTTGCACCTCAGGCTGAAGCGGTATTGTTAGGTGGCGGTGTTGGCTCAGCTTTTTGTGAAAATTATTTAGGAGTTGTCTGTAACCCATACAGGGTACCGATTTCTGAAGGCGATAAGAAGGTTGCTGGAATGATTTCGAATAAGTTTAAGGAAAAAGTGTTTTTACCGATTGATGTAGTATCTGTAACAACTCAAGGAAAAGTGCTAGTAGTTGACATTGAAGATTTGTTACCGAGCTCGGAAATTATTGATATTGGCCCAAAAACGATTAAGCTTTACAAAAAAATTTTAGCGCCGGCCAAAAGTGTTGTTTGGAACGGTTCAATGGGGGTGACGGAAAATTCAAAAGGTGAATTTGGCACGCTTAAAATCGCAAAAACTATCAGTGAACTAACAGATGCACGTTTAGTAATTGGGGGTGGGGACACGATCAGTTTTTTATCAACTACAAAAGTTTTGGACAGATTTACCTTTATTTCCTCAGGTGGTGGCGCAATGTTGGCATTTTTGGGCGGAGAACAGATGCCAGGGCTTGCACCTTTGATTGAAAAATAGTGTATAATTTATATATCTTAAATCTTAAGGAGGAAAAGTATGAAAGAAAAAATTGATTTAGTACATGCTCATGAAATTTTAGACTCGCGCGGAAACCCGACTCTAAACGTGACGGTAGTTTTGAAAAATGGATCACGTGGATCGGCTTCAGTACCGAGTGGGGCGTCTACTGGAATTCACGAAGCTTTAGAACTTCGCGATGGTGATAAGGATCGTTACGATGGTAAGGGGGTGCTTCAGGCTTGTGAGAATGTAAACAAGAAGATCAGCAAAGCAGTAAAGGGAATGGATGTAATGGATTTGCAGGGACTAGACGACGCAATGCGAATTTTAGACGGGACGTCAAATAAACATAAGCTCGGAGCTAACGCAATTTTAGGTGTATCGATGGCGGCGGCGCACGCGGGGGCAAAGAAAAATAACATTCCGCTTTATGAGCATTTGCGGAATATTTATGATATTCAGGAAACAAAATTCAAATTACCAACTCCACTGATGAATGTTTTTAATGGTGGAAGCCACGCGGATACGAATTTAGATATGCAGGAATTTATTATTATTCCGAAGTCATTTAAAACGTTTACGCGAAAAGTTCAAGCTGGAGCTGAGATTTTTCACGCACTTGGGAAGGTTTTGAAGGAAGATGGTCTTGATACGGATGTAGGAAATGAAGGGGGGTACGCACCAAACGTAGGTAAAACAGAAATGGCACTTGAGTATTTGATGAAGGCGATAAAACGAGCGAAATATAAACCAGGGGTTGATATTGGTTTGGGAATTGATGTGGCGGCAAGTGAGTTTTATGATATAAAACGGGATCGCTATGTTTTAAAAACTGACCGCAGAAAAATGTCGGCTGAAGAAATGACGGATTTACTAGAGGAGTGGAGTAATAAATATCCACTTATTTCGATAGAAGATCCGCTAGATCAAGATGCGTGGGCAGACTGGACAGAATTTACTCGTCGATTAGGTAAAAAAATGATGGTTATTGGTGACGATTTTTATGTAACGAATGTTGAACGATTGAAAAAAGGAATTGAAATGAAAGCAACCAACGCAATTTTGATTAAGATGAATCAAATAGGTACAATTTCAGAAACAATGGAAACAATGAAATTGGCTCGAGCTAATAAACAAAAGTTGGTTATTTCTCATAGATCAGGTGAAACTTGTGATACAACACTAGCTGATCTTGCGGTTTCGATTAACGCTGAGTATGTAAAAACGGGTGCTCCTTCGAGGTCGGAGCGTTTGGCGAAGTATAATCGGTTTATGGAAATTGAGGAAAACCTAAAAACAGGACTTCATAGGAGATAGGATGGAACAGTATTAGATGTTTGATGAATTGTAATGATTATATTTTAGAATATCTGATATCTTAAAAAAGATTATTGATTTAATAATTGACCCCGGGTTAAGCCCGGGGTTATTTTTTTGATTATGTTATGGAGTCTTATTTTTTACAACAGTGGGGTAGCTAGAAGACGCATAAAATCGTCATTCTGAGCCTAACGTGAATCACGGCGAAGAATCTAATTAAACCGTCATTCTGAGGTGAACGTGGACCACACCGAAGAATCTTAGTGTTGAGTTACAGTGTAAACAAGTCTCGGTTTAGTAATGGGCGAAGGAGATCCTTCAGCGTAAGTTAGCGCTCGCTTCAGGATGACGGTATGAGTGTGGGACAATTCATTAAAATACAGCAAACAAAACCGTCATTCTGAGCCTAGCGTGAACCACGGCGAAGAATCTCATTACTGAATCACCAAGTAAATGCCGGTTCGGCTAAACGAAGGAGATCCTTCAGCGTAACTCAACGCTTGCTTCAGGATGACGGTATGAGAAGAAGGATGAAGTTCAAAACTAAGCCTATTAAATCTAACCAAATCGTCATTCTGAGGTGAACGTGAATCACGGCGAAGAATCTCAGTGTTGGATTACTAAGTAAATGTCGGTTCAGCACAGGGCGAAGGAGATCCTTCAGCGTGAGTCGTCGCTCGCTTCAGGATGACGGTATGGGTGCGGGTCAAAATAATACAATTACACCAAATAAACCAAACCGTCATTCTGAGCCTAACGTGAATCACGGCGAAGAATCTCATCGCCTCGTCATTCTGAGGTGAACACGGATCACACCGAAGAATCTCAGTGTTGGATTACTAAGTAAATGTCGATTAAACACAAAACAAAAAAGATCCTTCAGCGTAAGTCAGCGTTCGCTTCAGGCTGGCGGATAACAATTGACGGTAACAAACAAATACAAAAAAATAAGGTGAATTGTATAAATTCAGCATTACTTCAGGGCTAGCTCAAATACTCTGATAGCTATAAGACCAGAAAACTGGTCTTATATTTGACAACTTGGGCAAAAAACTGTGCCTCGACCGTTAAGTTTAATCTTTGTAAATATCGTAGCGCAACGTGGGCAAGGAGTGTTTTCCTTACCGTAAACTTTAAGCTCATCTTGGAAAGTACCGCGTTTTTTCGAGGTATCTAAGAAGTCGTCGGAGGAAGTGCCATTTGCGGCCACTGATTTATGAAGGATTGCCACGATATGCTGGTGTAGAAGTTCAATTTCGCTATCGGTTAGTGTGTTGATAACTCGTAGTGGATGAATCTTTGCTAACCAGAGTGCTTCGATATCGTAGATATTTCCAACACCCGCTACAACCGATTGATCGAGTAGCGTGTTTTTTATTTTTGCATTTTTTCTGGTCAACAATTGCCGTTTAAAAACGGCAGGTGTAAATGTATCGAGCAGAGGTTCAGGTCCAAAATTTTTATTTAAAAACCAATCATCAACCTCTAGATTGGTCATAATTTTTAAATAACCAAATTTACGCACGTCATGCCAAAATAACTGCTTGTCATTATCTAATCTTAGAACAACGTGAGTGTGTTTGTCTGGTTTTACTTCTGCTAAATGGATAAAAAATTTACCAGACATTTTTAAGTGCGCCACCATTGTCATATCGTCTGACAGACGAAAAATAATTACCTTCGCTCGGCGTTCTACTTTTAAGATAGTTTTCCCGACAAGTGTACTGATGAACGACTTCTGTTCTGGTTGATTGCGAATACCAAAATAGACCTGAACATCATTAATTTTAAGGTTTGCAATTGCAGAGTTTAATTGTCGGACAACGGTTTCAACTTCGGGAAGTTCAGGCATAGATACATATAAAAACACAATAAATTTAATTAATCAAGAAAAGTGTATAAGTAATCCATTTTTTGGGGTACGGATCACAAGAGTAGTTCATGAATATTAAAAACCAGATGAAGTATTTAATAATTTAGTTGCACTAAAAGTTTGAGACCAAGCATAATAATGTTTTTAATTATTTGATGAATTATACTTTGTGATCGTAATTAAAACCGGAAACACGTTCTTTAAAACTTGTTTTCATTGTTGAGGCGCGTTGCCAAATACCTGAACCGTGGCGAGTTTGCGCTTTGTCTAGTGCCTGAAGAGTTTTGTGCATTTTTTCTTGTTTTGGGAATAGCCCCTGTGGCATTTCTGATTTGATTAAACCTCGAGCTGAAACACCAAGTAGACGTATTGGAATATTTGGATTTCTAGCTTTATCGAGCACTGCCCAGGCTGATTTAAACAGCGCTAAGCCGTCCTCCATAGGTGTTTGACATCTTCTGACCGCACCAATACTCCCAGATTCTTTGTAGTTGGCGCAAACCCCAATTTCGGTAGCTACAAAACCATCTCGACGCATTCGCCAAGCCACCTTATCGCAAAGAGCAAGGAGATTCATTTGTAGTTCAATGTCGGTATCAAGGTCGTGAGGAAAGGTGTAGGAATGACCAATTGATTTAGGCTCCTCGGCAACATTATTAACCTCATCGTCTCCGATACCTCTTGAAGCAAAGTACAGAAAATAACCACGGTCTTCTTTGAAGACCGCTACAAGATCCTTGAGGGATGTTTCTCTTAAGGTTTTCATTGTGGTAATACCGAGGGAATGAAGTTGTCGTTCAGTGCTTCGGCCTATACCGCAAATATCGTCTAGTTTTCTGGATAAAATAAATTTATCCACGCATTTTGGAGGTACAATTGTAATTCCGTTTGGTTTAACGGACTCACCAGCCAACTTTGCAACAAGTTTATTTGGGGCAATGCCAATAGAAACAGTGCAAGCCTCACCGATTTCTAGTCTGATATCGTTTCGAATCATTTGCGCTAGCATGGTGGCGCCAAAGTAATCACCGGCATTGTTTGTGATATCAGCAAAGGCTTCGTCTGTACTAAATTGTTCTACTTTATCGCAATATTTATTTAGTATTTTTAAAAATCTGTCGGTAACTTCGCTATATTTCTTTGGATCACCAGGGATTATTATTAACTCTGGAGCAATTCGGCGAGCTTCGAGGCTGGACATAGCGGTTTTAACACCTAATTTTTTTGCTTCTTTTGAGGCGGTGGTTACGACCGTACGCTGTAAACTCGCTTGTTTAACATTAAAACGAATATTTTTATAATGCGTATGCGACAGATCAATAGAATCTACGCCTTTTCCAGCAATAGCAATTGCCTTACCCCTTAAAAATGGATTTGCTTGTTGCTCAACAGATGCAAAATATGAGTTGAAATCAAGATGAAGAATAATTTTTTGAGGCATAGATACTAGGTGGAATAAGTATTGGTGCTGTTTATTGTTTGATATACGTTTGTTGATTGTTCTAAGTTCTTTGGTTTTACCCGTCGGTATAAAGTTCAACCAGACGCCATTCAAGTGATTCAGTTTCGAATCTTAGCTTCATAAAATTGGTAGCGTCTGAAACTGAAAAATAGAAAACCTGTTTTGTGCCTTCTAGAACACCGTGAACTAAATTAAAGGCGTTCATATCGTAGATATTATTTCCCCAACGTATTCGTCTTGGTTTTACGTGTTTTCCTTTGAACTCAACGAGAACTTCAATCGGTTCGTTTAGTAATTGATGCATAGAAAATGGAAGCTGGTTAAGTAAGTTTGAAGCAGATGTTTATGACATCTGCAATTTATAAAGCATAGTATTTACCACCTGTTTTACCCGTCTTCGGCTAATTCTTGTTTTGAAGCGCTTTTTCATACCTCGTAGTTTGCGGTCACGCAAATTTGCACTGTACGAAAGGGTTGAATTGTAGAAGCGAAGAGTTGTGTTTGACATAAGTAAGGTGGTGAAAAAACTTTAGGCTTTTGGTTATGAACTATTAGGTTGAGATCTTAGGTAAGATCAATTTTTTAAAATTTAAATTCTAAAGTAAATAATAAGAACCCAAATTTTTTATAGTCTAAAATTCAGATTGCTATGTAGTTGACTATAAAATATATACTCAACTTGGTAGTGAATCGAAAAAATTAGGACTGATTAATTAAATTGCCGAAAGAAAACACGCCTTATGGGGCAAGGCGTGTTTTCCAGTTGCACCCACAAGAGGAGTAGTGGGCGCGCTGAAATATTGCCGGATCCCTACGGCTCTACTCCAGGACTTCACTTGGGATCCTAAAAAGGAAGCGAAGTTCTATAGTAGAAAATAAAGGGGGGATCCTAGTTGTGAATGTTTAGAATTGTGAGAACTTTCGGATAACGGCTCTTACTGTACCTTGAATGTCGATATCACCTTTAACAATGATCGGCTCCATCGTGCTGTTTGCTGGTTGTAATCTGATGTGATTTGCTTCGCGATAAAAGCGTTTTAGTGTGGCATAGGTGTTATCGAGAAGAGCTACCACAGTGTCTCCATTGTTTGGTGATGGATTACGTTCAATGACAACATAATCACCGTCAAAAATTCCATCTTCGATCATTGATCGACCCTTTACCTTAAGGATAAAAGATTTGCTTGCGTCGACTACGAAATCTGTTGGAACGACCATAGTTTCATTGGTTTGAATGGCCTCTATAGGTTCACCCGCGGTGATAATACCAACCAAGGGTAAAAGAATGCTCATTTCAGACAGATCGTCAGCATCACAAAGTTCAATTGATCTTGCTGTACCGTCATCACCAGTATTTATAACGCCTTTTTCACATAGTGCCTGAACATGTTGGTGGATAGTAGAGGGGGAGGATAGACCCATAATGGAGGCAATTTCTCGGTATGAAGGTGTGTAGCCATTACTTTGGATGAATGTTTGAATAACGTTAAGCACTTCTGTTTGTTTTTTCGTAAGGGGAGGTTGTTGATTCATAAATGTTCGTTTCTTGTTCTATTATAAACCGAACAAAAACCGAACGCAAGGTTTGAGGGTGGATAAGTTGCTTTCAATTAAAAATATCAAATATTTTCGCATAAAGTGATATTTTTAATTAAATTTGTGATGTATTAGCAATTTTATTTTGTAGTAAACTGTTTTATCGTAGCTGAAACGCGTTTATTTTCTTGATCTGTGAGTAGGTTTGGTGAAGATTGAACAAAAACAAAAATAGTGATAAGTTTTAGCAACCGATTGTTGATTTAAAATCTTACAGGAACAATCCGTACAATTCTAAATATGCTGAAAACAGTTGAAATTCCACTTTCTGGTCATCCAGATAAAATGTGCGACCGAATAGTGGAGGCAATTCTTGATGAATATCTAAGACGTGATGAGAAAAGTCGCGTTGATATCCAGGCGCTTGGTAGTCATGGAATGATTATGATTGGCGGAAGTGTGGACTCAAGAGCGGATTTTGATTCAGCTTCAATTATTCAAAAGGTTTACAAAAATATTGGAAATCAGGATGAGCTTGAACCTTTTATTAATATTGAAAGGCCAAGCGAAGATGTTGCAAAGATTGTGGTAGCCGGTGGATCTCAGGGGACAACTGTTGTTCACGGCTATGCAACCAGGGAAACACGAGAGATGATGCCACTTGCGTATGTTTATGCTTCAGCACTAGCGCGCAGAATTGATGACCTCAGACGTACGGATGAGGCTTTTCAATGGCTATTGCCGGACGGTAAAGTTCAACTAACAATGGATGGCAAACGACCGGTTTCGGTCACTGTTTTAGTGCAACATGCGCCGAAGATGGAGTTAGCACAAATGCAAATGGCTTTGGTTGATACAGTAATCACACCAATTCTTGGTGAGGTGGATGGCCTTAGAATGTATGTGAATTCAAGTGGTTCTTTTTGTACCGGTGGTTTTTCAGCTTGCGCCGGAGCTTCTGGTCGAAAAACGCTTGCTGATACTTACGGAGGTTTGTTGCCAAGTGGTGGTGGGGCAATTTCAGGAAAGGATCCATTAAAGCCAAGTCGAGCTGGCTCGCTCATGGCGCGATATGCTGCAAAAAATATAGTGGCTTCAGGAGCGGTCGGTAATATTTTAATCAAGGTTGGCTACAGTATTGGTCAACAGGAACCAATTTTTATTGAAGCTGTGGGTGGAAAAGGCGAGAATTTGTCGAAATTAGTTAAAGATAAATACGATTTTAGACCAGAGGCAATTGTGGAAAGGCTTGATCTACGTAAGCCAATCTATCAGGACGTTGCTAATTACGGTTACTTTGGAAGAGCCGGGGTGAGTTGGGAAAGGATTGAAAAATAAACCGCCAAATAGGCGGTTTTGTGATTGGTGACTTGACAGATATATTTTGTAAGTGTATGATCATTATTGCTCTTTTGATAAATTTTTCTTTCGAACGCCCAGACAGCTGAGCTCATGTCCGGTACCTCCTAGTCCCCTCAGTGGCTAGTCTGACTGGAGCGTTCGAACTCATTATTGCAGTGAGTCACCGTTGGAGAGCGGTGCCTTGGGGAGGGGTTTTCCGACTGTACTGTTCGGGGCGGTACGATAGGCGGAATTCACTCACTGCACACTTGGGTGGCGGGAGACTACGTAATTGTAAACCTTTGAACAGTACAGAGACTAAAAATACGGTCGCTGTGCGGCACTCTGGTCTAACACTTACGTGGTCTCCCGACCACTTTCGTCTACTTTGATCTGCGCGTGCAGATCTTTTTTTGTATTAGGTTTTGGGCTATAGGTTGCGAAGTGTAATGAGCTTTTCAATTTGGTGATTTACCTTGACCAAGGCTTGGTTACGATTTGATTTGATTTGATTTGATTTGATTTTGGAGTTTTTTATTATCTAAGACTGAGTTGCAGATGCGACTCAGTCTTAGTTCGTTAGTATTTTTTGCATACAGAGATTGCGATTTATTTTTTACAACATCGGAGAAGCTATACAGCCACTAAACCATCATTCAGACCTTGGCGTGAACCACACCGACAAAATCAAACAAAACCGTCATTCTGAGGTGAACGTGAACTACACCGAAGAATCTCATTACTGAATCACTAAGCGAATGTCGATTCAGCACAGGGCGAAGGAGATCCTTCAGCGTGAATCGTCGCCAGCTTCAGGATGACGGAATATGTGATGGACGAAGTTCAAGGCTAAGCCCATTAAACCAAGCGTCATTCTGAACCTAACGTGAATCACGGTGAAGAATCTCATCGCCTCGTCATTCATAGCTTAGCGTGAATCACGGCGAAGAATCTAAACAAACCGTCATTCTGAGGTGAACGTGGATCACACCGAAGAATCTCACTCGGAATCACATTATAAATAAGTATTAATTCAACTCAAAACAATTGAGGACATTGATCATCTCCTAGTTATTTTCAATCAATACCCTTATTCAACCGAATAGGGTGTGTATAAAATACACAAAATAGAATTTTGGTTTTATGATATAATTTACCTATCAATTATTGATAATATTGGAGGTATGACTGTTAAAAAAACATCGGTAACGAAAAAAAGAACGCCAGCAAAAAAAGTTGCAGCACGGAAAAAGCCTGCTAAAAGTACAATGAAATCGACTCCGCTTAAGAAAAAACCGACAAATACATTTGTTTCCGCAAACGTTTGTCGAAGTTGCAATGCACTACCCGTTGGTAGTGTGGAACTGGTAAGTTTATTGCTTGTACTCTCTTTTTCGCTAACAGCTGTCCTTTTAACCTCCGTTTACGCACTTAATGTTCAAGCGGATCACATAGCTGTACTGCAGTCACAAGTTCGATAAAACAATTAATACTTCCAAGATTCTCATCTCTATGATAATATTTTGGAAGTTTTTATTTTAACAATAATTATGAAATATCTTGCAATTTTCAGCTTTTTGCTGTTTATTGGTGCTGGTTGTACGGGGGTGCCTAGTGCCGATGACGGTTTAGAAGCTACCAACATTCAACTTAAATCAAACGATGATTCAGTTAACTCAGAGGAGGTGAAGGAATCAGAGCCTAATGTAAATACTATGACAGAAAAAACATACGCTTTCCCAGGTGTTTTACCAGCGGAAAAAATTCACAATAAGCAGGTTCGAATTACCACAAAGAACGGTGATGTAGTGATTAAACTACTAGACGAAATTGCGCCAAAGACTGTTTCAAACTTTGTGTATTTAACAGAGGAAGGTTACTACGATGGCCTTACATTCCACCGCGTGATCGAGGACTTTATGGTTCAGGGTGGCGATCCAACTGGTACAGGCGCTGGTGGTCCGGGTTACAATTTTGAGGACGAGTTTTCTGACGAAGTTAACTTTAGCGAGCCAGGTAAGCTAGCAATGGCTAACCGAGGACCTGGTACAAATGGTAGTCAATTCTTTATCACAACCGTGCCAACAGAGTGGCTACAAGGAGCTCACACAATTTTCGGTGAGGTAATCGAGGGGCAGGATGTTGTACTTCAGATTGTGGGTGGTGACAAAATGCAGAAGGTTGTTATCGAGGAAGCAAAATAATTTCAAAAAAACCGCGTTCATTGATCCGTACCCCAAAAAGTGAACACTTTCGTGTCCACTTTTTGGGGTACGGATCATCATTCGCGGTTTTTTGTTTGACTAAGGTCGCTATTAAATAAATCCGAGGCTTAGCCTTGGCAAGGCTGAGCCTCGGATGAATAATTGCTGTCATCCTCGGCGTCTCTCTGTTATAATAACCGTATGAAACCAATAATTACAGAACAAAGCTTTTATAAATATCTAAAGTGTCCCTCGTGGATTGCTCGTGAGCTTAAAAACGAGGGTCAGTTTCAGGAGGCTTTGATTGAAAAACTGCAGACCGAAGGGCTTCTCCGTGAACATGAGCTCGAGCTTTTGCGTGATCGGAATATCTCCGAGGTTGTAAGTGAGGACATGGATGAGGCTGCACTTGAAACTTTGACGCTTATGAAAAAAGGCGCGGAAACTATTTATAAAGGGGTTTTGGTGCACGGTCACTGGGTTGGTCGACCGGATGTTTTAGAGAAGGTAGAGGGTCGGTCAAATTTCGGAAATTGGTACTACGTTGCAAGCGATATTAAACGTTCGAGTCAATTAAAAACTGAATACAAATTTCAGGGGGTATTTTATGCCCAAATTTTGAGAAAACTTCAGGGGGTAAGGCCAGTTAATGGTTATGTTATTCATGCTAATGGGGTGGTGGACAGCTATCTTATAAATGATTTTTATACGGAGTTTCATCTGACTTTAGATTCGATTCAGGAAATTTTAGATGGCGAGGATAAGCCGCACTTTTTAACTAGCGGTTGCAAACAGTCGCCGTGGTTTTCTGAGTGTATGGGCGATTCGGAAAGTTGTGACAGTTTGTCCGTCTTGAATAGAATTTGGCGAAATGAGGCACATTCACTTGAGGATGCCGGCATAGATACGGTATCAAAGTTAGCTTCGGTAAAGTCGGAAGTTCTAAAAAAAGTTCGTGGCGTTTCGCTTGATCGTTTATATTTTTTGCAACAACAAGCAATCTCACTTCTTGATAAACAAATAATCAGAATTGGAGATATAGATCTACCAAATGAGGATGGAGTTGTGCTGATAATCGACATTGAAAGTGACTCCTTGCGAGATGTTGATTTTATGTTTGGTGTGCTGGTTGTTGATGGTGCTAATGAAACTTATCACGTATTTACTGCCGAAACCCCAGAAGACGAAGCTAGTACTTGGCGTGATTTTTTGAGTTTTATTGGGGAATACGCCGGAGCTAATATATATCACTATGGTTGGTACGAAGTAGATAGATTTAGACAATTATCTGCAAAATACGGTGTTACCGAAGTTGCAGAACGAATGTTTTCTGAAAATATGATTGATCTACTGGGTCGTTTGCGAGGTAGTATTATTTTTCCGAGTCCGTTTTACTCGCTAAAAGATGTGGCTAAACACCTTGGTTTTAAGTGGCGAGCTGGAGAGGTAACGGGGGTGGATTCGATTATTTGGTACGAAAAATGGCTAAACGAGAGTGATCAGCAGGCACTTCAAGATATTATTGATTACAATGAAGACGATGTGCGTGCTACTTGGTATGTGATTAAGTGGGTGAAAGAAAATCTAATGTAATTGAAAAAATAGGATCGAGTTTTATATGCAAATTTTTCAAAGTAAAACTGAGCGTGGAAGCTACAAACCGTGGCACGGTTATTTGATAGTGTTTGTAGTAGTAGCCTCGCTAGTTTTAGGTGTTGTGCAAAGGTTTGGCGAGGTTAGAAAACAGGAGGCTAAGGTGGTGATTCCAGTTATTCTCTCCGAAGAGACCTGCACTGTGTCTGGTGGTAAGTGGAATAATTGTGCGTCTTCCTGCCGTAAAACGCCTGATGTTCCTTGTATCGAGGTTTGTATTCCGGTTTGCGAATGTACTGGCGATATCAGCTGTCCGTATGGTACTTTCTGTAAAGATTATGTAAATAATATTGGTGTATGCTCAAATTCGCTTTAAAACTAACCTTGGTTGCAGTTTTAGGGTTTGGTACCTACTTTTATTTTAACCAAGCGCAATTTAATAATTTAGTTCACAGATCTCCAAAAAAAGAGGTTATTAATATTGCGGAGGTTGGCTATCAGGAAACACCAGAGTGGCAACTGGCGAATGAAACCGTAATTTCAGAACCGGTTTTGGTAAACGGCGAGACTCAAACATTTCCAGAAATAAAAATTGTAACTGAAGAAACTCCTGGGGCCATAGGAGAAACAGTGGTTGACGACGCACCGATTATGGTTGAGGAGACTGTACAGATTCCAGAAGAGTATAAACTCGCAGTTCCGTTTACTTCGCAAGCACCACATTCAAACTGGGCGTTACCTTATCAAGAAACTTGTGAAGAAGCGTCTATTTATATGGTTTCTGAATATTATAAAGGAACACTGTCTGGCGTGATAAACGCAGATACGGCGGATACAAATATCTTGGAGATTGTGGCTTTTGAAAAAGATTTTCTGGGTGACTATCTCGACACTACAGCTGGTGAAACTTCGCGGTTGATTGATAGTTTTTATGGTTACGGAGCGGTGGTGGTTGAGAACCCGAGCATTGAACAGATTAAGACAGAAATTGCCTCTGGTCATCCGGTAATCGTACCTTCGGCAGGCCAACTACTAGGTAACCCAAATTTTGTTGGCCAGGGACCGCTGTATCATATGTTTGTGATAAAGGGTTACACTAAGGATAAGTTCATCACAAACGACCCAGGAACCCGAAACGGAGAAAGTTACATTTATAACATTTCAACCATTATGAACGCAATTCACGATTGGAACGGTGGCGACCCAGTGAATGGGCAGAAGCGAGTAATTTTCACTTCCAACTTCTTGAATTAAATCAATTTTTCAAAATAAAAAATACCAGGAAAACCTGGTATTTTTTATACTTAGTTTAAATCGCCTTCGTTATGTTCAGTATTATCCTCAAAACTATTCTCGTTATTATCATCCTGAACTTCGTTCAGATTTGAATTATCGCTTTCAGAGTTTGAGTCATTTACTTCATTTGACCATGATGAGTCGTTATCTTCATTAATAGAGTTTGAATCGGAACTATTTGTACCCGAGTCGTCTGCAGTGTCATTTTCGTTTAGGTCATCGTATTCATCTGTTCCTTCGCTTATACGCATGGCCTGAAGTGCATTGCGTGAAGCACGACGTGATTGCTGAGCCAAGTCCTTAGCTAGTCCGAAGTTACCATTATAAAACTCGTCACGAGCTGAGCGTAAGGCATTTTCAGCCTCAGTCACAAGATTTTCTGCCTGTGCGTAGCTTGTCTGAGAAGCGTTTGTAACTCCTAGACCTACTTTTGCACGATTTAGGTTTTCTTCAGCTTTTGAAATGTAATCAAGTGAGTGTTCCCCAACTTTGAAAGTTCTTTCAGTAGCGTGTTCGTTTTGGTGAATTTCTATTTTTGTTCGAAGTCTGTTTACTTCTGGTGCGTGAGTTTCGAAGTCGTCGTCATCTTCTCTATGAATATTTAGCGAATCGCGAAGTGTGCTATCAAGCGCACTTACACTTGTTTTGTACTCAGCCCAACGGTGCTGATCTTCGTGTTGAATTTCGGAGTCGATTTGAACAGCATCCCCCTGAGTGTCAACCTGAAAAGTGTTGTTATTTTCGTCACCAAACACGTAACCTTCTGGTAGCTCCGAATCTTCTAGTTCAGCTTCAACTGTATATTGCGGGAAGAAGGCTTCGTTAATATCATCGACTCGAGTTGCCCAATCTGAGCCGTAAAGTTTTTGTGCTTGCTCTTCGCTTTTGACTGGTCGAAGTCGACCGTTTGGCAGAACCGCATAAACGTGCGGATCAAGCTGAGTTTTAATTAGTCTTGTTCCAGCCTGGTAGGGCACGATACCGCCGATTGGCAAGGTAGCAAGATCAGAACAAGCGATAGTTCTTACCTGACTAAAATCATCGTACCAAGAAAAGTAGGAATTTGAATTTTGAAAAACGTAACGTTTGCCGTCTTCGCCGTAGTAGTAAACAGCCGGCGAAGTGTTACATTTTACTAGATCACCTTGACTTGCATCTGTTGGGACATTGCTTACAGTAGCCGAGCTAGTTAGTGAGGGAACGGGCGCAGTTTGCGCATTGGCGTATGGTGTAAGAACGAGTGAAGCGCTAAAGGCTAAAAACATCCCAAGCATAAGACCAAAACTTTTTGATTGAAAAGTATGATTCATATTAACATTGATTATTTATGTAATCATTATAACATAAATGACGAGAACATGTTTTGGTTAAATGCGAGCTCTGGATAACTCTATCACCAATTTTCTAATGTTTGTTTGGTTTTAATTTAAAAACTTTGTGATAGAATACAGGTAACAAGAATTGTGGTGTTTAATGCAAAAATAACTGGTTATGGAAAATAAAATTATTACAGTTGCAGACTATCTACGGCTAGTGAATGATACGTTGGCACTTATCCCAAGCGAGGCTATTAATATTATTGGAGAAATTGTTGACTATAAGGTCAGCCAAGGTAAATGGATAAATTTTGACCTAAAAGATCAAGAAGAAGAGGTTAAAATTTCTTGTTTCGCAACAACTTTTAAAATTCAATTGCCACTTGAAAGTGGAATGAAGATTTCGGTTAAGGGTTATCCAAAAGTGTATGAACGTTTTGGTAAATTTAGTTTAAATGTTATTGAAGTTGAGTTGGTTGGGGTAGGAACATTGCAAAAAGCTTACGAAGCCCTCAAAAAGAAATTGCAAGCTGAGGGCTTGTTTTCCACTGAACGTAAACGCAGCATCCCAAAATTCCCGGCAAGAATTGGGCTTATTACCTCAGGTGAGGCAGCAGCTTATGGTGATTTTTTACGGATTTTGAACAATCGTTGGAGCGGGGTAGAGGTTGTGCATATCCCGGTTACGGTTCAGGGTCAGCACGCTGTGCGGGAGATTATTGAAGCATTTGATCAGTTTAATGCACTGCCGAGCACAGAAAAACCAGAAGTTATTGTACTAACTCGTGGTGGTGGAAGTTTGGAGGATTTGCACGCGTTTAATGATGAACAAACGGCTAGGGCGGTCTTTCAATCAACGATTCCGGTGGTGGTGGGTGTTGGACACGAACGGGACGAATCACTTTGCGACTTCGTTGCTGATGTTCGGGCTTCAACTCCAAGCAACGCAGCTGAACGGATCGTACCAAATAGAGCGGATATTTTGAGAGAGATCGGAACCACTGCAAACAGAATGGAAGATGTCCTTAAACTTTCGCTTGAGCGGAAAACTCGAACGGTTGATCATGGTATTTCAAAGATCGATCAGATCATTACTTCAAAGTTAGTAAATATGAGGTCAAAAGTGGACGGTATGGTAAGATTATTCAAGGCTTTCGATGTTCAGAAGTCGCTGGATCGAGGATTTAGTATTGTGAGAAAAGACGGTAAAATTGTGAAGGACGCAAATAAAGTTGGTCTTAAGGATGTAATTGAAGTACAATTAGCTAAAGGCAGGGTTAATTCTCTGGTTATAGCTAAGGATTTAGGTAAATAATTGAAGACTAGAGTATATATGGCAACTAAAAAAGAATTATCATTTCAGCAAGCTTTTGCGGAACTTGAAAAACTTACGGAGTGGTTTGAAACTGAAGAAGTTAATTTGGATGAAGGATTGAAAAAATACGAACAGGGTCTGGAGTTGGCTGAAATTTGCAAAAAGAAGTTGGCGGAAGTAGAAAATAAAGTTTTTAAACTAAAAAAGAAATTTGAATAATATGAAATTACTTTTTAGATGGGTTATAAATGCCGTAGCTTTACTTGCAATTACGCAGGTGTTAGCAGGTTTTGAGGTGAGCAGTTTTTACATCGCGTTAGTTACTGCACTAATCCTTGGCCTTGTAAACGCGACGATTAGACCGGTGATTCTATTTTTCACATTACCACTTAGCGTCATGACCTTGGGAACTTTTACCTTTGTGGTGAACGCCTTACTTCTTTGGTTCGTGAGCACTTTTATTCAAGGATTTACCATCGCTGGATTTTGGGAGGCTTTAGCTGGAGCTTTGCTCCTGTGGGTGGTTTCAATGCTAACAACTTGGTTAATTAAGAAAAAATAAAATGAAGCTTTTGCTTCATTTTTTATGCTATGCCGAAACTCAAAATTGATAAGAAAAAGCCGATCGTGATTTCACTTGGTGGCTCGATGATTGTGCCGGAGTGTGGACCAGATACAGAATTTTTAAACAGAATGGATAAATTAGTCAGATCTTTTGTTGAAAAAGGTCAGCTGGTGGCTATTATTTGCGGAGGTGGAAAAACCGCGCGTCATTATATAGATGCGGCTGCGCAAATTCACAAGATCGATCCTGAAGATTTAGATTGGATCGGGATTCACGCTACTCGACTTAATGCACACTTAGTTAGGACATTATTTAGAGATATTGCGCACCCGGTGGTCATTAAGGATCCAACGAAAACACCAAAGCGTTGGAAAGGGAAAGTGCTTGTAGCTTCTGGCTGGAAACCGGGTTGGAGCACTGATTACGTGGCAAGTAGAATGGCGCACAAGCTAGGCGTTAAAAATGTAGTGAATGTTTCAAATATTAGTCACGTGTTTGAGGAAGATCCACGAAAAAATCCTGAGGCTAAACCTCTTAACGAACTAAGCTGGAAGGTATATAGGCTTATGGTTGGCGATAACTGGCACCCTGGTAAATCCGCACCGTTTGACCCAATCGCGTCAAAATTCTGTCAAAAAAATAAAATGGAAGTGGCGGTTGCAAGTGCTGATCTTGAAAATTTAAAAAAAGTAATGAGCGGAGAAAATTGGGTGGGGACATTGCTAAAATAAAAGATTGCGGATAACTTTTAAATGAATTATATTGGATCTCTCAGGATTTAAAATTGCAAGATAAATTAAAATCATTATGAAAGAATTAAATGAAAATAAAACAAATAGGAAAATTTTAGGTTTGATAGCTGCTGTTGCTATTTTAGTTGTGATCGCCATTTTGTTCCTTATTTTAAAAGGGACTCATAAGAATCCTGAAGCGAAGGAGGTGGGTGAGAATTTTGTGCAGTTACTTACGGAAGGGCGGACCGACGAAGCCTATATACTTACAACTGATGAATTTAAGAAGATCGTGCCAGTTGGTGACCTACAGGCTTTTTCTTCGGCGCACACAGTGTTGTCTGAAAATACCTACTTGGCGATAGATAAGGTAATGCCTGAATCTGAACAAACAGTGCTGGTTGGAACCATTAAAGACAGTGGTGACGCTACAGCTCCGGTTATCATGTATATGAAACAAGATCAAAAATTCGGTTGGCAGGTGTCGTTTTTCAGTATAAACCCGTCAGATATTCCAGTAGAATTGAATTTTGTAAAACCAGAAGGAACAAGTGATCAATTAACAATCGACACCGCAAGTAGCGGAGAAGTTGGTGAATAATTGAAAATAGACCTTATAGGTCTATTTTTCTTTATGCAAATCGATATTATACAACTATTTTCTTGACAAATAAAGGGGGTTGTTGTATTATTTAGCCACATCTTAAACCGTAGAAAACAGGTATAAAAGTAAATCCTGTCGAGGTAATAGTCAAAACACTTGTTTTGCCCTGTTTTCTACGGCTTAAGGCCGTAATTTATTTTAGGTGATGGATATAATTAAGAATAATCGCTGATTCAAGCCGTTGTTCACAAATTGATCTAAAACCTTAAACCTAACTAACAAATATGGCAAAGACTAGGAAAGAGAAAGAGGATATTGTCGCCGTAGTCGTGGAAAAGTTCCGCAACGCAAAGGCTGCATCATTTTCTAACGTATCCGGCTTTACCATGGATCAGGCAAACGCACTTCGAGACAAAGCTCGAGAGATGAATTCTGAGGTATTTATTACCAAGAAGACTCTCCTTGCTCTTGCATCAAAGGAAGCTGGTTTTGAAGGAATTGACCCAAATGATTTTGCGGGTTCAATTCTAACAGCAGTTTCTTATGGTGATGAAGTGTCATCTGCTAAGCTTTTAATGGAGTTCTCTAAAACGAACGACTCTGTAGAGCTTGTAGCTGGAGTTCTTGAAGGAAAAGGACTATCAGCAGCAGAAGTAAACCAGCTAGCACTACTTCCAAGCAAAGAACAGCTTCTTGGACAGCTTGTTGGAACACTTAACGCTCCTGTTTCCGGCTTCGTACGTGTACTTGCTGGAAATATCCGTGGCCTTGTAACTGTGCTTGGCGCAATCAAGGATCAAAAAACCGCATAAGTAAAGTAAATAATAACTAATATTAAAATATGTCAGAAGAAACAAAATCAGAGGTAGAAGTACCTGCAAAGTTTGCAGATTTAGTTAAGACAGTTTCAGAAATGTCAGTAATCGAACTTTCAGAGCTTGTAAAGGTTCTAGAAGATAAGTTCGGAGTTTCAGCAGCGGCACCAGCTATGATGATGGCTGGACCAGCAGCAGCTGCGGCAGAGGTTGAAGAGAAGACATCTTTCGATGTTGAACTAGCAGCAGTAGGAGACAGCAAGATTAACGTGATCAAGGCTGTTCGAGCTGTGACTGGTGAAGGTCTAAAGGAAGCAAAAGATATGGTTGACGGAGCACCTACAGTTGTAAAGGCTGGTGTTTCAAAGGAAGAAGCTGAAACAATCAAAAAGGCTTTGGAAGAAGCTGGAGCTTCAGTAACAATTAAATAAGCTTTATTTAGTGCAAAAAATGAGCCATTGGCTCATTTTTTGTTTATAGCTTCTGTTGCTAGGACTATTCCCGAATTTTTTGAACTTATGATAAGATAACTTTGTATGAAGTTCCTACATAAAGAAGACGAATTAAAGGAGTTAACGTATGAGGATGTTTTTTTAATGCCTCAGTTATCAAGCATTGCTTCACGAATGGAGGTTGATCTTTCCCCGCAAAATGGTGGCGGGATGACGATTCCGATCGTCGTTGCCAATATGACAGCAGTTTCTGGACGACGTATGGCGGAAACGGTTACTCGTCGTGGTGGAATTGTGGTTTTACCACAGGATATGAGCCTCGACCGAATTGAGGAAATAGTAAAATATGTAAAGAAATGTCATCATTTATTTGAAACACCGGTGGTAGTTAGAGAGCACGAGTCTGTTCAGTCGGCTTTGAACCTAATTCATAAAAGAGCACATAAGGCGATCGTTGTGGTAGACGAGCTGAATAAACCAGTTGGAATTTTTACTGAGGCCGATGTTCGACATAAAGACAAATTTACAAAAATTGAAGCAGTGATGACAACTGATTTGGTAACAGTGCCAAGCTACGCTACACCTGAAGATATATTTACGGTCTTAGAAGAGAAGCGTCTCTCAATTGTTCCGGTGGTAAATCAAGACGGGACTTTAGCCGGTGTCATGACCAAGAAAGGTGCGCTACGGGCCAAGATTTACAAACCAGCGGTCAATCAGAATGGTGAACTTTTGACAGCTGTGGCTGTTGGTGTTAATCGTGATCTTGAGGTAACAACACAAAAATTACTTGAATTAGGAGTCGATACCATTGTGCTCGATACTGCTCACGGCCATCAGGAAAAGATGATCAGAGCTGTAAAAAAAGTACGTGAGATTATCGGACCGCATCGAACTTTGGTAGCTGGAAATATTGTCTCCGAGGAAGCAGCACACGATTTATGTAAGGCAGGAGCTAATGTTTTGAAGGTTGGAGTTGGTCCAGGGGCAATGTGTATTACGCGAATGATGACCGGCGTTGGTCGGCCACAGTTTAGTGCAGTGCTTAAGACCGCGGAGGTAGCTAAGCAATACGGGGCGCAGGTGTGGGCGGACGGTGGTGTGAAGCATCCACGGGATGTAGCGCTCGCAATTTCAGCGGGTGCCAGTGCAGTGATGGTGGGTAGCTGGTTTGCTGGAACTTACGAAAGTCCGGCGGACGCCATGAAAGATGAGCAAGGTCGACTGTACAAAGAAAACTTTGGCATGGCTTCGAACCGCGCGGTGATAGATCGAAACATTAAGTTCAGCTCCTACGACTCTGCAATGAAGCAATATTTTGAGGAGGGAATTAGTAATTCAAAATTATATTTAAAACCAGGTAGTGAAAGTGTAGAGGATATCATCGACACAATTACCGCGGGAATTCGGAGTTCTTGCACCTACGCTGGTGCTCGCTCAATAACCGAACTTTCAGAGAAAGCTATTATCGGCGTTCAATCTACAGCGGGATATAAAGAGGGAAAACCAGTTTCGGAAAGTTGGTAAATAATTACAAATATGAAAAAGAAAGTCTTGGTAACGGGCGGAGCGGGATTTATTGGCTCAAATTTCTGCAATATTAACAAAGAAAAGTACGATATTGTGGTACTCGATAACTTGTTTTTAGGAACACCTTCAAATTTGCACCCAGATATTAAGTTTATAAAAGGGGACGCATGCAAAAATGAAGATTTAGCAAAGTGTGGCGACGATTTTGATATTGTTTTGCACTTTGCCGGAACTAGTTCAGCACCAATGTTTATGGGTGATGGGTTTGCAGATGGCTATGTGAACTCAATTGAAAGTTTTGTTCGAACTTTGGAGTTTGCGCGGAAAACTGGGGCTAAGAAATTTTTGTACGCCTCAACCTCATCAATTTACGGAAACAATCCTTTGCCACTTGTGGAGGATCAACAGGTAGTTCCGCCAAATCATTATGCAGTAACCAAGTTTACTTACGAACACTGCACTCGAATGTATAACCACGTATATCCTGAAATGGACACAATTGGTTTTAGATTTATGAGCGTTTATGGGCCAAATGAGGAAGCAAAGGGAAGATATGCCAATATGATAACGCAGTTTTTGTGGGATTTGGCTCGAGATTTACCGCCGGTGATTTACGGTACAGGTGAACAGTTTAGAGATTTTACAAATGTAAAAGATATTGTGGCTGGGATAACACTAGCCTTGGAAAAAGAGAATCTGGGTAACAAGGTCTATAATATTGGGCGAGGAGAGTCGACTTCATTTAATGATATTTTTAAAGCTATTAATCAGGTTTTGGGTAAAAATATTCAACCGATTTACATAGAAAATCCAGTTAAAGAAGGCTATGTTAAGGGGCAACACGCGGATATTCACAAAATCCAATCAGAACTTGGTTTCAAGCCTACGGTTGAATTGCTAGACGGAATAAGGGATTTAGCGGATAACCTGGATAGAAGCAGAATTAAAGAAACAAGTTCAGACAGCTTAAGATAAGAAAAATACCAGCAAAATGCTGGTATTTTTTTAAAGAAAAAATGAATAAACTCTTGACTTTTGCTGGGTGATGTGGAATACTTCGCCGGCCGTTACGGCAGGAGTAACAATGTTTCTCGAAATTTATAACTGGATCCTTCGAAAATTCAAGTTGCAGAATGCGATTTTGCCAGAAATTTTCTGGCCGGAAGGTCCAGAGACTGTGCAAATGAAATCTTATAGGGAGGCTAAGATCTACTTCAAGGAGTGGCTTAAGTCGGCGGGCTGTGATGACTGGCTGGCAGGGCAGATGACGGAAGCCTTGGCTAAATACGCCTGCAAACGGGTTGAAGAATATAATATCTCAACCCTTGAGGCTGTGGTCGAGGTTCGTACGGAGATCTCAAGAATCTTCGAAGCGGAAGTTAACGCAATTGCTGTTTTTAGCGTGGCAGTGCGGACAGGCTTCGTTTTTGAAGAGATTGAGGACACGTGCTACTTTCTTGGCCAAGTTAGGGAACGACTCTTCAATCCAATCACCGCGTCGAGCGGTTTGATGGGCGAGGAAAGGGTCGTTGGCCAGTCGATTAAGCTGATGAACAAGATGCACGACCTGCTCGATAGTAGAGATTGCGATTGGTGCGTTCAGTACCAACGAAGCGTGGTCATTGCTACGTCGGCACTTTGGCTGGTTGAAGATCCGGGTCAAGCAACTCATGCTGAGTTTGCTCTCGCACTCAATGTTGCGATTGAAGCGACCTTACAAACAATTGACCTTGATCAACTTCGAAATTTTTTGAAGCAACATGGCTACGGGGAGCTTGATAAGCTCTTCTATCTAATGAAACGAGGGCTGGTCACGAGGAATGTGATCGATGCGTTCATTAGGTTTCCCGAGTGTTTCTCGGGAGTTGGCACTGCAAGACTCGTGCTTAGCTTGCAAGGTTTGAGTTCGCAAGAAAGAAATAGGTTCTTGCAAGAGAGCGCAAAGGCTGTCCGTCGAAACGAGACGGATAGCACGCAGAGTTAACAAAAGGCCCGTGATCGAATCACGGGCCATCTTTTTTATCTTAGTCTAAAAGTAATTGTAACATTTATTGAAACGTCTTCTTGTCCTTGCATTACTTGTGGTAAAGGTGCAGGGTCTTTCATATCCATCGCGCGTTCGGCATAGGCGTAAAACGGAGTTTGTACGTTGTCGGCCCATTCGCTGTAACCAACTATTTCATCGAGTTTGAGGCCAAGCGCGGTTGCAATCTCTGTGGCTTTAGCTCGAGCGTCGGCAATTGCTTCGGTTCGTGCTTTTTGAGTCGCAACAGTAGTGTCGTCAACTACGAAATTTGGACCGTTTACGTCGGTAGCGCCACTATGGCCAGCAACTTGCAGAACTTGATCAACCAAGGTTAAGTCTCTAATTTCAATATCCCAACTTTCAGAAACAACCCAACCAACTGAGTCGTAGCGCTGATTATCTGGATTCCACCTTGTATCTTCGAAAATATTGTAATAGGAAGTTTGAATATCTTTTTTCTCGATTCCGAGCTTCATAATCGCCTCGGTCAAGGCCTTGCTTTGAGTACTGTGCAGGTCTTGAGCTTTAGCTGTATCTACATTCTTTGTTTCAATTGAAACGCTAACAGTTGCTTTATCGGGATCTGCTTTTACCGTCGCGCTACCATCAACCGAGATAGACTGTTCGCTTGGATCGGCTTCACCAACTTGCGAAGCTAGTTTGCCAACGTAAACGGTTAAAGTGACAACTAGGACAATTGCGGACAGTATCGCAACTGACCTTAGAGCAAGAAAATAGTTTAAGTTATTTTTGTGATCATTTGGCATATAATTTGATTATGAGCTAAGTATAGCAGGTTTTTTTAATATAGAATATGCATGCTTTTACAAGAACCAAAAAAAAGGTATGATCAGAAAAAAATATATATGAATATTTATAAATATATAAGGCGTACAGTATTGGCTCTGATGATTGGGGTCTTGTTTTTACCGCAAGGTATATTAGCTTTTGATTTACAAGCCAGCACAACAATCGACCAAAATCTAAAAAATATCGTATATATTTCCTGTGGAAACGTCGAAAATGGGGAGAACGTTTTTTATTCAACTGGCTCTGGAGTAGTTCTGGGTGAGGGGCTAGTGATCACTAATGGACATGTAATTTCTTATGACGGAGATGCTGAAAACTGGTATTTTTATGATTTCTGTGTGGGTGGTATTTCAGAACATAGTTATTTAGCACCTATTATAGATATGGTTTTTGTACCAAGCGACATCTACTTTAGTCGGACAGACTATTTTGATTATTCTTTAATGACAGCTCTTGATTTAAATGGCGAGCCTTATATATTTCCAGAATTTGCCACCTACGGAAATCCTGACTCTTTAATTCATGGTGATAAACTTACTTTGATCGGATACCCGGCAAATTCTGGTGAAACGATTACTTCAACTTCTGGTGCAGTTTCAGGTTTTGAATATAGTAATTGGATTAAATCAGATGCTATTGCTGAGTTTGGAAATTCAGGTGGTGGCGCTTTTGATGAAAATGGAAATTTAATAGGAATTCCAACAGTAGTTTCTACTGGTGAGTTAAATTCCATGACCTACATTTCAAATATCAATGCTATATTTGAAGATATGTTCGGTGAATATCTGATGATACGAGACTACGATACTCTCTACACTAGAGATAATGTCGCATGTTTTGAGGATAGTTGTTACCATTTTGGTGAAGGGGTGGATGATGTTATAGCGTCTCAAAACATAATTGCGACTGGAGAAGAAAATGTGCAGATTGGCGAAAAAGTTTTGGAACTAGAGCCTGAAACTAGTGTTTATGACCCGGACTTGAAGGACCAAAAAATAATCGACCGAATGCAGGGAAATATTTTACTCCAGGTAGAACAACACGGTGAGGCGTGGTATTTGCACCCAGAACTCGATAAACGCTATTACATGAAGGATGGACCAACAGCTTACGAAATGATGCGTCAATTTGGGCTTGGAATTGCGGACGCTGATCTAATGAAAATACCAGCCGAGGCAACACCAGCTGATATGCTAGAAGCCACGAGTATCTGCAAAACTAATTCTTTAGCCAGAAGATTGAGTGGAAGAATCCTGTTACAGGTTGAACAGCACGGTGAAGCTTGGTATATTCAACCGGATACTTGTCGGCGAATTTATATGAAAGATGGTGAGTCGGCTTACAATATAATGCGATTTCTAAGTAAAGGTATCGCTGATAGTAACCTAAAGGCAATCCCTAGCGATGTTTTAAATAGCAATTTTGGTCAATAAATGAAATCCCTGCTTTTGCAGGGATTTTTAATATCCAAGCTAGTAAATTCGTTAAAACTTAGCTATTATAACGTGACCAACATTCAAATTAAAACAACTGAAACGGCTTTATGAAACGGATCTTTTTATACTCGACTTTTCTCATTATACTTGGGGTAGGTTGTCAGACTTTTGAATTTGATTCAAGGCCAAATTTTGAACTGGCAATTAGGACGGGTATTGAACTTAAACTGCAGACTGAGTTGTCGCCAAATATTGAGTATTATGAGTATTCAGAAATCATAAACAATAGTGAAATTGGTGATGATTTTTTAGTGATCTATAAGATTAAACAATCTAGTGTAGATATCAGGTTTGCTCATGATAAAGAAATGGGGAGTGTTATTGATTGGCAACTGAAAACGGGTGCTGATATTGTGGTGAACGGGGTGTATTTTCACGATGACTATTTACCTTCGGGTAAAGTAATAATTGATGGTCAGCAGGTTTCGGACCGTCAATTTGATTTTGATAAAACTGCATTTATAGAGTTTGAACCCAATTTTAAAATCACTGATACAGCTTTGGAACAGTTGAATATAAGTGAAGTTAAAAATGGTGCTCAGACCTATCCATTTATTTTCAAACACGGAGAAGGTGCCATTAAGGAAGATAGTGCACTCAAGGCTAGACGGTCATTTATGGCTGCAGATTTAGCTGGAAATATTTATTTAGGTGTAATTAAAAAATCTGACGTTAGCCTATTTGAAATGATGAACTTATTACAAGATCTTGAAAAATGGGATAATATGGTTAATCTAGATGGTGGTCCATCGTCTGGAATTGCTTCAGGTTATGATAGATCTGTAAATAGTCTGACCTCGATTCCGAATGTAATTTTAGTAAAAGAAAAAGACTAATATCTTGACAACAAAATGTGTTCAGAGTGTCATAAACCCGACCTTTGATTGTGGAATGTAGTGTAAATCCGCTATTGTCTTCTTGTAGCGGTAACACTTTTTCGAAAGTGAAGTCCGATCTTTAATCGTCGTGTCTCAAAAAAAACGCACCAATAAGCGCGTTTTTTATTGGTAATTGTTTCCAAGCTTAGTTTAAAGTGTGAACGGCAGGGAAGGTAAGAGCTTTATTTGGTGTGACTACAATAATATTACGCTTATCTTCTCTAACGATAACGGTGAGTGCCTCTCCAAAAGCGTCGTCCACGTATTGCGCTAAGAACTGGCCATCTTTATTGAATACTAAGACTCGTTTTTCTACTGAATCCAGGATGTAAATACTCTGAGTATTTACTGATGTCCAGAAATTAGTAGCGGATATTAAAGGTGGGTCTACAACATCGAGCTTAAACGGCACCTCTTTTCCGGATCTTAATCTAACAATTCTGTCGGGGGTTAAAATATAGATATCACCATCGATCGCTACGTCTTTGGCGTTTTTTAAGCTTGATTCTTTCGAATTTATCCAAGGAGTGCCCGCTTCAAATCCGGTACCTTGAGGACGCATCTTGATAAGCTGTTCAGTATCGGTGTCTAGAATGTAAAGGTTTTCGTTGTAAATAGTTAACGCTTTAATGCCGGCTAATAGATCAGCGCCGCTGGTAATTGGATTTATAGTTTTAGCGGAAGTGTCGATTCTACCGAGGCGATTGTTTGAATCTACGAACAAAACATTCGAACCTTCGCCGGTTGAGTGTAGGAAGTTGCCAATACTGCCGTTTGTAGTCTCCACTTTTTGCCAAGCAAGTTCAAGTTCGTTTAGTTTGTAAAGCTCTTGATTGTCGGTAACTCCGAAAATAACCCCACCAGCTTCAGTGATATTTGAAAACAGCACAGAACTTTCGGCTATGGTTTGAAGTTGGGGTGCAGTTACCCCACGTAGTTTGAAAAAGACAGCGTTAATTTCCTGTCGTAATCTTTCTATTTCGGATTTTTCCGGACTTGAATCGGCGTTCAGCGTTTCGAGTAAAGCCCCGGCTTCTGCAAGTAGTGATCTGGCCTGGGATTTGTCCTCGTAAATTAGCGAAGCATCGGCAGAGTTTTTCTTTTCTTCAACCCTGGCAATAATGGTACTAAAAGCACTTTGTTCATCTGCAATACTGGTTTTGGAATTGAGCACCGAAATACCGACAATTAGAATAATGCTTACACCAAGAATACCAACTAAAATCAATTTTGTGCTTGTTGAAAGCTGAACAACTTTTTTAAAGCTGTTTTGTACGAAATTTAGAGGACTATTTTGTTTTTTGATGTCGCTGTTAATTTTTGAGATTTGTTTGGATTCATATTTCTGTTTGTCAAAAATTATGGTGAACAACTTTTTTATTAGACTACTAACGAAGGTATAGCTAGCGACGATGATTTTAATAGCGACGGTTATGACTCGACCAAAAATATTCTTTGTCCCGTGTGTGCCTGGTTTTGAAAGATTCTTTATAAGTGGTTTGGTGATTTTATCTAGGATATTGCTGAAGTCGGGGCTTTGATCACCAAGTAGGGTTGCGGTATCTTTTTTGGTTTTTCCAAGTTGTTCAATAGAATTCATCGGATTAACCTTTTTTGGCGGTCCGACTTCTGTTTGATCCTGCACTACAAAATCAATACCACCAAAAGCCGTACCAATACTGACGTGCTGATGGATTCTTTTTAGCGCACTAGCCGGGGGAAGGGTGGCTAAGATATCTTGGAGTTCACCCAGGCTTATTTCACGCGCTGGTAATTTTGTGGCAACATAAAAAATATCACCCGGGTGCAGTTCACCGTCTAAAACTGTAACAAATATTTTTTCCCAAGTCTTTTCGTCGTGTTCAAACTGCTTATCTAGTTCGTATATAACAAATCTAGCTTGAGCGGTTTTATGCATAAAGATTGCTCCAAGATTACCGATACCGGAAATGAAGACCTGATTTTTATGAACCACACCGATGATTGCGTGAATATCGGTGAGTGGAATTTTGGCTGATTCTAGAATGTGTTTGTGGATATCTTCGTTAATCGCCGACAGTATTTGCTCGAATCTTCGAGGTATATTTGCCTCTTCAGTGGTGGTTTGCTCGAGTCTAACTAAATGATCCTTTATTATTGTTTCAATCTTTTTGCGTTTTTCGTCTGGCTTACCAAGTAATCTAACTAAACTAAAAATATGACCTCTAGAATGAGGTAGTTTAATTAAATTTGCGCTAACGATAGTATTATTTGTGCTTGAAACCGCAACTAACTTAGCGGATTTTATTAATAGCTTATTCATGTCTTTGACTGTTTCGTCTTTAACCTCTAATATATAGTATATACGAAAGAATGAGTCCTACAAGCTCAATTGAACACCATAATTATCGAGTGTATGAAAAGTATTGTCAAGGGTGAAAAGAAAGTGAACACTAACGATGCCGTAGGTGCACCAGATTTTAGTTTGGAACAATTGTTTGGTTCGAAAACTAGAGTAAGATTATTAAGATTACTATTAGATAATCCCGAACGATCATTCTACGTTCGCGAACTAACTAGAAGAATCGAGGCACAGCTGAATTCGGTTAGACGGGAACTGAAAAACTTGGTGGATATTGGGATTATTTTAGAAGTCGAGGGTAAAATTTTGGAAAATGAAGATGATGACGAAAATGATGAATCTGAAGAAGATACTAAAGTAAAGGGAAAAACAAACACAAAGAAAAAATACTATCGAGCAAATGCTGTTTTTAGTTTCTTTGAAGAACTACGAAGTATAATGAAAAAGTCGTCAGTTCTTATGAATAAGAGTTTTGTGATTGAGGTTGAAAAGAAAGGTAAGATTGATTTTCTTTTTCTTACCGGTCGTTTTATAGACAATAAAACAGTGCCGTCTGATTTGCTGATTGTGGGCGAGATTAAAATTGATGATCTTCAACAAGCAATTTCAAATTTTGAGGTCGAGATAGGTCATGAAGTCAACTACACCTATATGCCAAAAGAAGAATTTATTTATCGGCAAGAAATAAAAGATAGATTCCTCTCCAGCTTACTGCAAACTGAAAAAGTAGTTCTTATTAATAAGCTTATAGAGACCGTATGAGACTCTATTTAAATGGTTCAGATTTAGAGCAATTAGTGCTAGCTGATCTAGATTCAGAGAAAAGTCTAATAGTGGTGAAGACTCCGCCAGAGGGTTATTTGAAAGAAATAGATGCTTATCTTAAAGATTTCGATGTATTACCAGCCAGCCTTGAGGGGATATATGTGGTAACTGGTCCTGGCTCTGCTACTGCCTTGCGTACGCTCCTTTCAATAGTGAACACTATCAAGTTTGCATTCAACACGAAGGTGTACAGTGTACAAAAAAACCTAGATGAGCAGGATAGTGTAACCATTAAAAATTTACTGAACAAAAATTTTGATCAACACGCGGATGAAGCTTTTGCTGAGCCGGTTTATGAAAGCAGTCCACGGATTACGGTGTCAAAAAAAGATAATTTAGGTCGGTAATTTATTAATAAAATTAATTATTAACGAAAATTATATGCCAGATTCAGTAGAGGTCTTACGAACTGCGTTTGTGGATTTATGGGCGACGATTATGCTCTTTTTGCCAAAGTTCGCTTTTGCGACTGCGGTAATTATAGTCGGAATAGTTGCTTCAAACTTGCTTAAAAAAGCGGTGGTACGCTTGGTTCATATGTTCAAGATTGATGATTTACTTGAACGTTTAGAGGTAAAAGAAATTTTTCACAAAGCTGGAGTTAAACTCGATATTGGCGAAGTGCTTGGCTTCCTAGTGAAGTGGTTCGTGATTGTAATGTTCCTCATTGTGGCAGCGGACGCGATGCAGTGGACACAGATCACGGTGTTCTTGGGCCAAGTAATTACCTATATTCCAAATGTTTTGATCGCGATCGTGATTTTGCTGGTTGGACTTCTGCTTGGAAACTTTGTCCAGGACGTTATTCGGTCGGCAATGGAAGTGGCGCAAATGAAGAGTGCGAACTTTTTATCTGGAATTGGTAAGTGGGCAATTATCGTGTTCAGTGGTATGGCGTCGCTCGTTCAACTCGGAATTGCCGAGGCTCTAATTCAGACACTGTTCACCGGTTTCATTGCAATGCTAGCGCTAGCTGGTGGATTAGCGTTCGGACTTGGCGGAAAAGAACACGCTTCAAAGGCACTCGACCATCTTTATCAAGACTTACGCGAAAAACACAAAGAAAACGAATAACTTACCAAAAAGTACGGATACTATCCGTACTTTTTGGTTATCTACAAAACAATTAAACAAAGTATTGACAAACACTCACAAATTAGATATTCTCTTCGCACGATTAGGTGTTAATTTCCAATATCACTCCTGGATACCTCCGGTGTCCAACTCGTTCGCTCAATAGTATTTATAAGTAGACTTTTAATACTGTGTTCACTCACTCCTGGATCGTCTAAAGGCAGGACACCTGTTTCTGGAACAGGTAATCGGGGTTCGAATCCCTGTCCGGGAACCAAAAAACCACCAAGCCATTGGTGGTTTTTTGTTTGAGCTGTTTTTTATATACTGGTTCAGTAGAGAGTTTATGTATTAAAGTGGAGGAGTTTTGTGAGGAGGAATGTATAATAAATTAAATCGTCATTCTGAGGTGAACGCGAATCACACCGAAGAATCTCATTACTGAATCACCAGGTAAATGTCGGTTCAGCACAATACGAAGGAGATCCTTCAGCGTGAGTCGTCGCCAGCTTCATGATGACGGAATGGGTAAGGGACCTAATCAAAATAACAGCATAAAAAATCACAAACCCTGTCATTCTGAGGTGAACGTGGATTAAACCGAAGAATCTCAGTGTTGAATCACAGCGTAAACAGGTTTCTGTTTAGTAAAGGGCGAAGGAGATCCTTCAGCGTAATCTGGCGCTAGCTTCAGGATGACGGTATGAGTGTGGGACGATTTATTATAATACGACAAGCAAAACCGTAATTCAGAGCCTAACGCGAATCACACCGAAGAATCTCATTACCTCGTCATTCAGAGCCTACCGTGAATCACGGCGAGGAATCTTACTCTGAATTATTTCGTATATAAGTTTTGAGTCATCACAAATATATGAGATCTTTTGGCTAATCCTGCATCGTTTTACATTGAATGAAATAGTGATAAGATATGACGATATTAAAAATTAACGGACATATGAAAAAGAAAACGGGGGAGAAGATTGATTACAAAAAAGTTTGGGCGACAGTATGGCCTTTAATGAAAAAGGAGTGGAAATATTTATTGTTTTTTGGTAATGAATAAAGGAAAAATTGTAGATTCTGGAATGCACGAAGAACTTATAAAAAAGGACTCACTTTACCAAGAATTCTGGAAAATTCAGGCTGGGGGATATCTTGAATAAGAACAATCGGTATGGTACAAAAAACTACTTGTGATATACTTGAGTAATCAAGTATATATTTATGATAAATATTAGCGAATCAGTACAATTTCTACTCAATCTTTCAAAAATAGAGGCAATAGTGGCGAAGAAGTTTAATTTCGGGATGGGGAACGGGATTGGCTTTAATGAGTTTTTAATTCTTCATTATTTAAATCAACCTAAAAATCACGAACTCCGGCGAATCGATCTTGCGGATCAGATCGCGGTAACCGCTTCGGGAATTACCAGAATGCTGGTGCCGATGGAAAAAATTGGTTTAGTTAGCACCGGACCATCTGAAACCGACGCTCGGGTGCGACTAGTACAAATATCAGACAGTGGCCGAGAAAAATATGAAGAGGCTCTGGAAAGGTTGGAACTTTTACTGGAAGAAGTTATGCCAACGCAAAAGAAAGAAGATATTCAGCGGTGTTCGGATCTGATGCTCGAAATTGGCGGTAAGTTTTTAATAAAATAATTATTAATATTCATCTATATGTTTGGTGTGAAAGCAAACGAAGGAGTCTATGATCGAATGGCGCGGGTTGTGCTAGCGGCAGGATTGTTCTTAACGGCTCTTTTCTGGGTCGGTGGAGCGCTGTCGGTTTTATTTTATGTGCTTGCGGTTGTGATGTTTGGAACCGCTTGTTCTGGTTTTTGCGCACTTTACCGACTAGTTGGCGTAAATACTTGTAAAAAACCCGTGGAAGTTTCAAAAGTAACACTTGGTTTATTTGCCGCGATGATAATCTTGATATTAGTTGGCGGTGGTTACGCGAGCAATTTCTTTACTAAGAAATTCTTTATTGAAGATTTTAATGTAATGAATAACTTCTACAAACAGACTTTATTTAATACCGGTCAGAACAAACGAGCTGAATCAATCGAAAATTATGACAACCTAGTTTCGGAGCTTGCAGTTTTTCAAAAGAAGTATAAAAACTACCGCCCCTATGCCATTTTAGGAGACGGACAGTTTAACGCCGATCTTGAGACAGTTTCTGTAAAAGTGGCAGAACTTAACGAAACTATTAAAACTGGCGATTTACCAAGTGCTCATATTGGCCTAGAATCAGTTCGACAGATCTTTCAAGATATCTTGAAGCGTAATAACTTTTCGCTTCTTGCGGTAACTTTGGTTGATTTTCATGACGCTATGGAAGTGATTATTGCGGAGGCAGATGCTCAAAACTCACAGGGCATAATCGAGGCATACCAAATGGTGAGCGAAAAACTGGTAGCGGTTGAAACGGAAGCGAACGATACTGAAATTCAGGCAATCAGACAGAATCTCAATGCGCTTCTAGATTTGGCAAAAGCTGGTAAAACTGAGGAACTTTCAGCCAAGGCAGGCGAACTCAAAAGTAGTTTTGTGAAGGTTTATCTGAAGCGGGGCTAAACTTCGGATTTTGATAAACCAAAAAACCTTGTAGAAATACAGGGTTTTTTATTTATTTAAGACAAATTTACAATTCTTTTTTCACTGTGGTAAACTCGTATTAATATGATTGACGTGATACTAGAAACAGATGGGAGCCGAAAGGAACTGATCCGAAGGGCAGTCGAGGGTTTAGGTGACCAGTTTATTGAACGGGTGAAATCAGCTAGTACTATTTTGATAAAACCAAATTTGGTTCACCCTGAGAATCAGCTCGCCTCAACTCACGTGGATGCGGTTCGCTCGGTGATCGAGGTTATTCAAGAGCATTCGCCGGCAAAAATCTTTGTGGGTGATGCAGCCTATTTTGGAACAAAATCAGCTTTTCGGAATTTAGGTTATGAGCAGTTACTGAAGGAGTATCAAAAAGTTGAGCTGGTTGATCTAAACGATGACGCATTCGTGGATGGTTATTCTGTGAGGCGCGACGGCTCAAGGAACTCAATTCGTAGATCGAAACTTGCAAGTGAGGTAGATTTTCGGATCTCTGTTAGTAATATGAAGGTTAATCGGGAAACTTCGGTTTCGCTTGGCATAAAAAACTGGGCGCTCGGCACCTGGATTGTACCGTCACGTATTTCGGCAATGGGTAGAGTGTGGGCGAGGTGGCCGTGGCTAAATGAAGAAGGGGCTTGGGCACATCACAAATCAATTGCGGAGATATTCAATCAACTACCGGCAGATGTTTCAATTATCGACGGTATTCAGGCTATGGAAGGCAATGAATCAACAAACGGTTCAGCTGTGAACATGGGAGTGGTGCTGGCTGGGTTCGATGCAGTGGCAGTTGACGCTGTGGCGTCGACACTGATGGGTGTCGACCCAACAACAGTGGGTTATTTAGTGATGGCCTCGGAAGCTGGCCTTGGTAGTGTTGATATGTCGAAGATCAACGTTCCACCAATGCAAATGGCAGTCTTGACCAGAAAATTTAATCGACCGCCAAATTTTGATGAAAATTCTTTAGCTTGGCGTTCGGCCTCGCCAGATGTTATAATATCGGAACAATAAAATTATACTAAATATTGAAGATACTTTTATATTTAGTTTTGAAATTTAAATTATATTTATGGCTACATGTATTTTTCCAGGTAAATTTGAACCATTCCACACGGGCCAATTGATGGTAGTGCAAGGAATGATGAAAACTTGCGATCGAGTGATTATTGCAATTTGTGGTGGTGGTCAGGAGGAGATGTTTAATGCGGAGGAGGTACGCGATATGATCAGCGCAGCACTACTTAACGAAAGCATTATGGATGCTCAGATCGTAGTAGTGGATGACTGCATTTCGGACGAGGATTGGGTCGACAAACTTCTTGAAGTTGCCGAGCGACCTGCGGACGAAGTAGCAATTTGGAGTGGCAAAGACGATGTACTCGCTTTGGCGGATAAAGCTGGTATAGCTACAAAACGAATTACGCACGTACCTGGCCACGATTCTGCTGAGATTCGAGAGATGATAAAAAATAAAGACCGAGCCTGGATGACAAAAGTACCAGGCGGAGCGAACGATGTAGTAATGCGTCATATGAACAAATAACAGCCTTCGGGCTGTTATTTGTTCTGATAAGGTTGACTTTCTAGTTTTTATGTGGTACTTTTGACTATCAACAAAAGTTGTTGGAGGTTACTGTGACTGAGGTTATTTTTACTTATTTGTTTGAGTTATCTCTGATGGGACTTGCTCAGATGGCAGTTCCACTTGGTCTGCTGATCACTGCAGATAGTTACCAAAAGGAGGTGCCAAGTGAAGAGTAAGTCTGAAAAAGCGCGTAGGAAAGCGCGCCAAGCCAAGCGAGCGGAACGTTCCGCTCAAAAGGCGCAGAGTGTTCAAGTGCCCGTTAACCGTAACCCGGAAGTGCTCGCTATGCGTATGCGTGGTGGTGAGGGTTTTCACAGCACTAAAAAGGGCAAGCGCGGTTATCGTCGCACTTCGTCTAATCACCCCGATTCTGATGATCGGGGTGATTTTTATACACACCCTTTTCGGTAGAATAAGGACCAGCAACAACTTGACCAAAAGACTTTTTTTTGGCATACTTTGCGTACAATTAAATCTAAAACCTGGATCCCAAAGCGTTATAGGCCACCCTATAACTTTAAGGATGCAGGCGTTTGTGTTATGGCAAAATTTAAACTGGAATCAAAATATAAACCAGCCGGTGATCAGCCGTTAGCGATTCAGAAATTGGTCGGTGGTTTAAAAGAGGGTCTGCAAAAACAGACTCTGCTTGGAGTTACCGGTTCTGGTAAAACCTTTACGATCGCGAATGTTATTGAACAGGCGCAGAAACCAACTCTGGTGATTGCACATAACAAAACACTAGCAGCTCAGCTCACGAATGAGTTTCGGGAATTTTTTCCAGAGGCTGCGGTAGAGTATTTTGTAAGTTACTACGATTACTATCAGCCGGAAGCATATATGCCACGGAGTGATACTTACATTGAAAAAGAGGCACAAATTAATCAAGAAATTGATCGTTTACGGCACTCAGCAACACAGTCGCTACTTACTCGAAAAGATGTAATTATCGTAGCTTCGGTTTCGTGTATTTACGGTTTAGGTTCGCCTACGGAATACAAAAAAACAGTTGTTCATTTAACCACTGGCGACAAAATTGACCGAAGCGAGTTTTTGCGAAAACTGGTGAGTATGTACTTTGAGCGGACTAATGCAGATGTTGATCGGGGTCAGTTCAGAGCTAAAGGTGATGTTATTGAAGTAATGCCAAAATCAGATAACTCGTCAATTTACAGGTTAATTATTGAAGGCGAAGAGCTGATCGAAATTTTTGAGCTCGACCCAGTCTCGCGAAGAATTAAAGAACGACTCAAGGATTTGTGGCTTTTCCCTGCCAAACACTATGTGGTCGGAAGCGAAAGTTTAGAGGGGGCAATTAGGTCAATTGAGGATGAACTTAAAATGCGTCTACTTAGACTAAAAAAAGAAAGCAAGCTTCTTGAATACGAACGTTTAAATCGTAGAACAAGGTACGATATTGAGATGCTCAGAAATGTGGGCTACACAAATGGGATTGAAAATTACTCCCGGCATTTCGAAGGCCGACCTGAAGGAGAGCCAGCAGATACTCTAATGGCATATTTTCCGGATGACTTTTTAACCGTCATCGACGAGTCGCACGTTACCGTTCCTCAGATCCGGGCAATGTATGCCGGGGATCAGGCGCGAAAAAATACATTAGTCGAGCATGGTTTTAGATTGCCAAGCGCCAAGGATAACAGACCGCTTCAGTTTGATGAGTTTGAAGAACGTACACACCAAACAATTTATGTTTCGGCTACACCGGGCGATTATGAAAATGAAATGTCTTCGCAGATTGTTGAGCAGATTGTAAGACCAACCGGACTTATCGATCCGGAAGTGATCATTCGACCGGTGACTGAGATGCCTTGTGAAGTAAAAAGTGATTGTAAGGGCTGTAAAAAATGTGAGGATAATAAAGGTCAGATTGACGATTTAATTCCGCGGATTATTGAAAGAGCCGAGCTTGGTGAACGAACTCTGGTTACAACTCTTACTAAACAAATGGCCGAAGATTTAACTCAATATCTGAAAGAAGCTGGAGTGAAGGTAGAGTACATACATTCGGACATTAAAACCTTTGATCGAGTGGAAATTCTGACGGATTTACGAAAAGGTGTTTACGATTGTGTGGTTGGGGTTAATCTCTTAAGAGAAGGACTCGATTTGCCAGAGGTTTCACTGGTTGCGATTCTGGATGCCGACAAAGAAGGTTTTTTGCGGTCAGAGACTTCGCTGGTGCAAACAATTGGTCGCGCGGCTCGGCATTTAAATGGTTTAGTTGTAGCCTATGCCGATAAAATGACCGGTTCACTTGAAAGAGCGCTTAAGGAAACGGATAGACGTCGGAAAATTCAGGTAGTATACAACAAAAAACATAAAATTACGCCAAAATCAGTAATTAAAAATATCAACGATATTAGAGCTGTACTTGGTCACGACCTTGATACCGCAGACACATCTCAGATTCTAAAGATTGAAATGATGGCTGAACCGCACGAAATACGCTTGGTAATAAAAGAAAAAGAAGAAGAGATGGCAAAAGCCGCAGCAAACCTTAACTTTGAAACTGCGGCAGTTATTCGAGATGAAATTGAGGTCTTACAAAAGGAGCTCAAGAATAAAAAATAAGACCCGCAGGGGCGGGGCTCAGTAAGGTTTAACAGCGCCTAGGTACCAAGGGATTGACTACGTTGCTAGCAATCTCTGGCTGAAGTTTGATGTTGTTTTCAGCGCAATAGTCTATCAGGTAGTACTCGGCCCACTTTGGAAAATTCTCTCGGTTTTCGCTATTGTAAGCCTCTTTCAGAAAAGCTAGCGCCGTGCTCAGATCACTGAAGTCAACGTCCAGGTGATCAACAAGCCATTCAATAAGAGAGGGGATGGCTTGCATCCTGTTGTAGGAAAGGCCTTCTATGAGAATGAAGTGAAAGCGCCAGTTCGGATGGTAGCCAATATCCGACTTTGGTTCTCTCCAGATTCTTTGAGGAATAATCGGGATGCCAGCTTCATCGGTTCGATATATAGAGCCGGTGACTTCTGGAAGCTCGATGTTAACAGATGGGTCTGGAACTCGCACCGGTTTTGGCTTTCCCGGCGCACGTAGACCACCATAGCCGAAATCTTGCTTTTCATTCTTGGTAGACATTCTAACCTCGTAGCTTGTAAAGGAGAAGGAACTTTAGAATTATAGCAAATCAAATTGAAAATAAAAATATGAAAGATAAAATTACAATAAAAGGGGCGCGTGAGCATAATCTGAAAAATATTAGTTTGGAAATTCCTCGAAATAAGATGGTTTGTTTTACGGGATTATCGGGTAGTGGAAAATCGTCACTGGCGTTTGACACTATCTTTGCTGAAGGGCAGAGACGATATATTGAATCACTTTCTGCCTACGCTCGGCAGTTCTTGGGACAGATGCAAAAGCCGGATGTTGACGAAATTGAAGGGTTGTCACCAGCAATTTCAATTGATCAAAAAGCGCACTCGCGAAACCCAAGGTCTACTGTAGCAACGGTTACCGAGATTTATGACTATCTTCGAGTTTTATTTGCCCGAATTGGCGACCCTCATTGCCCGACCTGTAACCACAAGATTGAAAAACTGACCATCGATGAGATGACGGATATTGTAATTAGGGAGGTGCAGGCCGAAAAAAAGCAGTCAAAAAATACAAACGAGGTGATAATTTTAGCGCCAATGATCAGGGGGCGAAAAGGAAACTATTATCAACTTCTGTATGATCTGTACAACTCTGGTTTTGCCAAGGTTAGAATTGACGGCAAAATCCACCGTCTTTCCGAAAAAATTGAGTTATCTAGGTATAAAGCCCACACAATCGAGGTAATTATCGATACAATTCCAGAGGTAATGCTCAAAAGTCCCAAAAAAGACGATCGTCAGCGTTTAAGTGAGGCTCTTGAACGTGCGATTGAAACTGGTCATGATCTAGCAGGAGTTATTTATGCTGACGGAAGCGAGCGTTTACTTTCGACTAAATTTAGTTGTGTTGATTGTGGATTTTCGTTTCCGGAAATTGAGCCTCGACTCTTTAGTTTTAACAGTCCCTACGGAGCCTGTCCAGACTGTGGCGGTTTAGGAACAGAAGAAATTTTCTCCGAAGATATTTGCACAACCTGTAACGGAAACCGACTCCGGCCGGAGGCAATGTCGGTGTTGATCAATGGTATCAACATTGTTGATTTCACAAACATGACGATTAACGAGGCGGCTGAGTTCATAATTAATATTGATCTAAACGATAGAACTCAGGAAATTGCTGGCACTGTTTTGAAAGAGGTTGAAAATCGACTAACGTTTATGCTGGACGTTGGTTTGCATTATCTGACTTTAAATAGAAAAGCGGGATCGCTTTCAGGGGGTGAGGCACAACGTATTCGCCTAGCTTCGCAGATTGGCTCACGCTTAGTGGGTGCGCTTTACGTACTTGATGAGCCAACAATTGGTTTACATCAGCGTGATAATGAACAGTTGATTCGAACCCTCGAAAACTTGCGGGATATTGGTAACACTGTAATCGTGGTTGAGCACGATGAAGATACAATTCGCCGATCGGATTATATGGTTGAAATCGGACCAGCGGCCGGTGTTCATGGTGGTCAAATCGTGGCTGCTGGGCCAATGCCTGAGATTCTAAACGACAAAAACTCAAACACTGCAGCCTATTTGCGGGGTGACAAAAAGGTTTCAATTTCTCGTGATCGATTAAAGATCGGTAAGGATGCAATTAAAATTCGGGGAGCGGTAGCGAATAATCTTAAAAATGTAAACGTAGACATTCCACTTCGTCGTTTTGTGTGTGTAACTGGGGTATCTGGATCCGGAAAATCCACACTTATGTTTGAGATTATGTATAAATCAATTGCCAAAAAGCTTTATCAGAGTAAAGCAAAACCAGGGGAGCATAAATCAGTTTTGGGAGTTGAGTATATTGATAAGGCGATTTTGATGGATCAGTCAGCGATTGGTCGATCTTCAAGATCGAATCCGGCAACATACACCGGTTGTTGGACACCGATACGCGATATCTTTGCCTCAACCGAAGAGGCAAAATTCCGCGGGTATAAAGTCGGTCGTTTTAGTTTTAACCGACCAGGTGGTCGGTGTGATAACTGTGAAGGTCATGGTGAAATTGCGATCGAAATGCACTTTTTGCCAACGGTTTATGTGGAGTGTGATGTTTGTAAAGGAAAACGCTTTAATCGAGAAACACTGGAGGTAACTTGGAACAATAAGAATATTTCACAGGTACTTGATCTCACAATCGAGGAGGCGGTTGATTTCTTTAAGGATGTGCCAATGATTTACACTAAGGTAAAGACGTTAACTGATGTTGGACTCGGCTACTTAAAACTTGGTCAACCAGCGCCAACACTGTCAGGTGGGGAAGCGCAACGAGTAAAACTTGCAAACGAGCTTAGCAAACGTCAAACTGGGCGGACTCTGTATCTGCTCGATGAGCCAACAACCGGACTGCACTTTGAAGATATACAAAAATTACTAGACGTTCTGCATAAACTAGTTGAAAAAGGAAACTCAGTAATTATTATTGAGCATAACCTCGACGTAATTAAAACTTCAGATTGGATTATCGATCTTGGTCCAGAAGGTGGAGTGGACGGTGGGACAATCGTGGTCGAAGGCACACCAGAGGAGGTTGCCCGAACTGCGGAAAGTTATACAGGGAAGTATTTGAAAAAGATGTTGAAGTAGTGTTTAGGTTTTGGGTATTGCCTTAGGTTATTTGAAACTGAAGATATTACGATGTTAAGCTTCGGAGCTAGAGGTAGTGGAAAATACTAAATTAAACAATAACTACTAAACGGTCATTTTGAGGTGAACGTGGATCACACCGAAGAATCTAATCGCCCTGTCATTCTGAGCCTGGCGTGAACCACGGCGAAGAATCTTATTACTGGATCACTAAGCAAATGTTGGTTCGGCTAAACGAAGGAGATCCTTCAGCGTAACCTGGCGCTCGCTTCAGGATGACGGTATGAGTGTGGAGTATGAATGATAAGCGTCAGAATAACGAAACCGTATCGTCAAAAACTAAACCATCATTCTGAGCCTGGCGCTTGGCACCTCGGAGAAAATTACAAACCCCGTCATTCTGAGGTTAACGTGGACCACACCGAAGAATCCCATTGCCTGATTACTAAGTAGAAGCTAGACTATAAGCTACAATAAGCAAAAAAATGGCAATTCGAGATAACATTATTATTAAAAATAACGAGCTACCGGATTCACCGGGGGTGTACTTTTATTTTGATGAAAATGACGAGATTTTGTATGTTGGAAAAGCAACGTCACTCAAGAATCGAGTTAACTCTTACTTCACTAAAGCGCACGATAATCGGATTGGGGAGTTGGTTACCAGAATTCGACGGATAGATTACATTCAAACCCCAACAGTGATTGAGGCTTTAGTACTTGAGGCAAATAAAATTAAAGTTCTAAAACCACCGTACAATATTCTAATGCGCGACGATAAAAGTTATCTTTATCTAGGGATTACGAATGAAGAGTTTCCGAAGCCGTTAATGTTCCGTGGGCTTGATCTTGAAAAGATAGATGTTGACCCGTTTAAAAGTGAACTCTCCGAAAAGGCTCGAAAAAAATTCTTGGCTATCTATGGACCGTACACCAGCGGTTATCAGCTAAAAAAAGCTTTAGAGTTTCTCCGCAAAATGATTCCCTGGAGTATTTGTGAACCACCTTCAGTTTCAAAAAAATCAAAGCCCTGTTTTTATCGGCATATTAAACAGTGCCCGGGTGTTTGCAGTGGGGAGATCAGTAAACAGGAATATCGAAAAATAATTAAACAGTTAATGCTGTTTTTTGAGGGTAAAAAAGGAAGGTTGCTTAAATCGCTAGAAACGGAAATGCTCACAGCTTCAAAAAATATGGAGTTCGAGCGAGCGGCAGTGCTTCGAAATAATATTTACGCCTTAACACACATTAGGGACGTGGCGTTTATCACCAAGGAGGATGTTGATTTACCGTTTTCAAAAGTTCGGCTAGAGTCGACTATAGATCTTGAGGGTCGAATTGAGGCCTATGATATTTCAAACATTAGCGGCACTTCTGCTGTGGGTTCGATGGTGGTGTTTAAGGAGGGTAGGGCGTCAAAAGAAGATTACCGTAAGTTTAAAATCAAAACCGTGATCGGAGCGAACGACACGGCGATGATGGAGGAAGTGATGCGCCGGCGTTTACGAAGAGCGGAAATCAGTCCAAAATCTTGGCCACTTCCGGAGGTGATGGTCATCGACGGCGGAAAGCCACAGGTGAACAGAGTCCAAAAAGTTTTGGATGAGCTGGGAGTGAAGGTTTCGATTATTGGTCTCGCAAAAGGTTTTGATCGCAAACAAGACCGAATGGTTTACGATAGATCAAACACAAATTTACTTCAGGTAGCTGGGCGCGGAAAGGAACTGTTTCAGAAGGCTCGCGATGAATCGCATCGCTTTGCGGTGAAGTATCACAAAGAGTTGCGCTCGAAGGCTTCGGGGATAAAAAAGAAAAAATAAGGGCCTAGCCTTTATTTTGTCATAAAAAAACCCGCGGTTGCGGGCTTAGAAGAGGAGCTGTTCCACCAGCTCGGCACATTCTTCTGGTGTATTCACTAGATGTAGACGGTCGTCGATGCCTTTCAGGTTGTCGAGAAAACCTTGGCTTTTTGAAACCATGATGATCGGCGGAGCATCAGGATGACGCAGGATTTGGTGAAGGATTTGCTTCCAGTTGGCATACAGGTCGTATTCAACGAATGACGCCGTGGCGATAACCAGCGAAAACTGGTTGATCCCTTCTTTTAAAGATTGCTCTAGACCGCGATAGCTCGTGATCTTATGAGCCTCAACATCTCCATAGTACTTGCCTAAAAAAGGCAGAGCATCCTCAGGAACGCCGTGTTTTTCATTTATTATGAGGACGTGTGGTCGCTGTTTTTGGCTCATTTATGAACTCCATGTTGCGAACCTACCTTAATGTATAACCAGCCTGTAGTCAAGCTGGTTATTTAAAGATTAGTCAAAAAAATTAGTTTTGAGCCACCTAGTTTTCATTTCACCAATCATATCTCGGTGGTGATGAATTGTTTTTTCTGGAAGCTTGTTGATATTATAAAACTGACCAGTTTCAAATTCCGTATTCGGTACTACTTTTTCGATATGTACCAAATGCATACACGGACCACGGCGTCTAGTTTTGCTGGTAGTCACGTATGTAAAAGCTAGGTTTGGTTTCAGGTTGCTGTTTTGTAGTTCATCGTTTAGCAACCTGTCTAACATTGTTTTTTCAGTATCATCGAACCGCATAATACAGCCTGGAAAGTGCCATTTATTTGGCCACTCTGGATCATTTTCAGGTCTTTGTATTAGAAAAATCTGAACTTCATCTTCTATTTTTTTTAAAATCATTAGTTCAATTGAACACTGTGGGACAATTCGAGCTAACATTTGAAAATAGGCCTGAGGCACTATATGACCAGGATGGAGTGTGGCAAATTCGACTAAATTATCAATAATCTCTTCCATTTGAGAGGAATGTGAATTTAAATATTCTTCTATTGTTTTGATCTTTTGAGTATTCATATTTTACTAATGAGAGCAGAAAATCAAATGTTCCAGTCTTAGTTGGTTAAAAATGTAAGATTAAAACTAGATAATTATCTTGACAAACTAATACATAGTATGCTAGTTTATTATTAGATCTATTTCAAGGAGAAAGATCGTGCTAAATAAGTTTGAAGTGTTCAAAGCGTTCCAGTTTCGCCACAACAAGGCGGTTACCGGTAAGATGGGCAGGCTGAGGGACACACGTCCTTATGAGAGCTACCCGTATGATTTCCCGAACGGCATCGTACACGTCTATGTTGTAGACGAGTCGAGCGCCGAGTTTCCAGTGGGCTTGCATAGCCACTTGAGGAAGGTGGAGATCATGATGGCTGTGCTTGGCGAGATCACTATTGATCTCGTTACTTCGCCAGATGGCGCAACTCACCAGGTGGTACTAAATGGCCGGGAGCAAGAGGCGCTCCTCATTCGGCCGGGCACTTGGCACAAGGTGACCATCCCCGAAGGATGCATCCTTATGGTGATGTCATCGACTAGGTATGAGGGAAAAGACGATGACTTCACGGAAGTCCCGACTGGTAAGTAGATAGGCCGGATTGGTTAGAATCTGTGCGCATTGCCGCAAACGGTGATGCGTTTTTTATTTATTAAATTTTACTAAAATAAGCCAATAAAATTGTTTATCCACACACAATGGATTGAAATGGTTGCGGGTGGAAATAAAGTGGGGTAAAGTGGAGGTATTGAGGCACAAAGTGGGGCAGAATAGATCTGCTAATGTGTACTCTCTGACTAAAGCCTTTATTGTGCTTTAGTGGTTTTGTTAAGACCTATTTCGGAGAATTTCCCCCTGTCATGAATTTTCGCCCACGAAACGTTTACGCTTCGCTGTGACGTTTCGTGGCAGGGATTTTAATTAACTGCACCAAAATTAGCATTCACAGCTAAAACATCACTATGTTTATAGGTGAATATCATCATCAAATTGACGAAAAGGGTCGAATTGCGACTCCTACGAAGTTTCGTCCAGACCTCGCACAAGGTGCAGTTGTGACTAGAGGTTTAGATTCTTCGCTGTTCCTGCTTTCCTTGGAGGAGTGGGGGAAACTCGCCGAAAAATTGGCCGGTTTGCCCTTGGGGCAAGCAAACTCGCGTGCATTCGCCAGGCTCATGCTTGCTGGCGCAATGGACGTTCAGCTTGATAAGCAGGGCAGGTTCGTCATACCCGAGTACTTGAGAGAGTACGCTGGGTTAACAAAAAAAGTAGTGATTGTAGGTGTTCATAACCGTTTGGAAATTTGGAGTGAAGAAACTTGGGATATTTATAGAAGCCAAACGGAAGAGAACGCCGGTTCGATTGCCGAGCAACTAGGGGAGTTTGGAATTTAGCCTAATTTATGACAAAACACATACCGGTACTAGCTAAAGAGGTTTTGGAGGGCCTGAACTTACAGCCTGGTGCAACTGTAATTGACGCAACGCTTGGTCTTGGCGGTCACGCCAAAATGATTTTAGAAATTATTGGTCCTAAGGGTCACTTAATTGGCTTTGATCGGGATGAAAATAATTTGGATCAGGCTCGGCAAAATTTAAAGGAGTTTAAAGATCAGATTACGCTCATTAAAGATTCCTTCGGGAACATGAGTAAATACGATTTACCACCAGCCGACGCCATACTGTTCGATCTTGGCTTTTCGTCTGTTCATGTTGACGACGCTTCCCGTGGATTTAGTTTCTTGCGAGAAGGCCCACTTGATATGCGCTACGACAAGGCGCAAGAGTTAACTGCCGAGATGATTGTTAACGGATGGTCAAAAGAAGAGTTAGCTCAGTTATTCCGTGTTTATGGTGAAGAACCGAAAGCACGGGAAATTGCAAAAGCTATCTTTGTTGCTAGAAAAAAATCTCGGATCACTTCAACTGTTCAGTTAGCTGAGGTCGTCGAAGATGTTATCAAGCACAGAGGAAAAGCGCATCCTGCTACGCGAATATTCCAAGCGATCAGGATTGCGGTAAATGATGAGTTTGGTGAGATTGAAAAGGGTTTCGCTTCGGCTGTTAGTCAGCTAAATAACCGTGGCCGACTTGCTATAATCAGTTTTCACTCGCTTGAAGATAAATTGATCAAGAATCTGATAAAGGATTTGGCTCAGCTTGAAAAAGTTACGAAGAAACCAATTGTTCCGAAATACGACGAAATCAAGGAGAACAAACGGGCTCGAAGTGCTAAATTAAGAATTGCAGAAAAAATCTAGCCGTGAGTGTAACTAGTAACAATGATTAAATCGTTGTTACCGTTACCATCATCGCTTAAATATAGGAGGGTATGTTTAAAACAAAATATCAACAACTGAAAGGTTTTACCGAAAGCAATGGCTTACTGCCGGTTGTTTTAGTCTCGATTACAATAGTTCTCGGCTCTGCATATATTTGGCAGGTCAATATTTCAGCCACAGCGGGTTACGAAATGCGTGAACTGTCTCAGTCAATTGATGATTTGAAATTAGAGAAGGACAAACTAGACTTAAAAGTAGCCAAACTTCAGTCAGTTGACAGTGTTTCAACTAGAGTGCAAATGCTGGGACTATCAAAGGTTTCAAAAATTGAATACATAACTCCAGATAGAGGGGCAGTGGCGATCAACCGATAATCTAAAAAATAACCAAATATTAGTTTGGTTATTTTTTTAATGTTAACAAAGAAAAATTGGCAAATTTGAAAAATAAACTTAAGTTGGATGCAATACTTAAAATAGAGGTAGTATGTTCATTCAATCACTGAAGACGCTAACTTAAATTTTTGCTCCTTTTGTTTTTTACCTCTTCGAATTTGTACCATCTTTGGTATCTGACGTTTTATCACCGTAGTGTTATGGTCTTGATTGCGGTTATCGCCATTCTTTTGAACATGTACTATATGTATATGCTTTCTAAATACTATTTGACCGAATTAGATCCAAAAAAGCTACTAAACCGGGAGCTTGATATTGCCGTTTACGTTTATACGGAGTGGTTTAGACCAAACTTTTGAAGAGACGAAATCGTAGAAATGCACTGCTAATGACCTTGAATAGTCATTTTTTTATTCATAAATATTAATTGAAGGTTAGCTAATTATATTTGACAAATATGGATTGATCTGTTATCTTACGCAAACTGCGATGAGTTCGTGAAGGTGGACTAGATTGGTATTTGGTCAGGATGGTATAACAAATTGCTTCGGCAAACCTCCGCCATCGTTTCCTGTACACCGTAACTCTACGGCGAGCAGACAAACAAACTGACTAATTAAAAGACCAGGGTTGTGCATTTCAACCTGCTTCTGAAAAGGGGCCAATCTGTCAAGAACAGTGAAGTCGACCGGTCAGCGAGTAAACTCGAGTGGCTAATCCTTTAAACTGTTCAATACACGCCGTAAAAAAGCTGTATGTGGATGTTTAGTCCCACCTTCACGAATTCCATCGCCCCTTCGCCGATCAGCCTTGTTGCTGACGGCGTCTTTTTTATGTAAAAAATTTTCTATTATGAACATACCAATGTTAAGTCTTGGAGTTCAGTAAGTTTCAACCTTGCAAAAATGGTGATCGCAGTATTTGTTTCAACAAATTAAATGAAGTACAATGTAAATAATATGAAATATAAAAATATGAATGAACATAAAAGATCATCAGTGGGGGAGTGCGGACATTGTGAACACAAAAGTTTAATGGCAGTCGCAGGTGTTATTTTAATTATGATGCTATTCATGTCCGTAATGATGTTCGTAAGTATATTAGGAGATCGTGATCTAAGCCGTGATGGTTTTGGTATGATGGACAGAGGTGATTTTGAAAATATGATAAACGTTCGAGATCGGATATCGGGAAATTCGAGCCAGACTGCGATGGGTTCAGTGGAAGTTGGTGATAGAAATGGAATGATGGGTGAATGGACAGCTGTTGAGGTAACAAATCTCGACGATATAGTTATGCAGATATTAAGTCCAGCAACAAAGGATAAATATTTAGCAACCAGTGTGCCTGTTAATTATTCAAGAGCACACTTTGGTATGAATGATGTAAACATTGCACCAGATGGACTTTCAGCAGGTGTGTTTGTTTACCTTTCTAAAGATTTAGGAACTGAAGGGAATTTAGAAACGAACTTGCCATTTTACATATTAGTTGAAGGTAGACCGGCACTTGGTTCTGCTGATATAGGTTTAATAGAAACGTGGTACGGACCTTTTTCAGGTAAAATCATGAAAATGATTCAATAATCTATTTAATAAAACTGCCTTCGGGCAGTTTTTTTGTATATTAAGAACTCGATACTTTGAGATTTGTCTGTTAATAATCAAAACTCACCGTTGACTTTTGAGGTTAATTTTCTTCAGAATCTGGTATAATAGTTTCACTATGTCAGATGAACAAAATCAGCCTCAAATTATCCAGCCAATTACTGCAAGCCCGGCGAGACCACGGCCGGTTGTGCTTATGATGCTCGACGGTTTTGGAATTGCGCCAGACGGTGAAGGTAACGCGGTAACTCGGGCAAAAATGCCAAGATTTGATGAATTTAAGAAACGCTACCCAGTGATGACAATTCGGGCGGCTGGTGAAACGGTTGGACTTATGTGGGGGGAAATGGGTAACTCTGAGGTTGGGCATCTTACAGCCGGAACTGGGCGAGTGTTTTATCAGTCATTACCTAGGATTGAGCGTGCAATCAAAGACAGGTCGTTTTTTGAAAACGAGGCGTTTTTGAAAGCGATTGATCACGCAAAAAAGTCTGGGGGGACCTTGCACCTTATGGGGATTATGTCTTCAGGAAAAGTGCACGGCTATAATATTCACTGTTACGCACTAATGCAACTTGCGAAAGATCAGGGGGTGAAAGACGTCGCGATCCACTGTTTTATGGACGGCCGTGATAGTTTGTATAATTCTGGACTTGAATATCTTAATGAGCTACAGGGGAAGATTCAGGAAATTGGCATCGGTAGAATTGCCTCACTTTCGGGTCGGTATTACGCGATGGATCGGGATAACCGCTGGGATCGAGAGGAGAAAGCTTACAACGCAATGGTGCTTGGGCAATCAGTTTCAATGGCTGAGGATCCGATTGAAGCAATAAAGGCGTCTTACGCGAAAGAGGTTTACGACGAGGAGATCGTGCCAACAGTGATTACCAAAAATGGTCAGCCGGTCGCAACTATAAAATCAGGCGATTCAGTGATTAATTTTAACTTTAGACCAGATAGATCCCGGCAGATAACAAAGGCTTTTACACTGCCGTCTTTCGACAAGTTCCAGCGAATCTATATTCAGGATTTGGTTTTTGTTACTATGATGGAGTACGAAAAGGGGTTGCCAGTAGAGGTTGCGTATCCGCCTGTGCTTATAAAAAATTGTTTAGCTGAAGTGCTTTCAAACGCTGGAATGGTTCAATTGCACATTGCTGAAACGGAAAAGTACGCTCACGTTACCTTTTTCTTTAATGGCTTAATCGAAACAGCTTTTCCTAATGAAGATAGGGTAATTATTCCTTCACCAAAGGTTGAATCCTATGATCAACAACCGGAAATGTCGGCGGGTGAATTATCTGAACGAGTTATTAAAGAAATAAAAACCAATAACTACGACGCAATTATTATGAACTTTGCGAACTCTGATATGGTGGCGCATACCGGAAACGTTGAGGCAACTATTAAAGCTCATGAATTTTTGGATGGAGCTGTAGGAAGAGTGGTGGACGAAGTTCTAAAACACGATGGAGTGGTTTTGATTACCGCTGACCATGGAAATGGTGAGGAAGTTTTGAATTTACAAACAGGTGATATTGATAAGGAACATAGTACGAACCCGATCCCATTGTTTATTATCGGGAATCAGTTTGAAGGTCAGGCAAGTATGGCGGGTGATGTGCCAAATGGTGATTTAAGTTTAATGCCACCGATTGGTATGCTGGCTGATGTAGCGCCGACGATGCTCAAAATTATGGGTATTCCACAGCCACCTGAAATGTCGGGCGTTCCTCTGGTATAATAAAAACATGCAGAATAAAAGGAGGTAGAAACAAAGCAAACTTTTGTTCAATTAATTTTAAGTTAACTGAACCTTTGCAAAGATTTTAATTTAAAAAAATAATATGGCAACACTGGGTACACCAACGTCGCAAGCTTGTCCTAAGTGTGGGACCGGCTGGAAAAAAATCGGTTTTTCGTTCATTGCCCTTTTTGTAGTGGCAGGAATAAGTTCACTTGTTCTTTGGTTTCAAAATACTGGAAGTGCGAGTAAAGTGAAGGAACTAGAAACTCAGGTTCAGGGGCTAGAGTTAGATCTGGGGCTCAAAAACGTTGAAATAGATAACTTACCAGGTCCAACCCCACTTTTTTACAATGCAGTAGACGAAGCAACTGGTTATTCAAGCGGAATTTTAATGTATGACCCAGAACTTAACGAATCAAAAGAGATTATTACTGGCAATAGGGTAGTTTTTGCGGTGCCAAAATTAGATTACGATGGAAAAATTTTTACAGTTATGGGGCCAGTTGATGGCGATTTGCCGTCAAGAGAGGTAAACGTTTTTGACGTAGCAACTGAGATAAGTAAAACAACGGGAATAAGTGTTGCTTCAAACGCAACCGATAATACAGTTTCGCCAAGTGAAAGATATTTGGTTACTGGGGTGGAGTTTTTGGACAATGTTTTAAAGGTTGATTACAAGGAAAATCAGATTTTGCTTTTTGATTTAGTTACTGAAAAGGTTTCGGTTTTGGGAACTTATCGTGATGGTGAAGATTTGGACGCTGCAGCGCCAAATGCTCGTTTTGCGAATTTACGAGATATTCAGGTGCATTGGTTAAGCCCAACGTGCGCAAATGTCCGTATCTACGCAGTAAGTAACGAGCCAGACACGAGTGAAGGTGCTGAGCCAGGAGCTACAGTGCAGGTCAGGCGGCATAAAGAATGGCGCGAATTTTGTATAGAGTAATTTTATGGAGGAGGGAATGCAAACAACTCGAAATAAGACATTTGTAAAAATGAAGTGTCCAGTAAGGTGTAGATTTTACACTGGGTTATCTTTGAGTATGTTTGGCATTGTCTCTGTATTACTTATTTTGGCAGTTTACGTGACGAAGGTTAAGTACACTGAAATTGATACCGCTAAAAATGAGATTATTGCACTGCAAAACGATTTAAATAATGCTGAGAAATTAATGAACAGCAAAGAGTCGCAGATCCCACTTTTTACGACTTCGTTTAGAGGGCTAGACGGAAAGCCTAAAGTGGTTAGCATAGACAGAAAAACTGGACTTGAATCCGAATTAGCGCTTGATTGGCCAGGAATTTCAAGTTTAGTAGCTGTGCCCCAGGTTGGTTTTGATGGACGAATTTACGTTTCTTTAATTCGAGATGAAGCAGATTTTTTCTCTGCAGTGTCGGAGGTTAACCTAAAAACTGGTGATGTTTCTGAAACTGGTCTTAGAAGTCAGTCCGGCATTTTGTCTCCAGATCAAAGTCAGACAGTGGTGTTTAGCTCAGATATTTCAGATAAACTATATAATGATTATTTAGAAAACCAGATTTTGGTGTATAATTTTAACAAAGGTAACATAACAGTTGTAGGCGAACTTAAAAATGATGAGTCGCTTACGGATAGGGAACCTGATTTTAATGATCCATTTAAAAAAGTCTCTATAAACTGGGTGAATAATTCGTGTATATTGGTGGGTGTTTACCAGAAATCAGTTTTGGAAAATGGTGATATTACGTATAGTTTTAAAGAAAATCGCGAGATGTGTTTAAACTAAAATATGAAAATAAATAAACACGAGCACACACCTGAGCACGAGCACGAGTTTAACGGAACAGTTTTGTCGATTCTGTTCATGATTCTGTTTATTATTTTTCTAATGTTCATTGTAGTCATGAACGCACTTTACTGGAACCCACCAACGGTTGACGAACAGAAGAATCAGCTGGAGGAGGAACTTAAATATATTGCTTCAGAGGCCGTGTTTAGTAGTAATGTTGCAGTGGTGAATCCTTTTACGCAGGTTATTTCAAAAGTTGACTTTAAGGAAAGTACAGGACCTGATCGCAAAACTTATTTATCAAACAAAAGAGCCGAGAGAGAGGAAAAGCGCAACTCTGAGTGTTTATCTTTCAATAGTATTGTAAACGCAAAGGATTATGTTGGTTCAGTTGACCCGCGAAGTTTTACAGAACTTGAAAAGCAAGATATCGCAGAGCAAATATCAGGAGTAGTCCAAAGTCCAGAGCGATTTTTTAACGCAATTGAGGCACTTGCAAACAATAAAAGTTTAGATGGTGTCCTTGAAATTTGTTCTGGAGTTAAAAATACTTATTTGATAGCTGAACAGGGTAAACAGGAACTAAAAATCTATAATATTTCATCAAGTTATAAGGATCTAAAACTTGAACAGGTAACTTCTGTGCCAATCGTAAGTTTTGACTACAAGTTTATCCCTGACTATTTAGAAGGCTTGCCATTTATTTCAAATAGTTTTGGTGAAGACGGGCATAGCACTTGGAATTATTATATTTTAGACACTGCAGTTAACGATAAGACATTAATCGAGTCTTGCACCACAGTGTACGATTTACAGGTTTCAGATAAAGAGGGGATTTTAACCTGCAAACGAGAGTATCGACCAGAGTAATTTTAAAACCGCCCTTTGGCGGTTTTTTTGTCTGGTAATTCCTGAATTATCCATATTTTTATCCGCTGAGAAAACCTTCGCTAGTTTTATGATTACCTGTACAATGAATTTATGTACAATTTGGATTTAGAAATGTCAAAAAGGATTCATAGCTTTGGAAAGAAGCATTTTGCTTTCTGGTCTTTTTTATCGAGATTCGGCTTCTGGTTCTTAACTGCGTATGCGATAATTTTACTATATCAGCTTCGTAATCTGGAGTTGTTTTACGATCTAATAATCTCAGTAATTGTTAGTTTTTTTGGTGTACTCATTCTTAGATGGATTATAAAACGACCAAGACCTGAAGTTATTAAAACAAGTTACAAGGCAATGCTGAAATGGTCTTTTCCGTCTCTCCACGCATCAGTTGGCTTTGCGTTTGCGACTTCACTTGCACTTCTATTAATTAAACTCAGTCACGGAAATTCGCTAACTTGGCTAGTTGCCTCGATAATTTTAGTATTTACTAGTATAATTGTCGTTACCAGATTATTTGTGGGTGTTCACTACCTCTCAGATCTTCTTGCTGGGGGAGTAATTGGTATTTTAATAGCTGTAATTGCAGAGTATTTATGATCAAAAAATTATTATCTTGTATTGGTATTTTACTCTTTAGTATTTTGCTTGCTGGTGGATTTGTAGCCTGGCAGTCTTATCACTTCTGGTTTCAATCACCTACCAAGGATGCTGAAACAGTCCTTTATACTGTAGAGGCTGGTGCGGGTTTCTCCTCAATAGCAGATGATTTAGCGGAACAACATATCATCAACAGCAAAAATTGGTTTAAGTTTTATACGATTATAAACGGAACAGCGTCTGACCTTAAGGCTGGTGTTTTTGAATTAAAACCGGGCATGAGCTACTCCGACATTATGAAGACGCTAATGGTGGCGCCAAACTCCGAAGAGGTTTCTATTACTTTTCCGGAAGGTTACACAGTAAAACAAATGGGTGAACTTGTTGCCGAAAAATTCAATATCACCCCAGAGGAGTGGAGTGTAATGACAGGCGTAAACTCACCACTTAATAATCACAATTTTGTTCTAACTGCACAAAAACCAGCTGGTGTTGATCTTGAAGGCTACCTTTTTCCAGATACTTACCGTTTTTTCGTTGAGGCAACCGCAGAAGATATAGTGGAAGTGATGCTGGATACTATGGAAAATCGCTTGGTAGATACTGGAGCGTTCAATTCAGATTTTAAATTTCAGTCAGAGATTTCCAATTTGCATGAACTATTAACAACAGCTTCGATTCTGGAAAGAGAAGTGCGAACGAGTCAAGACATTCCACAGGTTGCGGATATTATCTATAAACGTCTAAAAATAGGGATGCCACTTCAAATGGATTCAACCGTGAACTATTTTACAGGGAATAATACACCATCAATTTCACTAGCTGATCGCGATATTGAGTCGCCGTACAATACTTATTTAAACACCGGTTTGCCACCTGGACCGATCTCGAACCCTGGAATTGATTCGCTAAAAGCTGCGGTTTCACCAAAAACAAACGATTATTATTACTTTTTAACCGACGCAAAAGGTGAAGTTTTTTATGGTGTAACTTTTGATCAGCACATTACCAATAAAAACAAATATTTAAAATAATATGAAAAAACTGCTTCTAATTTTTGGATTATTATTGTTTCCGCAGTTAGTTTTTGCGCAGACTCCAGCAGAAGACTGGTCGATTGAAAAATTTGATGCAATTATTGATTTAAATTCAGATGGTAGTTTACAGGTTTCTGAAAATATTTCTGTGAATTTCAATGTAGAAAAACACGGAATTTTCCGAGTTATTCCAGTAGCCTACAAGGATGAATTTAATAATCGAATAAAGATTGGTTTTAAGCTAGGTGATGTTTTAGTGGACGGAAAAACTGCCCAATTTTCAGAATCGAGAAATTCTAAGGAGCATTATATAAAGATTGGAGATCCTGATATTACAATTTTAAACGACCACACCTACACGATTGATTATAAAGTTGAAAAAGGGGTGCTATTCTTTAATGATTTTGATGAGATTTACTGGAATGTAACTGGCGACACTTGGGAGGTGCCGATCAAAACGTCTTCTGCAATTGTGAGACTTCCGGGTGGTGCTCAGGTTTTACAAACGAGCTGTTATACCGGTGCCTCGGGTTCAACAAGTTCTGACTGCGGAATTGCTACCGACGGTAGCGTGGCGGCGTTTGCTGCGAAGGATTATTTAACTGTGGCGGTAGGTTTTGAAAAAGGTGTGGTGGCGGAGCCAACTTTTTGGGAGAAGCTTCGGCAAAGTTTGCTGAATAATTTGATCAATCTGGTTCCGGTGCTACTCGTATTTATCGTTAGTCTGATGTGGTTTAAGTATGGTCGAGATAAAAAAATGGGGGCAGTGGTTGCTGAATATGAGGCACCTCATAATTTAGAAGCAGTATATTTGCCAGGTATACTCACGCCCTTTATGAAGAAACCTGAGGTTAGCGCCATGATTGTGACTATGGCGGTGAATGGTTTCTTGCAGATTAGCGTGCAGGAGGAGGAAAAAAGCGGGCTTGGTAAGATTTTTAAACCAGCTAAAGTTGTAACACTTACAAAGAAACGAGAGAGTCTGGGTTTAGACAGTGCGCATACTTATTTGTTTAATCTGTTGTTCGCTGACGGTAGGTCGACAGTTACGAACACGGAACTAAAAAACTCGATTACTGAAACTGAATTTAAAGAACTTACAACACTTGTTCAAGACAGGATAAAACTTGAAAATATTTATTTGAAAAAATCTTTACTGTTTGTTGGTCTATTTATATTTTTTGGCATCATCCAGATATTTGTAGGGGTGAATCTGGGAAATCTTTACGGTCCAGTAACAACAGTGCTCTTTGTATTGTCAGGTGTGGTTACGGTGGTTTTCGGTTTTTTAATGCCAACAATTACTGAAAAAGGTCTTGAACTTGTTAGATTGGTAATGGGGTATAGACTATTTTTAGGAACAGCGGAAAAGTACCGAATAAAGTGGCAGGAAGAGGAGAATATGTTTGAGAAACACTTGCCACCCGCAATTGTATTTGGTCTTACGTTTAAATGGGCAGAGGCTTTTGCCGGGCTTGAGTTTAAACAACCTGATTGGTATAGATCAGATTCAGCCTTAACAAACTATTCAGCTATTGCTATGGATTTAAACCAAGCAGTTGTGGTTTCTTTAGCTTCGGACATAACACCAAAATCAAGTGGTTCTTCAGGTGGTGGAGCTTCAGGTGGCGGAATGGGTGGCGGTGGTGGTGGAAGTTGGTAAGCTTTCTGGTGCTGTGCACAGAGATTTATTAGTAATAATTTTTAACACCTGATATACTAGAAAGGAATTCGATATATATGGTCAAAGTATTAATCATTGAAGATGATAAATTCCTTTCGAGGATTTATGCTACAAAACTAAACAAAGAAGGAATTGAGGCGGATTTTTCTTTAAATGGAGAGGAGGGTTTGAAAAAAATGAAAGAAATTAGCCCAACGCTAGTTTTACTAGACCTTATTATGCCTAAGTTGGACGGTTTTAGCGTGCTCGAGGCAATTCAAAAGGATAGTAGTCTTAAAAAAATTCCAGTGATTGTGCTTTCTAATCTAGGGCAAGAGGAAGATGTTAAAAAAGCAAAACTACTTGGTGCAAAAGATTTTATTGTAAAGTCAGACGCATCAATTCAGGATGTAGTTGCAAAAATAAAATCTTACATCTAGGCAACGGCAAGATTTTAAATTGAGACTACTAAAACAGAAAAATAAAAAAGTGGATAGAGAGCACAGGCTCTCTACTTTTTTATGTTATAATATAAAAAAATCATGTGGTGTTAAGTAAAGAACAACTATACGAGGCACTGGTTGAAGGGGGTGGAGTTACAAGGGAGGAGTTCATGAAAGCTGCGCAGTCGCGAAGTGCTAAAACCAAAGGCATCGACAGTGTTTTAGTTTCAGATGGTTCATTAACCGAAGCCCAGCTTGGTCAGTTGGTAGCGTCTTGGTTTGGTGTTCGGCACTTCGATCCAGCACAGACAAAACCACAAGACGATGTTATTCTTTTAGTTCCAGAAGCTTTTGCGCGAAAGAAACATTTACTGCCAATTTCACAAACCGAAGATTCGGTAGTCCTTGCAGTTACAAACCCACATGACGTTACTTTACAGGCTCTACTTGAAAAATATTTAAGACGTGAGGTGGTTTTTTATTATTCAACTGAACGTGAGATTCTTTCGAATTTATTCCTTTTTCAAAAAGATCCAAAGGTTGCCTTTAAAAATATTCTCGAAGGCGCTGATTTAAACAGCGATGACTCGGACGGAGTTGTTGTAAAACTTGTTAATGCTATTTTTGATTATTCATATCAAACTAGAACTAGTGATGTTCATATTGAACCCGAAGATGAGTTTACGCAGATTCGTTTCAGAATCGACGGTATTTTGCAAGATATTGCAGAATTTCCTAAAAAAATTCACGACCCGGTTATTACCAGATTAAAGGTTTTGTCTAAACTCGCGACAGATGAAAAACGTGCAGCTCAGGATGGCCGTATTTCCTATACGAACGATTTTGGTGACAAAATTGATATTCGTTTGTCAATTGTGCCGACCACAAACGGTGAAAAAGCAGTAATGCGACTACTTGCTGCGAAGACTCGTCAATTCAGCCTAACGGATCTTGGTTTAAGCGAGGCGCATTTTGAGCTTTTTAAAAAAGCTATCAAAAAACCTTGGGGTATGATCCTGGTGACTGGACCAACAGGTTCAGGAAAAAGTACCACGCTTTACGCTGCGCTCAAGGTTTTAAACAAACGCGAGGTGAATATTGCCACGATTGAAGACCCGGTTGAATATGATGTTGATGGTATTAGCCAGATTCAGGTTAACCCAAAAACTAACCTAACTTTCGCCAAGGGATTGCGTTCAATTGTTCGTCAGGATCCGGACATTATTATGGTGGGGGAGATTCGAGACGGCGAAACAGCAGATATCTCAGTGAACGCTGCGATGACCGGGCATTTGGTTTTTTCATCTTTACACACAAACGACGCTGCAACCGCCTTTCCAAGACTTAAAGATATGGGTGTTGAAGACTTTTTGGTTTCTTCAACAATTTTGGTGGTTATTGCCCAGCGACTGGTGAGAAGGATCTGTTTGAACTGTATTAAAAGTGTGAATATTTCGGAGCAGGAACTGAAAACCATTAACCATTTACCGCACTTAAAAAAATATTTTTCTGATGTAACCGGCAAGAAATCACTTTCAGGTATTCGTGTTTTTCACGGTCAGGGTTGTAAAATTTGTAAAAACACAGGTTACAAGGGTCGAACCGGAATTTTTGAACTTTTGGCAGTTACAGATGAAATCAGAGAAGCGGTAATGAGTAATAAAGATGCCGATCAAGTCAAAGAAATAGCGGTTAAGCAGGGAATGAGCACAATGCTTTTTGATGGGGTACAGAAAATATTAACCGGTGAAACTACGCTCGAAGAAGTTTTGCGCGTAACTCAAGAATAATATGGAGGAATTTAAAAAAATACTATTACTTGCGCTCAAGAAAGGTGCCTCGGATATCCACTTGGTGGTTGGATCAGCGCCTTATTTTCGAATTGAAGGTGAACTGACGGTTATAGATAAGCCTATTTTTACACAGGTTGAGGCAAAGAATATACTGGGAAAAATTTTAAATGCTGAACAAAAATCTAGATTGGTGAAAACTGGAGATGTAGATACTGGTCTTGAAGTGAGTAAAACATTTTTGCGAATTAATGCGCATAAACAATCGGGCGGTTTTGGGCTTTCAATAAGAATTTTTGCAAACGAACCGCCAACGCCAGAAGAAATAGAACTTGATCAGCAAATTTTAGATATTGTCGGTGAGCTAAGTGGCCTGGTTATTTTAAGTGGTCCGGCAGGAACCGGAAAGTCAACTACGCTTGCAACAATGATTCAACACATCAATGAAACTGACAAACAGCACATTATTACACTCGAAGATCCGATTGAATACCGTTTTCAAAAAGGTAATTCACTTATTGAACAACGGGAGCTTGGGACAGATTTTCAGACTTTTGCCTCGGGTTTACGCCACGTTTTAAGGCAGGATCCGAATGTAATTGTGATAGGCGAGATGCGTGATCCGGAAACTATTGAACTAGCGTTAACAGCTGCGGAAACTGGACACTTGGTTTTATCAACTCTTCACTCGCCAAATGCCACTGAAGTTGTAGAAAGAATTGTGGGAGTTTTTGAAGGCGCAAAGCAGCAACAGATTTTAATTCAACTATCAGCTGCCTTAAAAATGGTTGTATCGCAACACCTTGTGATGAAGAAAGATGGTACACGAATGGCTGCGAGGGAAATTTTAACCTCAACTTCGGCGGTAAGGAATGCTATAAGAAACAACAAACTTTCAACTATACGTTCAGCTATCGAAACCGGACGAAAATTTGGAATGATTTCTATGAAACAAGTTTTAGAACAACTCCAAGCTGACGGAATTATTGAATAATATGGCAAAAACAATTACAAAAAAAGTGAATAATAGTCCGACAAAAAATAGCCTTAACAGGGTCGTTGCAAAAGAAGGAAAACTTCCTTGGTACAAGACGGAAATTAGTTTAGGTAAGGTAAAAACCACCGATGTAGCGATGGTTTCGAAGCACTTTGCGGTTATGCTAAATGCTGGTCTTTCGGTGCCTGAAGCGCTTGAGGTAATCACAGAGCAGTCGGTGGGGACCCTCAAGAAGGTGTTAAAACGGGTAAATCGTCGAGTTCAGGGCGGTTCAGCTTTTGCTGATGCTTTAAAATTTGAGTCGAAAACTTTTGATGCTTCGTTTATTAGTGCTGTGGAGGTGGGAGAAAACTCAGGGACTCTCGACGCAAACCTTGAACGTTTAGCAAAACAAATGGAGAGCGATCTTAGCTTAAAGCGAAATGTGCAGTCAGCTATGATTTATCCTTCCGTGGTACTTAGTATGGCAGTTGTGCTCGGTTTTGGAATTGCAATTTTCGTGTTGCCACAGGTTAGCCAGATTTTCGAGTCTTTGAACGTGGAACTGCCGATTACTACCCGAATTTTGATCTGGGTTTCAAATTTCTTCGTGGCCTATGGCGCGATTGTGGTACCAGCTTCAATCGGAGGTACCGTGTTTTTCCTTTGGTTTTCAAGGCGAAAGGCGGTGCGTCCAATTACTGACAGAGTACTTTTAGCAATCCCGGTGGTTGGTGTGTTTACAAACCTTATCAATCGCGCTCGCTTTTGTAGGACTGTTGGAACCTTACTGCAAAGTGGAACCGCGATCGAAGAGGCGCTCGATATTACTTCGCGAGTGATGCCAAACTACGTTTACGCAAAATCAGTGAAGAATATGATGAAACAGGTAGCGGGCGGTAGCGAATTTTCGGCAATTATTGAACGGTACCCTGATCTATATCCAAAAATGATTCAGCGAATGGTTGCGGTTGGTGAAAGATCTGCAAGTTTAGGTTCAACACTCGAGTTTTTGGCTGATTATTATGAAGAACGGGTGATGGTGATGTCAAAAAACCTATCGTCAATCTTGGAACCGATTATGCTTCTATTTATTGGAGGTGTGGTAGCGATTATGGCGATGTCTATTCTGACACCAATTTATTCAATTTTGTCGGGTGTTTAATCATCCTTATGAAAAACATAAATCACCATGGTTTTACTTTACTTGAAACGCTGATAGTAACCGCGTTATCATCGATAATAGTTTTGATTGGCGCCTTGGTAATGAGTTCTTCGGTTAACAGAAATGATTTAGTAAACGTTTCAACAGATGTTGTTGATACTCTGAGGCGCGCCGAGTGGCACACTATGAATGGTCGTCAAAATGATGTTTGGGGTGTGCACTTTACAGCTAATGATTTTACTTTGTACCGAGGCACTACCTATATTCCAGGAGCTCCGGATAATGTTACAACAACCCTGCCAAATTCTACAACTTTGTCTCAGATTACAATTCAGGGTGGGGGCGCAGATGTGCTGTTTAATAATTCGCACGGAAACACTTCGACCCCGGCCACGATTACGGTCGAATTAAACGAAACAGCGGAGAAAAAAACAATCTTAGTCAATCCAGCTGGAGCTATAACCCGAAACTAATGTTTACTTCAATTTTCAAAAATAAAAAAGGTCAAAGTTTGGCAGAAGTAGTTATTGCCATGTCGATTTTTAGTATCATAACCTTGGTTGTGAGCACAATTTTCCTTGATAGTTTAGTTTCGCTTGGCGTCAGTAACGAAGAGGTGCGGGCAACGGTTATAGCGCAGGAGGGACTTGAAGCGGCTCGGAGTATCCGCGATGAATCTTGGCTGAACTTAATTGACGGTGCGCATGGCGTGGCAAACACGGGTGGTAGCTGGGCGTTTAGTGGTGTAAATGACATTGTTGATATTTACACTCGTGTGGTTACAATTTCAAGTGTTGAGCGGGATGTGAATAATAATATCGTGGCAACCGGCGGGCAGATTGATCCGCGTACAAAAAAAGTAACTTCAGTTGTGAGTTGGACTGCCAGAAACGCTCTGCGAAGTGTGCAGGCGGTTACTTATTTAACCGACTGGAACGTTTTTGATTGGCACGAAACTTCGAGTACTGATTTTAGCGCTGGTACGGCAACGGACATTGTAATAAATGGCACTGGCGATTCAGCATCACTCACAATTTCAGGAGACACATCCTTTGCCGTTGACAGGTGGATTCCTGGAGGAGGACTGTCGGTAATTCATACGACCGATCTTGATTTTGATCCAGGAACCTTCACGGACACAGTTCGAGCAAGAACCGGAGCTACAGCATCGATTGAACTCAACAATACCCCACAATGGGGAGTATTTTCTCCGCCAGCTGCTAACTCGGATTTGTTAAATGACATTCACATGAGTTCCGCAGATCTTGGCTATGCAGTTGGAAATACTGGTTCAATTTTGAAGTGGGATGGTGCAAATTGGTTTCAGGTGGCAAGTGGAGTAACTGCAGATTTAAATGGAGTTTATGTTAAATCGGTGAATGATGTTTGGTTGGTTGGAGATTCCGGCCTAATACTTCACTGGAATGGTCTTAGCTGGAGTACTATACCCTCGGCAAGTAATAAAAATTTGAATGCGATAGATTTTTCAAGCCCGACTGATGGCTGGATTGTCGCAACTGGTGGTGAAATTCAACACTGGAATGGAGCTGTTTGGACAGCGGTTACTTCTGGTACCAATTCTGATTTATACGATGTTTCAGTAATTTCAGAAACTAATGCTTGGGCCGTTGATCGAAATGGGCACACGTATAATTGGAATGGCTCTCTATGGATTTCGGTATCAAATCCAATTAATCAACGACTTTACACGGTTTATGCGGTTGATGCCTCGCATGTCTGGGCAGGAGGTCGATCGGGAACCATGATTTTTTACAATGGTAATTCGTGGGTTAGCCAGCAAATTTCAGGTTCACCTGATATAAGAGGTTTATCAATGGTGAGCGCTAACTTTGGTGTTGCGGTTGGTGATAACGGGGATATTTTCCACTGGAATGGTAGTAGCTGGACAGCACAGGCATCAGTTACTGGTGAGGATCTAAAGAGTGTTTATCTGCTAGACGAAAATAATGGCTGGTTCGTTGGGGGATCGAGTATACCGGTGATTGGTTTGTTTGACGGCACAGGTGCAAGTGGCGTCTCTGGTTCAAATGATCTTAACAGTGTTGAAATACTTGGTAACACAAGCGGTTGGGGTGTTGGAGATTCTGGTACAATAGCAAATTTTAACGGCACAAATTGGATCGATTTATCTTCTCCAACGACTCGTGACTTAAATTCTCTTGATTTCATAGATTCAAATAACGGCTTTGCGGTTGGTGATTCGGGTACGATTTTGAATTATAATGGAACCTGGAGCACGGTTTCTTCGCCAACCTCAGAAGATCTGGCAAGTGTTTCAATGGTAAGTTCAAGTTTTGGTATGGCAGTTGGCGAGGATGGAACAATTTTACGGTACAATGGCAATTCTTGGTCAAAAATCTCCTCACCAACATCTAGAAACTTCGCAGCAGTTTATATGCTTTCAACAACAGATGGTTGGGCTGTTGGTGAGAGTGGTCAAATAATTCATTGGAACGGTAATAGTTGGTCAAACGTTTCAAGCGGCACCTCACAGAAACTTAGAGATGTGTACTTTATTTCGGCGAATGACGGTTGGGCTGTTGGGGATAATGGCACGGCTCGGCACTGGAACGGGTCTTCGTGGTCGAGTGTAAACACACCAACTCATGATGATTTACGTGGCGTATATGCTATTGCTACAAATGATGTTTGGGCTGTTGGTGACTCAGGGACGATACTTCACTATAACGGAAGTAATTGGTACACAGTTACCACGCTTACGACTGAGGATTTTATTGGAGTAAAAATGCAAAACACTTCTTCCGGCTTTGCGGTTGGCGCAAATGGAATGGTGGCAAATTATGATGGTACAGTTTGGACAGCAACAACCTACTTTATTCCAACATACTGGAGTGACTACACAGCTGAACTTGGAAACGATACGGTGGAAGATATTTGTATGATTAATAGTTCAACTGGTTGGGCTGTGGGACGAAACGGTGCAATGTTTAAATACGAAAATAATGGCTGGTCGCAAATCAATTCTCCAACACAAAAACAAATGTACGGAGTTGATTTTGCATCAGCAACCGAAGGTTGGGCGGTGGGTGAAGAGGGTCAGATTTTAGTAAACAATGGTTCGGTCTGGACAATTGCAACTTCACCAACCTCACAAACACTTTATGATGTTGATATGGTCAGCTCCTCGTTTGGAGTGGCTGTTGGAAAAAATGGAAAAATCCTTTCGTATGACGGTATTTCTTGGTCCTTAGTTAACTCAGGCACCAGTAGTAGTTTAAATGATGTTAGTATGATCTCGGCTACAGATGGTTATATTGCAGGTCGAAGTGGTCGAATTCTGCATTGGAACGGTTCAAACTGGTCTTCAATGAGCACACCAACGAGTCAAAACTTAAATGCTATCAATTTCATTTCTGCAACAGACGGTTGGGTAGTTGGTCGCAGTGGCACGATTATGCACTACGACGGAACAAGTTGGTCAAATGTGGCGTCGCCAACGAATAGTGAGCTTCAGGATGTCGAAATGGTTTCGGCGACTGATGGCTGGATTGTGGGAGACAATGGAGTTATTTTAAAGTGGGACGGGTTAACTTGGACACAAGCGAGTTCACCAACGGGGACAGATCTTAACTCAGTTTCGATCGCGGATAGCAGCGATATCTGGGCCGGAGGTCTGAGTTCAACCTTTGTGCACTACACAGGACTTTACTTCTTAACCGGTACCTACACTTCTCCGATAATCAACAGTCTAGATCCAAACACTCACTGGGATTATATTTCTTGGGTTGAAGATATTGGTCAGGGGGCAGTGGATGTTGTGATTAACACTCGGACTGGCGCAACACCAGTACCAGACGGTAGCTGGTCAGCGTTTGCTGGTGCGTATACCAATCCAAACGGTGAAGTAATTGCTTCGCTAAATGGTCAGTATCTGCAGTATGAAGTTACTTTAAGTACCTTGAATCAAAGCATTACGCCAAGCCTAGACTCAATAAAAATTAGCTACAACAACCCAACAACTGAAAATATCAATGGTATTCATTTAGTTTCAGATACGGTCGGTTTCTCAGTGGCCAACCTAGGGTCGCTCAATAGTTACGCTGGTACCGCTTGGGATGTGGACGCGTCGCCAGTAACAGTTAACGTGAACGCGGTTGATTTCTTTAATGAAACAACAGGTTTTGCCGTAGGTGATAATGGTACGATTGTAAAAAATGATACGGGGGTTTGGACCACAATGTCTTCACCAACTGTAAACAATCTAACCGCAGTTGATGTAATAGATACGGCGGATGCTTGGGCAGTGGGTAACGGCGGTATAATTTTACATTTTAACGGTGTAAATTGGGTATTGACTACTTCACCAACAATACAAAACCTACAGGCTGTTTATGCGGTTGGTCCTGGCGATATTTGGGCAGTGGGGGCAGGCGGTACCATTATTCACTACAATGGTTCAAACTGGAGCACTGTAACATCGCCAACTGGCAATCAACTGAACGATATCTATATGGTTTCGGCCACCGATGGTTGGGCGGTTGGTGCAACTGGTACGATCCTCATCTATAACGGGACAACTTGGACAACGGATACTTCACCAACAGTTGCAAATCTTAATGCGATCAATTTAACAGCTTTCGATGACGGCTGGGCAGTTGGGGATGCCGGAGCCTTAATTCAGTACAAGGGCATCTCTTGGGCGCTCTTTACTTCACCGGTTACCACTAATTTGAACGACATCTCAATGACAAGTTCGGGTAATGGTTGGATTGTAGGTGATGCTGGACTCTTTATGCATCTTGAGCAAATTATCGGTGGTGGTGCTGGTTCCGTGGGAGGACTCGGGACTTACACATCAATAATTTTTGACAGCGACGTTGCTTCAAATGTTTGGGACACACTCTCGTGGAGTGAAACTTTGCCGGCTAATTCAGAAATTACCGTAGCGGTGCGGAGTGGAAATTCGCCGGTTATTGATGGTACTTGGTCAGTTTTTTCACCGGATTACACAACCGCAGATGGTGTGAGTTTGGCTGGTCAAACTGGTCGCTACTTCCAGTACCGGGTGATTATTACATCAACAGGTGCGCTTACTCCACCGCTATTTAATGACATCACCGTAACTTATAAATAATATGAATGTTCTTGCTATAAGTTCTGGTCTAAAAAAGATAAGATCGAATACAAAAGGTAATACTTTAGTGGAATTGATTATATATCTTGCGATTATTTCCGTCTTTTTTACTAGTATGATTGGCTTCACTGTTAGCGTTGTCCAAAGCGGTCAAAAGGCGAGAACTATGCACGAAGTTAGTCAAAATGGTCGGTTCATAATGGAAAAAATTGCGCGCGAAATTAAGTCGGCAAACGATGTTAATTTCACAACTTCAAGTTTTGGCGTAAATCCCGGCGTTCTTTCGCTCGTGAATAATACCGGGAGTTTGGACCCAACAGTTTTTGATGTTGTGGGCGGTGTAGTTCGCATTCAGCAGGGAGCTGGCGCGCCGATGAACATAAGTTCGGACCTAGTTAATGTCACCAGTCTAGTCTTCACGGATCTAAGTGTTCCGGGCAGAACAACAAATATTAAAATAGATCTCACACTGGAGTGGCGCGATAAATCAGGAGTATTAATAAATACCTCAACCTCTATGCAAACAAGTGTTGTGGTGCGCTAGGAAAAATTCTATAATTAAACAGATGAAAAGCCTGAAAAATAAATTTAAGATTATCCAAAAAGATGAGCACGGAGTTGCTGCGCTACTTGTTGTGGTTGTAATTTTAGCAATGACATTATCACTTGGATTAGCTGTTGCTAAATTTAGTGTAAACGAACTTTCGCTAAATCTAGAATCTGATCAGGCGCATCAGGCAATTCAAATCGGTGAAGCCTGTGTTGATGAGGCAATTTATAGACTGAAGGACAATATTGGTTATACTGGTGGAACGATTACAACTATCGGAAATGGTGTGTGTACGGTTACTGTAACTGGTGGGGGAAGCACAAGACTTATTACGGTTGCTGTAACAGTTGCGGGTATAACAAGAAATCTAGTTGTCAACACAGCTCTGGTTTATAACAATTTTGGAAATGCAATTAATGTTTTAATTACAAATTGGGAAGAAATTTAATATGCCATTACTTTCATCAGGAATCGGAATTGACGTTTCGGATCACCATATTAGAATTGCCTACGTAAACCACAGTGGAATACCTGTTGGTCTTTATGAGCTTGTCTTGTCGCCAGGCTACATTGTTGACGATAAAATTGAAAAACCAAAGGAACTCAAGGAACAGATCAAGAAACTTTTAGTAAAGTCCGGCATTCAAGATATAACTGCAGACACTACGATTTTAGTCCCAGAATCAAGAGTTTTTTCAACAAGTTTTATAATGTCTTCTGAAAAACTGTTAAAGGAGGAGAAAAAAGCTAAAATGATCGAAGGCGGACAAGAGGATATTCCAATGCCTTTTAAGGACGCATTTATTGCTTTTGAAGATGGAGCGAAGGTAAGCGAAGGGGTGAGGAATACTGTTCTGGCTGTAGAGAAAGATATTTTGAATTCACTTCAGACAGTATTTGCCAGTGAGCAATTTCCGCTAGTGGCTATTGAGTCGAATAATAAGGCGGTAGATAGACTTTATGCCCATTTTGTTCTAAACGAATTTTCAATTACCGAAGATACGCAGATGATAATGATTGTGGATGTTGGCCATAGGTGGACGAATATTACAGTTTACGATATTGCCGGGGCTACGGTTTTTTCTAGATCTATTGCAATCCGAAAGCTTGCTGACAAAAGTGGTGGTAAGACTAAACTGATTACTAAAGAAGTTCTTCTAAAAATTTGCGGAGCTATTAAGGAAGCACATAAATTTTTTAGTGATTCAGGTTACTCGATTCCATTTATTATATTTGCGGGTGTAGAAGGGGGGCAACCAAATGTTGCGGAACTGTGTGATAAAAGTATTAAGAATAGTAAGGTAATTCGCATAGGTTCGGTTATTAGTATCCCTAATATAAGCGAAAAAGAATTGCAAATTTACGGCTCGGCAATCGGTGCTGCTTTAAGATCGGTGAAAAAGCACAAATACCGCAAAGATCACAATTTTATTTAATTGTGCACAGGTTGTTAGATATATACGTCAAGTTTGATATAATAGATTTAAATATAATTAAAAATATGATTAATAAGATTAAAAACTTAAAAGATTCAGAACAAGGTTTTACACTGCTCGAGCTCTTAATCGTGATTGTGATTATCGCGATTTTGGCGGGTATTGTATTCGTTGCTCTTGACCCTGCAACTCGATTCAGAGATGCACGAGACGCACGACGAAGCTCAGATGTAACTCAGGTTTTGCACGCAGCTAAAATCGATCAGGTCGACAATGGTGGCGACTACGACGCAGCTATTACTGCGCTAATCGCTGGTAACGTTTATATGATCGGTACCTGTACTACAACTTGCAATGTTAACAACACAAACTGTGATGTGAATGTTACTAGTGCTACCAGTGGTGTTGATCTAACTACACTCGTAACGCAGGGTTACCTTGGAGCTGTACCTGTAAGTCCAAACGGGCTTGCGACTTGGGATGCGGTTACAACCGGTTACACACTTACAAAGAACGCAAACGGCACACTTACAGTTGGCGCTTGTGAGTCAGAGAATACAACAGCAATTAGTGCTGTTAGATAATAATTAAATTAAAAGAGCCGAAAGGCTCTTTTTTGTTATCAACTTATTGAGTTGTCTTAGCTTCAAAGTTTCGTGATATAATACTTGTATGAGTATTATGAATGGAAAATCAAATAATAAAAAAATAGAAAAGGTAAATATCTGCCGGATTCCTTTTACGGAAGAAGAAAAGGATCTCAAAATACCTGGCGCAGAGCCAAGAATGTCTGAAATTACTTGGCGGATTTTTAGAATAATGTCTGAATTCGTTGAAGGCTTTCAGTTCCTCTCTCACCTCGACAAAGAGGTGACCATCATGGGATCGGCTCGACTGCCGGCAAGTAACAGATGGTATCAGGAAGCAGAGAAGATGGGTCGTTTATTGGCACAAGATGGCTTTACGGTAGTAACTGGCGGTGGTCCTGGTATTATGGAGGCGGCAAATAAAGGTGCTGCGGAAGCTGGCGGAGTTTCGGTTGGTCTTAATATTCAATTACCAAACGAACAGCGAGTAAACCCATTTGTGAACAAATCACGAGCTTTTTACTACTTCTTCACCCGAAAGGTGATTTTGGCAGCCTCGGCTCAAGCCTATATTTACTTCCCGGGTGGTTTTGGTACCCAAGATGAGCTGTTTGAAATTCTCACACTTATTCAAACAAAAAAAGCAATTCAAGTCCCGGTGGTTTTAGTTGGTAAAGAATATTGGGGTGGTTTAATTAAGTGGATTGAGGATGTTCTTTACGCAGAGTTCGATACCATTAATCGAGAAGATATGGATATTTTTCAGGTAGTGGATACGGCGGAAGAGGCTTTTGATCTAGTTAAAGATTCTTGTCCTCGAACTTTCTTTTAAAAATAATTTCTGACCTCACGCCTATATGTCTGAAAAATTAACTCGTCTTACAGCGCAACTGGCCAGGCCGGTTGGTTTTGGAGAAAGTGCGGGGGAGGAAATGATTGAAGTGAGCGCACCGGCTAGCACAGCTGCTACAATTTACGAAAAGCTCAGAACCTCGATCGATTATCAGGAGGAGCACTTATTGCGGCGTAACGCAATTTTGCGAATTATTAAGCGGTATATTGGTTCAGATGTACCAATTGAAAATATGGCTGGCGACTTACTTCGCGAGCTGATTTGGGCTAGGTATCTCCCAAATAAAGAGGTGCCGGCGCGTCTTATAGATGAGCTCATTCCGATTTTCATGAAGTACGAACCACTACTTCGAGCCACCGAAGACTTTGGCGAAAAACGCGAGGATGCCTTTAACTGGGTCATCGATGTTCTCTCAACAGAAGTTGAATACGCAATTACACCACCAGTTGGAGATGAAGCTCTGGTGAGTTATATGTACGAAGAAATGCGGTCCAGAATTGAGTGGGATCCGCGGATTGTTTTATCAAGTGAGGATAAGGATTTATTGCTGTATATTGCGATTCATCAAATTTTACTCAGGTCAAATCAGGCAACTTTGCGTTTTAGAGTTCTGACGCTTTACTATCCGGATTGGCCAGGCGCATCAAATCGTGAACAAATAGAAGATATTACAAAAAACCTCAAGTCGGTTATTGCCTTGATCGAACGACAGCTTTCGCATCCGGTTACTGGAAAGTTATCACTCTTGCTACGACGAAAAGCTGGCGTGTTTAGAGTAATTAGAGATACGATTGAGCAAGAACCAAAGCAATTTCCTGCGCTACTCGACGACCCAGATTTACTCGATCGCGCTGTTGCTAGGCAGTTAAAAAAACGAACAACAGTATTTAGAAAACGTTTACAAAGAACAGTGCTTAGAGCTGTGCTATTTTTGTTCCTCACTAAAATGTTGTTAGCTTTGGCGCTCGAGGTACCATATGATTTAGTAATGTATGGCGAAATTAGCGCAACTCCGTTGCTTGTAAATATCCTATTCCACCCATTATTCTTGGCTGTTATTGGTTTGACAATTGGTATTAAGGAACGAAAAAATACCACCGACTACCAGAGCGCTGTGCGGGCACTTTCTGTGAGTGCTGATCACGACCTCTTGAATGTGAAGGTTAAGGCAAGTAGCTTCGGAGCTTGGTCAAAGCTTTTTGGCTTCACCTACACTTTAATGTACCTCTTTACCTACGGACTGATCGGCTTCGTTTTGGTTGGCTTTAATTTCACCTGGCTTTCTGTTGCTCTCTTCCTCTTCTTTATTTCGCTGGTTACTTTCTTTGGTATCAGAATTAGAATGTCAACCAAAGAAGTTGTGCTTTCAGACGCCCGTAGCGGACTAATCGGCACACTTTTTGATTTCTTTATGTTGCCTCTTGTGATCGCAGGGCGCTGGCTTTCGCACAATGTTTCAAAAATCAATATCTTTATTTATTTTTTCGATTTCATCATCGAAGCACCGCTTAAAGTTGCTATTCGCTTTGTAGAGAGTTGGATTTCTTTTGTGCGCGAAAAAAAGGACGAGATTTAAGTCTGGTTCAGGGTCAAAATAGCGGCCTGAGTCTGTATCACTCAGCTTATGAACAGAAAATGGGGTAGAGTTACTCTAATATTTGCCTTGATTGTTTTAATGTTTACAACAATCAGTGTTTTGGTTTTTAAAAATAATAATACAAATTTAGAAATAGGCGCAACGCTTTCAACTACTTACTCGAAAGAATTGGGTCTTGATCCGATTGAGGTACTTCAGGCTTCAATTTCAGATCTTGGTATAAAAAAATATCGAGTACCAATTTACTGGTCGGAAATCGAACGAGTGAATAATGTTTACGATTACACAGAAATGGACAAAATAATGGAAATTGCAAGGGCAAATGACTTAAAACTTACCTTAGTTATTGGTCAAAAAGTTCCACGTTGGCCAGAATGTTTTATTCCCGACTGGGCAGAAAAAATGCAGGAGCAAGAGCGTGATTACGAAATAATGGAGTTTATTGAGGCTACTGTTAATCGTTACAGGGATTCTGAAAATGTTGAAAGATGGCAAATAGAAAATGAATCATTTTTTCCGTTCGGCAAATGTTTACAACTAAACCCTGGCTTGATTCAAAACGAAATAAATCTAGTTAGAGCAATGGACGATAAGCCGATTCAACTCACGGTCAGTGGTGAACAGTCACTTTGGGTCTGGCGAGCTCTGCCGGCTGACGTTTTAGGGGTGAGTTTGTACCGAAAAGTTTATGACAAAAATTTCGGTGAAATAATTTTTCCGTACACGGCGCTTATGTACAATATTCAACGCAGGGTTGCTAATATTTTTGTAGATAAGGTTATAATTTCCGAACTGCAGGCTGAGCCTTGGGGTGTAGGTAGTTATATATACCCAATAACTAATAATTTAGACAAAGCTTACGCTGAGTTTACTCTTGAGAATTTAGCTGAGAATCTAGTCTTCGCTAAAAGAACTGGCGCAGATGAGGTATACTTGTGGGGTATAGAGTGGTGGTATTTTTTAAAGGTTAACAACGACGCTCGACTATGGGATGGAGCAGAATTATTACTTAGTCGTGAGTTGTAGTTTTAACAATATATTATGAAAAGGGGGAAAAATAAATTTGATGTGATTGTGATTGGTTCTGGTTCAGCTGGTTTTTCTGCAGCTGAAACCGCCCAGGCTCGTGGCGCTAAAGTTTTGGTAATAGAGTCAGGAGACTGGGGCGGCGAGTGTCCAAACAGCGCCTGTATTCCTACTAAGGCCCTGCTTAAATCCGCCAAAAGATACCGGGAAGTTACAAAAAATTTAGAAGATTTTGGAATTAGTGCTGGCAGTGTCGGTTTCAGTTTTGCAAATATAATGGCAGAAAAAAATAAAATCGTAGATTTAATAACTAGCCACGGTCAAAAAATTCCCCGATTGGCTAAGGAATTTGGTATTCAAACGGTAAAAGGTAAAGCGGTTTTCCTAGATCAAAATACAATAGTTGTAGAGAAAAAAAAATACACTGCCAAAGCTTTTGTGATTGCAACTGGCGCGATTGATTTTATTCCACCGATTGCAGGTCTAACGGAACTTGGTTTTATTAGTTATAAAGACATAATGAAAATGAAGAAACTGCCAAAATCAATTGCAATAATTGGTGGTGGGGCGGTTTCTTGTGAATTTGCAACTTTTTTCAGTACTTTTGGTGTCAAAGTTCATATTCTTCAACTCGACCCAACGATTCTAATTAGAGAAGATGTTGAAATTGCGAATTTGGCTACTCATGAGTTAATGAAAAATGGGGTGGAGGTGTATGTAGATACAAAAACTCTAAGTGTTGAAAAATATGGTCGCAGAAAACGGGTTACTTTTGATGAGGGTAAACATCAAAGAGAACATATTATTGTTGATGAGGTAATGGTTGCAGCTGGAAAGCGAGCTAATGTTTCAGAACTCAAACTCGAAAACGCTAAAGTAAAGGTCGATGATCGTGGTCGGCTTAAGGTTACGGAAGACTTACAAACCAGTGCTAAACATATTTTTACAGCTGGTGATGTTTCGGGAGGATTTCTTTTTACGCACACAGCTCGCACCGAAGGCGCGATTGCTGGGAATAATGTTGTTAACTTTTTAGAAAAACAAAAATCACGCTTGAAGCGAGATATGAGAGTTGTACCAAGGGTTACGTTTACAAACCCGGAAGTGGCTTCGGTTGGTATAACTTCAGATACAGCTGGAATGCTTAAAAAAGAGGTTTTGATTGGTCGATTCCCAATTGGTGCGCTTGGTCGAGCTGTAACAGAACGTGACCGGAGAGGGCTTGTAAAAATTATTGTCGACAAAAAAACACGAAAAATTTTAGGAGGCCATATTATCGGCGAACGGGCCGGGGAGTTAATTCACGAAATTGCGTTTGCGATGGAGGTTGACTGTAGAGTTGATGTGCTAGCAAATATGATTCATGCTTATCCCTCATACTCAGAAGCGATAGCTGGAGCGGCAAGTTCACTTGAGTAAATAAAAAAAGGGGCATCTGCGGATGCTCCTTTGAGTTAGGCTACAATGACTTCATCTGGCTGTAGCCAGGCCGAAGTGAAGTTGTCTCCGAAGTTGGCCCAGAAGGCTTCTTCACTGTTTTTCCCCTCGTTTTTAGCTAGGAGGCTAGCGTTTTTTTGTGCGACCGCAAGTGCACGAAGTGCCGGTACTGACTCTTTTACGAGTTCGATGAAGTAGATCACGATCTCGGGATCAGCTTCGTCTGTTTCAAGATCTGCGTCTGACCAGTGTTGATCAAAGTATTGGCCAAAGTTTGACCAAAATACTAGGTTTCTCCGGCCCGTTTGTTCTCGAAGCGCCAGCTGTTCACAGGTCTGTAGAGTATTCCGCAAGGCCGTGAGGGCTAGCTTGTTTTCAAGGACGCGATCGATGAGTTTATCGAGTGCAAGTGCTAAAATATAATTTTCCACTTTTTCCTCCTTTCTGCAACATTAAGTGAAAAAGTTGGTATTGTCAATAATGGGCTAATTTTAGTTTAAATTTTTATCAATCAAACTAAGAACAGCTTGACATTTATCAATTTGCTTGCTAGTTTAGAATGTGGAGGTAGAGATGAAAGCTGAATATTGCCCGCCAAACACTCGTTTGTTACGGGCTGCACGGGCGCTGGCTGAGAAGCTCCGCAACGAGTTATGGCTCGAGGCGGTGCAGCCGACAATTGTCGGCGAGGCAACCCCTGAAATTGTCGTTTGGGCCACAAGTGCCGAGGCGACTACAGAAAAGACATTTCTGCACGACGGGGTTATCTACCCCGTCACTATCTATGTAAGTTAACGCTTTCGCATAACTTAAGCTTGGTAACCTAAGTGGTGCCGAGCTTTTTTATTAAAAAATATTTTTGGTTAACCTCCATTATTTACGGTAAATTAGCCTTAATAACTTAACTTAACGAATGAAGTTTTAATATGATACAATACTCGCACTATGAATAATGAAGTAAGTAATGAAGTTGTTTTAGATATTGAAACCTCTAATACTTTTCAGGATGTTGGGGGTTATTTTCCAGAAAAGCTAGATGTTTCTGTGGTTGTTGCTTATTACTACGCTACAGACGAATATGAATCCTATTTAGTCGAGGATTTACCAAAGTTATTTGAAAGACTGGAGCGAAATGGTCGAATTATTGGCTACAACACAATAGGTTTCGATATTCCGGTGCTGAACAAATATTATGTTGGTGATCTAATGAATATTCCCCAGTGCGATATGCTTGCGCATATTCACCAGTCTTTAGGCTACAGAATAAAGCTCGACGACGTAGCCGTAGCTTCAATTGGCATCAAAAAAAGTGCCCACGGACTACTTGCGGTGCAGTGGTGGCGAGAGGGTAAGGTTCAAGAGGTAATTAATTACTGTCAGCAAGACGTGAAAGTGACCAAGGAAGTTTATGAGTTTGGAAAGAGGAACGGCTATGTTTTATTTGACGACCGAACGGGTCAGAGACGGCAGGTGAACATAGATTTCGCTGAGGTTAAAGAAGAAAAACCAGTCATTAATTTAAGTATGGGATTCTAAAACTTGAATTCAAAATAGCAACCAAACTTACTCGCACCTTATCCACAATTAGGTATCGAGAGACACTATATGTTGTGGTACAATCCTTTTGGAGACACAACATATGGTGTTATAAGGTTCGGGGGCAAAGAGTGGGATCCCGTCAGGGGGTCAATTTTTTTCGCCTCGAATTCATAACCGTAATCATCTAATTAATTTTATCCGCAAATGCTATGAGCGAACAAAAAATTCAGACGAAGCAAGAGGGTGGTGCTTCGAAAATTTCTGAAACAGTTTGGGATTATATGACCTCAATTAAAAATGTAACAAAGAAATCTGGTGGTCAGGTGGAATTTAGTCCAAACAAACTCCGCAATTCAATTTTTGAAGCAATGAAATCTGCTGGAATTGCAGAAGAGTCACGCACAGACAAGATCTCTAGCCAGGTCGTTGCGCGTTTGCAGAAGATCTATAACGGTCACAAAACACCAAGCACTGGGGATATTCGGGAAGTGGTGTCGATGACCCTTATAGACAACAACCTCATCCATGTGGCTAAAAAGTACATGGTTTTTAAACAAAATACTTCTACCAACAAAACCGGCGTGCCAGTTTATGGTAAGGGAATAGTGTTTAATCGATATTTTACTAAAGAAAACGTTCACCCATACGATGAAATCGAGTGGGAGTCACGAACGGCTAGCATTAAGGATTCAAAAGGCGGAGTAGTTTTTGAGCAAACAGGTATTGAAACACCAAAAGATTGGTCTCAAACTGCCACAAATATCGTGGCTCAAAAGTATTTCCGAGGTAAAGTTGGTACACCTGAGCGAGAAAACAGTATGAAACAACTCATTAGCCGAGTTGCAACAACAATGGCTAATTGGGGACGAATGGACGGTTATTTTCAGTCAGCAAAGGACGCACAGATTTTTGAAGACGAGCTAACCCACATTCTAATCAATCAGATGGCGGCTTTCAATAGCCCGGTTTGGTTCAATGTTGGTGTTAACTCAAATCCTCAGTGCTCTGCGTGTTTTATCAACTCAGTTGAGGACGATATGCGCTCAATTCTGCATCTTGCAACTACCGAAAGTATGCTCTTTAAGGGAGGTTCTGGGGCTGGATGTAATCTTTCTAAACTTCGATCAACGCAGGAATTTTTGGGCGGTTCAAACGGAAAATCCTCAGGGCCAGTTTCGTTCATGAAAGGTTTTGATGCCTTTGCTGGTGTGGTGAAGAGTGGTGGAAAAACAAGACGGGCAGCAAAAATGGTGATTCTAAACGTAGAACACCCAGATGTGGTTGAATTTATTGAGTGTAAAGTAAAGGAAGAAAAGAAAGCTTGGGCGCTAATTGATGCTGGCTACGATGCCTCGATGAACGGTGATGCGTACAGTTCAATCTTTTTCCAAAACGCAAACAACTCGGTTCGTGTTAATGACGAGTTTATGCAGGCCGTTTTAGAAGATTCTGAGTGGGTTACAAAAGAAGTAACAACAGGAAACGACTCACTCAAATATCGAGCTAAAGATGTTTTCCGAAAAATGGCAGAAGCTGCTTGGCTTTGTGGCGACCCTGGAATTCAGTACGACACTATAATCAACAAGTGGCACACTGCAAAAAATACTGACCGTATTCACGCATCAAACCCTTGTTCTGAGTACATGTTCATTAATGACTCAGCATGTAACTTGGCTTCACTTAACCTAATGAAGTTCCGAAAACGCGTGGATGGAAAAATGGAATTTGATCCAGAGGCTTTCAAAAAGGCCACTGCGGTAATTATTACTGCTCAGGAAATTGCAGTGTCAAATTCTAGCTACCCAACACCAGCGATCGAAGAAAACAGTTATGACTACCGACCCTTGGGAATTGGTTTTGCAAACCTGGGGGCGCTCCTTATGAGCCGAGGTTTGCCATACGATTCAGAGGCAGGTCGAAATATGGCAGGTGCAATCATGTCGCTTCTTTCCGGTGAAGCTTACTACCAGTCCGCAAAGATTGCCGAAAAAATTGGGGCATTCGCTGGTTACAAGAAAAATGAGGTGCCAACACTCGAAGTAATGCATATGCACCGCAAGGCTTCTTACGATATGAAGCCAGAGGGTGTACCGTCTGATCTACTTTTCGAAGCTCGAAAGTGTTGGGACAACGTGGTTGACCACGGTTCTAAACACGGTTTGCGAAACGCGCAGATTTCTGTGTTAGCACCGACAGGTACTATTGCTTTTCTTATGGACTGCGACACCACCGGGGTTGAACCAGACATTGCGCTAGTAAAGTACAAGTGGCTAGTTGGTGGCGGAATGATCAAAATCGTGAATAACACCGTAACCGAGGCTTTGGACAGACTTGGTTACTCAGCGCTCGAGATCAACGAAATAATGATTTACATCGACGCTAATGACACTATCGAAGGCGCACCGCACATTAAGGAAGCGGATTTACCAGTTTTCGACTGTGCTTTCAAGGCGAAAAACGGGGAGCGAACAATTCACTATTTAGGTCATCTTCGAATGATGGCAGCCGTGCAACCATTTGTTTCAGGTGCAATCAGTAAAACAGTTAATATGCCAAGTGACGCCACTGTTTTGGATGTGGAAGAGGTGTATATGGAAGGCTGGAAGATGGGTCTAAAAGCAATCGCTATTTACCGCGACGGATCTAAGCGACAACAAGCACTCACTACCTCAAATAAGGATGACGATTCAAAGAATAAGGTAGAGGAGGGAAAGACTGAAAAAACTCCTGAAGCAACTCCAGCTGTACAAACTGTAAAGGTAACCACAGCGGATTATTCAGCACGTCGCCGAAGAATGCCAGACGAACGTCGATCACTGACGCACCGATTCTCAATCGGGCCACACAAGGGTTACATTACTGTCGGTCTTTACGACGATGGCACACCGGGTGAGCTCTTTGTAACAATGGCAAAAGAGGGTTCGGTAATTAGCGGACTTATGGACGCTTTTGCAACCAGTGTTTCAATGGCACTACAATACGGCGTGCCACTTCCGGTATTGGTGAATAAATTTGCGCATATGCGCTTTGAGCCATCTGGGTTTACAAACAATCCAAATATCCGTATGGCAAAGTCGATCGTGGATTACATTTTCCGCTGGATGGCGCTTAAATTCTTAAGCCGAGACGAGCAGGTGAAGGTTGGCGTGAATTTCGAGCTCGCAGAGAATCAGATGAGTGTTGGCACTTCGCCTTCAAAAGCTGAAGAACAGGAACTGGAAGACGAGGAAATCGTGCCAGAGGTTGCTAAGCAAACAGATCTTTTTAAGAGCGCGGTTAACAAAACAGTGGAGTCGGCTGTGAAGGTGGTTGAAGAAAAAGAAGGGTCTGCACACACAATGACCTTCGATAACTCTTCAGACGCGCCCGCTTGCGACACTTGCGGTTCAATTATGGTGCGAAATGCCTCGTGCTATAAGTGTTTGAACTGCGGTTCAACTAGCGGATGTTCGTAAACTGAGCTTTTACGACAAATCAAAGACGGGGCTTTAGCCTCGTCTTTGATTTTCTTGGTTGATAATAATTTTTTTAATTTATCGCAGTCTGTTAAAATTAAGCCCTATGAAACATCTGTTATTCGATTTTGATGGCGTTATAGTTGATTCTTTTCAAATTGCGTTTGAAACTACTAACTTATTTTTAACAAACAAAATGTCTGAAAACGAGTATCGGGCTCGTTTTAACGGCAATATCTACGACACGAAAGAGATTGATGTATTAATGCATCAAAATCAGGAAGATAATATTTTGGACGAAAATGATCCGTTTTTTAAGAAATATGTGCCACTACTTTTAGAGATTGAACCGGTGAAAGGTATTAAGGAAGTGCTTGCTGAATTAGTAAAAATGCATCAGATGAGTATAATTTCATCAACAATTTCTGAGCCCATTACTAGATATCTAAAAAAATATGACTTAGATTATTTCGAAAGTGTGTATGGCGGTGATATTGATAAAAACAAAAGACGAAAAATAATGGCTTATTTAGAAAAGTACAATATCACGCCAAACGAGGTGCTGTTTATAACGGATACTTTGGGTGATATTGAAGAAGCTAAATCGACAGGCGTGCAAGCGATTGCTGTTAATTGGGGTTATCAAGCAGAACCGACTTTAAAACTAGGAGCGCCCGTTTGTGTCGTTCATAAGGTGAAAGAGTTACTGACTGTAATTAAAAAAATGTAATATGGTAGAACAACCCAAAATGGATGAGCGGATTCGTGGTTTTAAGGGTTATGGTCTTATTCATATTTTGCATGGCGAAGGTAAGGGGAAGACGACCTCGGCGCTTGGAACAGCGATTCGGTGTGCCGGTTCTGGTCGACGGGTGAAGATTATATATTTTGATAAGGGTGGCGCTGGGCATTACAGTGAACGAGCGATTTTGGATCAGATTCAAAATATTGATTACACAGTAACTGGTCGGGACCGGATTCATTCTATTACTGGACGCTTTGATTTTTCAATTCAGCAAGTAGATAGGGATGAAGCTGAGCGTGGACTGCAAATAGCACGGCAGGATTTAACCACTGGTGACTATGATTTAGTGGTGCTCGATGAGATAAATTCAACAACTGATTTGGGTATGCTTGACGTCAGCGTGGTGCTTAGTGTATTAAAGAGCAGAAATAAAGGGGTGGAAGTTGTTTTAACTGGCCGAAACCCGGCACCGGAGTTTTTAATAGAAGCTAATCTGATTTCAAATGTTGGCTCTGAGCGCCACTATTTCTACTCCGGAGTACCGGCGCGTGAAGGAATTGATTTTTAATTTAATTTTAGTTTGTGGATAATTTACTTGTTTACATCTATATAAATGTTGTTATACTAACCTGACAATAAAATACTTATGAATATCGAAGAAGCATTAGAAAAAATATTAAACGAAGAACCGATTATTGTTGCTGGTACTACTTTTGAGACACGTCAAATCGACGAGGTCAGTTTGGAAACCGGAGAAAAGGTTTTTTGGATTAAGGATGGTGGAGATATGTGGCTGTCACTTGACCAAGATGCAGAAGAAATAATTTTATTCACCGATATTGAAGAGGAGATCGATGGTGAATCTGATGTAGCAGTTTACGGGGGTGACGATTATGAGTTCTCTTATGAAACTGCAGGAAAAATTAAAGATGATGGCGAGGAACTAGATAAAATTTCTTACCGTGAATTTGAAAATAACGAAGGTACTGTTTTAAGAGTAACCGAATATATCGTTGGCGGGGAAGTTGTCGCATCAGTTGGCCACAAAATTTCAGAAGACGAATTGCAAGAAGCTTAAACTTTTCAACAAAACAGGACTACGAAGTCCTGTTTTGTGTTAAAATAGATTGGCTATGGCGATAGCTAAGTATAAAAACAGAACAGAGGCTCGGGACTGGCGTTTGCAATCGATCCGAATATTTTTCGGACTGTTTACGTTTGTGATTATTTTTAGATTATTTTCTTTACAGATCGTAAACGCAGATTTTTACCAAACCATGTCCGAAGGACAGCACTCTTTTTACGAAGAGTTGTTTGCGTCTAGGGGGAGTATTTATGTTAAAGACTGGCGCGGAGAGGATGAATACCTGGCAGCTACCAACGAACCTAAGGCTTTTATTTTTGCAAATCCTAGAAAAATTGAAGATCCGGTTGAAGCTACAAAGTCGATAGCTAGACTGCTTGGTTATGAAATTGTTATAAACACACCTACCGATCGAAATATAGAAGCCACTAATATTCCAAAAACAGCTCAAATTTTAGACGGTGTATTTGGCGATGAAACGCAAGTGGAGACCACTGCTCAAACAGAAACTGAGGTCGGAGCGCAAGATGCTACTACAACAGCCACAGGGGAAGAGACTGGGCCAAGTGAGTATGAACTATTACTGGCCAGACTTTCTAAAAGTGACGACCCGTACGAGCCAGTGGCGCGCAACGTGGACGACGACACGCTTCAAAAAATATTAGCGCTCGATATCCTGGGTATTGATTATGTTCTAGAAGAAACAAGGTCTTATCCAGAATCAAATCTTGGTGGACAGATTTTTGGTTTTGTCGGGCGAAATAACGATGGCGGAAAAGAAGGATTCTATGGACTTGAAGGTTATTTTGATAAATTTTTAGCTGGAGAAAATGGTTTTCTGAATACTGAAACCGATGCTTCTGGTCGTTGGATTGGTGTTGGTAAAAGAACTTTTGAACCAGCGATTGACGGGGGAGACTTGTTAATCACAGTTGATCGAACCATTCAATATATTGCCTGTAAAAAATTAAGAGAAGGAGTTGAACGCTTCGATGCAGATAGTGGAAGTTTGGTAATCATGGAGCCTAAAACCGGTAAAATTTTAGCACTTTGTAATGTGCCTGATTTTGATCCAAATATTTATAATATGGTTGATGATATTGGTGTGTATAACAATGACGCCATCTCGACACCGTACGAACCGGGTAGTGTCTATAAACCTATTGTAATGGCAGCTGCTCTTGATGTTGGGGCAGTTACTCCAAACACGACCTACGACGACACTGGGGAAGTAAAGCTTGAAGAGTACACAATTAGAAACTCCAATAAAAAAGCGAACGGTATTCAAACTATGACCGAGGTCCTTGAAAAGTCTTTAAATACTGGGATGATTTTCGCTATGCGAGAAATGGGTCAAGAGGCGATGCGTAAATATTCACACGATTTTGGTTTTGGCATTGCCTCAGGGATCGAACTTATAAATGAGAGGGCAGGAAATTTAGCTTCCCTTGATAAAATTTCGGATATTTATTTTGCTACTGCGAGTTATGGTCAGGGAATTACCGTAACCCCTTTACAATTAGCATCTGCATATTCAGCGCTGGCAAATGGCGGGACTTTAATGAAACCGTATATCGTGTCTGAAAAACGCTATGCCGATGGTAGAGTGGAGGAAACTAAACCACAGGTTGTTCGGCAGGTAATTTCAAAAAAGACATCAACCACAATTAGCGCAATGTTAGTATCGGTGGTCGAAAATGGTCATTCACATTTAGCAAAGGTACCGGGTTACTATATAGCGGGAAAAACTGGAACCGCACAGGTGGCTAAAGAAAATGGGGGAGGTTATTTTCCTGGTGACTACACAAAAGCTACTTTTGCGGGCTATGGTCCGGTTGAGGATCCAGCATTTGTGATGGTGATTATGCTGGACCATCCAAGGGCTTCGACTTGGGCTGAGTACACATCAGCCGCTATTTTCGGCGATACAGCTAGTTTTTTGCTTCAGTATATGCAGGTTCCGCCAACAAGATCGCTTGAGGTGGCAGGCTAAAGTAGGATAAGATATAATAAACAATATGAAACAATTTTTAATAAAAAAACTTCAGAACAGGGTTAGAAAACTGGTGAATAAACATAAACCAATTATTATCGCGGTAACCGGTTCGGTTGGTAAAACTTCAACAAAAGAAGCGATTAAGGTAGCGCTTGAGCCTTATGTTAACCTAAGATCAACTGTTAAAAATTATAATAATGAAATTGGCGTACCGCTTTCAATTTTAGGTGAAAACAGTCCCGGTAAATCAATTTGGGGCTGGCTTCGGTTACTGAATCGGGCGCGAAAAGTGAAGAGACTGCCAGACGTGCTTTTGCTTGAATACGGCGCAGATCATCCAGGGGATATTGGAAAGTTGTGTGGAATTGCCAAACCAAGTATTGCGGTGGTGACTGGAGTCTCGAGTGTTCACGCAGAATACTTCACAAACATTGAAGAAATCGCAGCTGAAAAAGCTTCAATTGTTGGCTTTTTAGCTTCGGACAATTTAGCGGTTTTGAACGTGGACGATAAACGAGTATCGGCAATGGCTCAGAAAACTACAGCGTCTGTTTTGACTTACGGAGTTACTGCCAGTGATTACCAGCTTCAGGATATTACAATCTCAACTAGAGAGGATGAGAGTTTTGAGCCTGGTGAAGTGTTTGCGCACACTAGCGCTTACATCGAGCATAACGGTACAGTAATTGCTCAACTTAAACTCAAAAATAAACTCGGCTACGCGCCAGCAATGGCCTGTGCAGCTGCGATTGCCGTAGCTGACTATTTGGGTATTGGTGTTATGAACGCGGTTAAGGAGCTGAATAAACATTACGGCGCGGTACCTGGGCGACTCAACCCAATTCCAGGAATAAAAGGTTCACTTATTATCGATGATTCGTACAACGCGGCGCCAACTTCAATGCAAAACGGTCTGAAAATTTTAAAAATGTTTAGGCCAGGTGAAGAAGTTGACCGTCGGATTGCGGTTTTAGGAGCTATGGCAGAACTCGGTCAATATTCAGACGATGAACACAGAATGATCGGTTTACAAGTGGCAACAAGCGCCGACATTTTTGTGGCGGTTGGTGAAGTTATGCATAGCGCTGTAGATTCTGCCAAAGAAGCAGGAATGGGAGCTGAAAGTATTGAGTGGTTTGGGACTAGCGAAGAAGCTGGGCGTTACTTAGATCGCATTGTTCAACAAGGTGACATTGTTTTTGTAAAGGGCTCACAGTCAGCTCGAATGGAAAAAGTGGTGAAGGATATTATGGCAGAACCGCTAAGCGCACCAGAGGTTTTGGTACGGCAGGAGCCAAAATGGCTTAATGAATAAGGAGAGGGTTTTTGAGTTATTTAACTTATAGATACAGGCTGATATTTTATACACACCCTTTTCGGGCGAATAAGGGTTGGAGTTTAAAACAAATAGGAGACCGCCTGCGGTCTCCTATTTGTTTTAATATGATCTAAAATATACCTGTATTATTTCGACCCACACCTATACCGTCATCCTGAAGCGAGCGCCAGATTACGCTAAAGGATCTCCTTCGCTCTTTACAAAACAGAAACTTGTTTACGCTGTAATTCAACACTGAGATTCTTCGCCGTGATTCACGCTAGGCTCAGAATGACGAGGTTTGTGTGATTGTGTAATTTATATTTCCTGTCGCCTTAAATAAACCGCATTTCACTCATACCGTCATCCTGAAGCGGGTGCTGATTCATGCTGAAGGATCTCCTTCGCTCTGTGCTTAACCGACATTTACTTAGTAATTTATCACTAGATTCTTCGGTGTGATCCACGTTCACCTCAGAATGACGGGGTTTGTGGTTTCTTTTTGTCATTGATCACCCTTATTGCGCTAAACTCTTAACACTATTTAATCTACTGTAACCGCTTTTGCTAGGTTTCTTGGTTTGTCTGGGTTAATGCCTCGGAGCACTGCTAGCTCGTAAGCGATGAGTTGCATTGGGACAACTGAGAGAAGGGCGGTCATTGGACCGTCGTTTGGAATAACTATCACGTCATCAGCTACGCCTTCTGCCAGTTCTTTTTTATCGGTAATAACAATCGTGTATGCTCCTCGCGCACGCACCTCTTCGGCTGCGGTGCGCATGAAGTGAGCGTGTGAGTCGTCGAGGATCATTAGAATAATTGGCGTCCCTTCCTCGATAAGCGCAAATGGACCGTGCTTGAGTGCGCCACCTGGGTAGCCTTCAGCGTGTAAATAGGTAATTTCCTTAATTTTGAGTGCGCCTTCACGGGCGATTGGTTCAGCAAAACCTTTACCGAGCACAAAACAGTGTTCGGCGTCGATCAATTTCTCAGCGATCGCTTTACACTGCTCCCGAACTCCGATCGACATACCAACGCTGGTTGGTAGACGGTGAATGCTTTCAATAAGTCGTCTCCGTTGCTGTTCTTCCGTATCTCGATTCTGAGCGAACCAATTGGCGATCAGGCTAAGCACTGTCACCTGAGTTACGAAAGCCTTGGTAGACGCCACAGCGTGTTCTCGGCCAGCGTTTAGATAAACACCGCACTCAGTCTGTCTTGCAATTAATGAACCAACTGCGTTAACGATTGAAAAGCAAGGGATACCAGACTTTTCAGCATTAACTACCACGCGGTGTACGTCTTTGGTTTCTCCTGACTGTGAGATTACCAAAAGTCCACCATCTGCTTTAGGAAAGTTGTCTCGGCTCATTTCCGCGGCGTCAAAAACCTGAATCGTATCAAAAGCGCCAAGTGAACGCATTACTCTAGCGCCATAGAGCGCAGAGTGGTAGCTGGTTCCGCAAGCTGCAATAACGAGATGTTTAATCGACATTAACCAATCAGCCTTCACATCCAGTCCGCCGAGTTTTACGTTGGCATCATCTTTAATTCGTCCGCCGTAATTTAAGGCTCGAGAAATAGCTTCAGGTTGCTCAGTAATTTCGCGAATCGTCCAGTGGGGAAATGGGTCTGGTGAATCGTGAATGATTTCGTCTGGTGCTTTTTCAACACGGGAAAGGTCGAGTGAGTGACCAGTTGTTTTAATTATGGCGATCTCTCCATTATCAAGAGCGATAAAGTCCTTTGTAAATTGACCAAACGCCGCTGGTTCTGAAGCCACAAACATTCGGCCCTGACCAATTCCAACCACAATCGGACTACCGTTTCTGGCTGCGATAATTTGATCTGGCGCCTCTTTACTAATAATAACCAAACCCCAAGTTCCCTCAAGCTCACTCAGTGCGCCCTTAATAGCACCAATGAGTGGTGTGCCGTGGTCTAAATAGCTACCGATTAACTGCGAGATTACCTCGGTATCGGTTTCTGATTTAAAAGCAATACCTTTTGATTTTAGCTGTTCTCGGAGTTTATTGGCGTTTTCAATAACCCCGTTATGAACTAGCGAGATCCGGTCTTTATAATCGTGGTGCGGGTGAGCGTTTGCATCCGTCTTTCCGCCATGCGTAGCCCAGCGAGTGTGGGCGATTCCAACAGGGTGTGAGCCGTGTACATCTTTTTTAGACCGAAGTGCTTCAATTGCGTCGCTTGTACTGCCAACACTAGCGAATTTTGTGGTTACGAGTTCGCCGTTTGAGTCTATAGTTGTAATTCCAGCTGAGTCGTAGCCTCTATTTTCTAAAATAGTCAGCCCACTAAGTAGATGACCAACTGCCGGTTCCTTACCAATAAATCCAACGATTCCGCACATAATTTAGGGGTTATAAGAAAGTAAGAGTACAATAATGTTGATATTGAAATTTTCTATCAAACAAATCATGCTATGGGCGCATTCTACGAAAAAAACCGTCTGTCGTCAAAGGTTATTTTGTGAATAAGACTATTCACAAAATACTGTGTATTTGTTAAGCTAATAGTAATTAATACCTTTAATCAATAATTATATGGTAGTTGGTGGCGTTACAGGAATGGAAAGTCCACGAGAGAATCGTGAATTCAAAAAGTCTAAAGAAAGAGGCCCTCAAGATGAAGTTGATTTTTTTGACGAATCACTTGATGAACATGCTAAGAGCATAGCTTTAGAAAGTGCAGAAGCAGAGGCACTAGACGCTGAAAAGGCGGAAAGAGAAATGGAGGCGCTTGAAGGACTTTATGCGGCAACGGAAACAGCTGAAAAAGGTATTACTTTGGAACAGCAAAAAGCCTATTCAGAAGCTAAACAAAAGGTTGAAAAATTGCAGGGTGAGCTTGCTAAATTAGAGGCACAATTAGCAGATGCAAAACAGGCACCAAAAACTTTCTGGTCAAGAATAGTTGGAAATAAAACAGCTCGAGACTTAGAGCAAAAAATCACACAGAAACAGAATGAGATCGACGAGCAAAATATGGTATCGGCAATTCTAACTGTGGAAAATGCTATGGTACAGGATCAGGAAGTGGGTAGAGGTTCTTCAAAAGATAGAATTAAAGCACCACGAGCACAAAAAAGTGGGGGAATCAAAGGAATAACATCATAAAAAATAGAGCGGTCCTTAGTGGGACCGCTCTTTTGTTTATTCTCTGGAGAACAAACTCTGTTCACGGAGGTTTTCCGTGTTTTTTTCTCCGAACCAGCGCTTAACGCGTTGGTCCCATTCGAGCGCGTTTTTTTTGATAACGCGCTCCATATGAACCTCCTCCGTTTCGGTCAAGTGATCGATGAGATCCTTGACCGTTTTGATGTGCCTGTGAGTCGATGACGAACTTGTCATCTCCCCGATTTGCGTGCTATCCATCGTGTAGCACAACAGTGTTGTGTACACGAAGCGCAGCTTCGTCCTGTTAACGCTCTTGCCGAGCGTTTTGATTTTGACGTAGAGCATAATGCTCCACATCACTGGTGTTTCAATCATTCTTTCCTCCTATATGAAGTAAATGACCGCTGAACTTACCCTAAAACTCCACTTATGTCAAGCCTAGCACAAATATCCCCCTTAGAGAAGTTGGCTAATTCTAGCGTAATAGTTATTTATTTACTGGCTAAATTTTCGGTTTCTTGTTAGACTTTTGCTATAAATATATGGAAAACTTTAATTGAAACTTTCTAATGACTGAAAAAAGTATTAAGTTCCATGGAAAAGTTGTTGCCGGTGATGGGATTGCGGGTGTGGATTATGATTTTCCAACAGCTAATCTTCACTTCATTAAGGAGCCGGATATTGATACTGGCGTTTATGCCGCGATCACTGAGTACAAAGGTCAAAAATTTGAGAGCGTGGTTTGTTACGGAGTTGGCGATCCGGTGAAATTTGAAGTCCACTTATTCGAACTCGATAGCGACCTTTTAGGGGAAGACCTTAAAGTTGAGCTATTGTTCAAAGTGAGCGAGTTAATCCCTTGGCAGTCAAAAGAAAGAATGCGTCAAAAGATATTTCATGACGTTGAACTTGTCCATGATTATTTAAACGAAAGAAAGAAGAAGGCTTAAAGCCTTCTTCTATTCTTTCATTAGTTTTTTTGGAAGCGGAATTTTTCTTGTTTGCCCGTATTTTTCAACTCGGTGTTCAATGAAGTTCGCGATTTTTTCGGCCACGTTTATGCCAGAAGCCTTTGAAATTCCTTCAAGTCCTGGGTTTGAGTTTACCTCGATAATCTTTGGACCAGACTTTGTTCGTAGAATATCAACTCCAGATATATCAAGACCAAGAACCTGGGTTGCTTTGATAGAAATTCGCTTTTCTTCAGCGCTTAAGTCAGCTACGCCAACACTACCACCCTTGTGGAAGTTAGCTCTAAATTCACCAGATTTCGCAACACGTTCCATAGTGGCAACGATTTTTTTACCAAGTACGAAAACTCGGAGATCCTTACCTTTGGCTTCCTTAATATATTCCTGAACCGAAACCGGACCTTTTTCTTTTACTGTTAGATATTCAACAATCGGTTTAAGTGAGCGTTGTGATTCAGCTAGAAATACACCTCGACCGTGCGTACCGTAAATAGATTTGATAATAACTGGAAACCGGAACTCGGTTGCAGCTTCTTCGAGAATGTTTGCGTCTTCAACGACCACAGTTTTTGGCACTGGGATGTTGAAGTGATCGAGCATTTGTAGGGTTCTAATTTTGTTTTTGGCCCTAAACACACCAATGTAACCATTAATCACGTAAAAACCTGCTAATTGGAATTGCTTAATTATTGAAGAGTTAACAGAAGGATCGGCTGTAAATCCCGGCCTAACCACAATAACATCCCACTTTTCTTGGTTTATCTCCTTACCTTCATAAGTAATCGTTTTACCGTTACCAAAGACCAGTCCAACGCGGGGTGCGTAAAAGACTTTTACTTTATGGCCACGTTCTTTTAAGGTTTTGATGATGCTTTTTGTTCCAACCGCTAGTTTCTTTTTGTTTGAAACAAAAGTGAGAATTCCAATATTCATACGCCTCAATTCTATGCTTTTAAATTAGACTGGTCAAGCTTATCAGGGCTGCTTTTTTCGATTTGGTTTAAGATTGATTCTAACTCTTCTCTGGTCTTTGCGGTCATTAGGGCGATGCGCCAATCTTTAAAATTTGCTATTCCTTTGAAGTACCACGAGAGATGCTTACGGAAAGTGGGGACTCGATTTTCTCCATACTGCTCAAGATGATATTTAAGGTGAAGTTTCACGACCCGTAAACACTCTTTGAAACTCACTTCAGTTGGTTCCTCACCGTTTAGTTTTTGTTCAATTTGGAGAAAAATCCAGGGATTACCAAGCGCTCCACGAGCAATAAGGACACCATCACACTCGGTTTCTTGGAGCGCGATAAAATAATCTTGCCAAGTGAAAACGTCGCCATTGTATAAAACAGGAATTGAGACAACCTCTTTAACCTGTCTTACAACTTCACGATTTGAAAGTCCGGCATAGGCTTGTTCTTTGGTTCGGCCATGTACGGTGATAAGATCGGCACCAGCTTTTTCAATCACCTTTGCGAACTGAATGCACTCGGTGTGGTCACTCCAGCCAGCTCGCATTTTTACGGAGAGTGGTACGGAAATTTTTTCTTTCACCGCACTCACAATTTTTGACGCCAGCTCCCCATCTTTCATTAGGGCTGAGCCGTTAAAGTTTGATGTAATTTTATAAACAGGACAGCCCATGTTTATATCAATACCTTCAGGACTGTAATTAGTTTCGATGATACGGGCCGACTCTGCCATTGTCTCTGGATTTGCTCCGAAGATTTGTTGAATTAGTGGTCGTTCACTTTCGTGAATATCGGTCATGCCTAAGGTTTTGTCATTTCCTCGAACCACTGCTTCGCTTGAAACCATTTCTCTAAAAACAATTAAACGAGAATTTATAATTTTCTCGTTTACAACTTGCCGAACAACCTGACAATAAGCGGAATCGGTCATATCCGCCATAGGAGAGAGGGCAACAATTGGATATTCTAATTTTTTCCAATCTAGTTTCATAATCGGCAAAGAGTGCCTTATTTTTGCGATATTGTCAATATGACTTAACTCGGTTATTATAAGTAAGTATGAAAATCAATTCAACAGTATTAATGGTCGGTCTAGCGATTTTAGTACTCGGCGCTGTTATAACAGCCGGGGTAATTAAAAAGAACGCGCCGGGTGAGTACGATAGACTAACTCAATGTATCACTGATCAGGGTGGGAAAATTTATGAAGCCTACTGGTGTTCGGCTTGCGCGCAGCAAGACGAGCTTTTAGGAAGTTCACACAGGCTTCTAAACAGAGTCGAATGCACTTCGCCAGGTGGAGTGAATAAAGAAAATCCTTTTGATCTTTGCCCGGATATTACTGGAACGCCAACCTGGGAAAAAGCAGATGGTACACGAGAGACCGGAGTGAAAACTCCAGAACAGCTCGCAAAATTCTTTGGTTGCGCAATTCAGTAATATGGATACACGCAAAAAACTGTTCGGAACGATTCTTGGTTTTTCAGGCACTGGTTTGTTAGCTTCTGTATATTCAGTGAAAACTCATTACGAGGGTGGCGATCACGCCATTTGTTCGTTTAACGAAGTTTTTAATTGCGATGTAGTTAATCATAGTGCGTATTCTGAATTTTTCGGGATCCCGGTTGCACTTATTGGTATTGCTGGCTATGTCTTTATAATGGCTTCAATTATGCAGTACAAAACCAGCAAAAATACACTACTCATGAATTTAATTAGTTTAGCAGTTATTTTAGGAGCGGTGTTCAGTGCCTATTTGACCTATATTGAAGCTTACGTTTTGTACACTTGGTGCATAATCTGCATAACTTCCGCAATTTCGATGTTTGTTGTGATGAGTGCAAGTCTTTGGTTGCGGCAAATCGATGAAAAAAATAACACCGCTTAATACAAAATATTATGGAAAACTTAGAATCAAATATTCAAGATTTGTTTGCGGAAGTAAAAGTTCGCGCACTGGCTGAAGGAATAAATAATGTAGATGCTTGGGCAGAGATGGTAGACGAAGTGATCGAAGATCACAGAAGAAACGGTGAGCTAAACGATGACAACGCGCTTGAAGGAATGGAAGATGTTTTAGAAGCAATGTGGCCAGCTCACGAAGCTGAGCTAAACGCCGAAGTTCAGTAGATAAAATTGATATAATAAACGCGGAGGATCATTTGGCTCAAAATAAATTGAGCCATTTGCTTTATTAATAACCAATTAGGGTATGAAATTATCTTTTCACGGCGGTGTTCGCGGAGTAACCGGATCTTGTTATTTACTCCAAACCTCGAAAGCAAAAATTTTAATTGACTGTGGAATGTTCCAGGGGGAGCGACTGTGCGGAAAACAAAATTTTGAAGAGTTTAATTTTGACCCAACAGAAATTGATGCTGTCCTTATTTCACACGCTCACTACGATCATACAGGTAGAGTCCCATTACTCATAAAAAAAGGTTTTTCAGGAAAGATATTTGCAACGCCACCCACAAAATCACTTTCACAATATATTTTAGCTGATGCAGTAAGCGTGATGGAGATGAATGCCGAAAAGTGTGGCGATGAAGTCCTGTACGATCAGGCTGATGTGAAAACTATGCTTGAGCGGGTTTTTGGTGTTAATTATCACACTGAATTCGAACTAGCACCTGGTCTAAAAGCTATGTTTCATGACGCCGGGCATATTCTGGGCTCGGCTTATATTTCGCTTGATATAAGCGCTGACGAAACAGCGGATGGAAAGCCGGCTCGGTTAGTTTTTAGTGGGGATATAGGAAATGATGATGTGCCAATACTACCGAGTACCGAGCCTATTCATAATGCTGATTATGTTATTTGTGAATCAACTTATGGTGATCGTGATCACGTTTCGACTTCGGAGCGGCTAGATACCTTGAAAGATATTACTCGGCGTGTAATTGAGCGTGGGGGAACTTTAATTATTCCAGCTTTTTCGATCGAGCGAACGCAAGAACTTATTTACGCTCTCGACACAATGTTTGAAGCTGGTGATTTGCCAGACGTGCCAATTTATCTCGACAGTCCACTCGCTATTCGTGCTACGCAGGTCTACCGGGATTTTAAGCATTATTTGAAGTTTGATCGGCCGATTTTCAGTAGTTCTGATCACGATTTCTTTACATTTCCAAGACTGAAAGAAACCTTGAGTGTGGATGATTCAAAAACTATTAATAATAACAATGGATCAAAAATTATTATTGCAGGTAGTGGAATGATGACTGGGGGGAGAGTGCTTCACCACCTTAAACTCTATTTGAGTGGCGAAAAAAATGGAGTACTTATTATTGGTTATCAAGCAGAAAACACGCTTGGACGAAAAATTGAAGAAGGTGTAAAGAATGTTTCAATTTACGGCGACGAAATTCCGGTGCGGGCTGAAATTCAGAAGATGGACTCATTTTCAGCGCATGGCGACCGCGAAAAATTAAGAAAGTGGTTGCAGTCTGGCAAAGATAAAGCTAGAAAGATATTTTTAGTTCACGGTGACCAGGTAGTTAAAACAGGTTTTAGAGATTTCTTGGCAGAAGAAATTAACAGTGAAATCATTATTCCAGAGTTCGAGCAGGTTTTTGAACTGTAGGTTTCGGAAGTAGTTTGAGCACAAAAGTTTTCAGCATAATTCAATGTAAGAAGCTTCGCCGTGAATCACGTTAGGCTTTTAGTGACGATATAATTTGATCAATTATCATTTGTTATATTTCAGTTATACCGTTATCTTGAAGTAATCGCTGATTTAAGTTGTGTACCTATTATTTTAAAAAAAACTTCACATACGTTTGCTAAACACAATGTGGACAAATAAAAAATAGAAAGTGGTATAATTCATCTATTATGAGAACTAGAAAAAGGAGGAAAAGACAGCTTCGTGGTAAGGCGAGATTAATATCAGCCTCTGTTATTTGTGATAATGAAAAGTGTGTAGAGATTGATGAGTTCGAGATTACGGGTGATACGTTAAATACCGCACCAGAGAATGCTACTGTTTTGAATGATTCGTGTTGCAACAAACCTGACTGTCAGGCGGTTAGAATAGAACAGGAGGCGGATTTTCACGCGCTTAATGTTAATCGCTTAGAGGAGCGTGAGGGGTTGCGGGTAGAGAAACCTATTTCACGAAGACAACAAGAATTTGTGGAAATGTTTCCTGAGGAAGTGCCTGTTGAAGAATGCGCACCTGAAGTACCTAAAAAAATTGGCTTCTTCGGTTTTATTAAAAAACTATTTGGTTTTTAAACAAAATAATAACTGCGCGCGCAGTTATTATTTTTTTGTTTGTCGATAGAATTCAGCAGAGCTTGAAAGTTCCGGATTGAAACTAATCTCAGTTAAATTATAATCTGGTAAAGTGTGAAGTTTAATTGGCGAAGTGAGATTTACACTTTTGTTATCGAAAACTACGGTTGCTAGGCCTAAAATATTTGCGATCTCGATGTCGTCCAGCCAGCTATAGTGTACGAACGAAGTCTCGCCATCAATTTTTGTAATAACGTTTCTAGTTTGTATTTTAAGTTTACCTTTAATAAGAATTCGGCCCTGAAGAACATTTATAAGCTCTTGTCCGTTTTCTCCACTAATAATTTTTACTTCTGTTTTTTTATCGAGCCAGATGTTCGTACCCGCAAAATCGACTTTTAAATAACCGTCAGCAGAACTTATAACTTCTCCTCGGTGATATTCAGTACCGCTTACAAAAGCAGATTGGTGCTTTATTAAGTTCATTTTTTGACCTACAAGCAAGGAACTTGCAATGACAACTGTCAGGATAGCTAAGATCGTGTTAAAATTGAGTTTATAAGAATTCATAAAAAATATTATGGCCTTGCAAGAATATTTCGGAGAAACCTGCCCTCACTGCATAGTAATGAAACCAATGGTTGAGAAGCTTGAAAAAGAGTTGGGGGTAACGGTGGAGAAGTTCGAAGTTTGGAACAACGACGAAAACGCTAAAAAACTGGAGACAGTAGACAAGGGTCTTTGTGGTGGTGTGCCGTTTTTCTTCAACACTGAGAATCATCAGTTTATTTGTGGCGGAACGGACGAAGAAACTTTAAGAGCCTGGATGAAAGGGGAGCTTGAAAGCAAACAATAGAGAGTAATCTCTATTGTTTTTTGTTTAATCCATTCGGCTAACCCAGTGTGGGTCTACTTTAACGTTTAGGTCAAGATAGACTTTTTTACTGGTCATTGATTCAAGTTCTTTTCGACTAGACTGACCAATTTCTTTAATTCCCTGACCACCTTTACCAATAATCATTCGTTTATAACGCTCTTCGGTAGTTAAGATGTCGGCCTCAATTCGAAGAACACCATTTTTTTGTTCTTCAACTTTATGCACTTCAACTTCTGTGGTGTAAGGCACTTCTTCGCGTAATCTTAGAAATAGTTTTTCTCGGATAATTTCACCAATTTGTTCTTCGTTGGTCATATTTGAAACCTGGAAGTCTGGGTACATATAATCACCTTCGGGTAGATTTTCTAGAATCCATTTAATGACTTTATCTTGGTTTGAGCCGGTTTTTGCAGAAATTTCTACAACTCCACTAAAATCACTTGCTAAATCTCGATAAAAATCAATGCAATCACGACTTTCATAGCTATCGGTCTTATTGATTACAAGCAAAACTGGTTGATCAATACTTTTTGCAATTTTAAGCATTTCCTTTTCCTCGTTACCAATCGTGCGAGTAGCGTCGACCACATAAAGAACAACGTCGATATCCCGTAAAGAGTCAGCAATGTACTTAGAAAGACGTTGAGTTAGTGGATCTTTTGCCTTTTGCATCAGTCCGGGAGTATCTACAAAAACAATCTGACCTTCGTTTGGCAGAGTTAAAACACCCTGAATTGGCCGACGTGTAGTTTGTGGCTTTGGTGTTGTGATCGCAACCTTGGTTTTAACCAAAGAATTAATAAGGGTTGATTTTCCAACGTTTGATCTTCCAATGATGACTGCAAAACCTGATTTCATAATATTTGAGGTATTTAACTTTAGATTCTAGGATAGCCCAAAACCAATTATTTATCAAGTCTTAGCGCCATTTGCACGTTTTTTGCATTAGGTATACTGTTTAATTATTCCTATGAAAGAAATAGAAGTAAAAATTTTAGAGGTTGATGAAAAGATAATTGTTAAACAGTTACTAGACTTGGGCGCTGAGAAGATTTTTGACGGAGAAATGGATGTTATTTATTACGATTATCCAGATGAATATTTTAGAGCAAGAGATAAAAGAATCCGCCTTCGTAAGAAAGGTGACAAAGCTGAAATGACCTATAAAGAGAAAATCAGTCGAGGAATTACAAAAATTGAAGAAGAGCACGAGATTAAAATCAATGATTTTGAAATCGCAAGACAAATTTTACTTGGAATGGAGATGGTAGAAATTCGCAGATACCAAAAAGATCGTCGAAGTTACAAGCTGGGGAATATGTATTTTGAGTTCGATTTTCTCTGGGAAGGAGTGCCAGTTTTTATGGAAATAGAGGGGCCAACAGAAGAACTCGTTATGGAGTGGGTAGAAAAATTAGGTTTCAAAAAAGAAGACGCAAAAAATTGGAGTGGGTCTGAGGTTTTGGAGCATTACGGTATAGCCCAAGTTAAAAAATTAATCTAAAAAACTTTAAAACCGACGCTACACCAGCGTCGGTTTTAATATAAAGGTTCAAAAAATGTTTATACGGTTTTTTTAATCAATTAATTTTTATTGAATCTGTGATAAGATTGAAGGGGATTGAAGTGGGTTTTTATGAGACGAGCATTGTATTTTTCAATTGCCTTATTTGTTATTTTAGACGTAGTAACGTCTGGATTTGTAATACAGAAAATTTATTTCGATAACGAACCAAGTGATCGATGTATATACTGGTCGGTTTGAACCAAATACTGAAGTTCTGCATTAATTATCAGCTTCACTTATTAAATAAAAAATATGTTTAGTAAAGAAAAGTCAATAATAGCCGGCGGTCTTCTTTATGTATTATTTCTTTTAGGTACGGTTGTTATAGTATTTGTTAGCTATCAATATTTGAGTGATTCTAAAAAGAACAGTCAAAATGAACAAGAACTTATTACAGCTGAGCCGATTGTGGTGGATAAATTTTTGCAGTTAAGCAAGGAGGAACAGCTTCAGGTTTTTGCTGATAATTTAGTTGGTGGTGGTCCGCCGAAGGATGGTATACCTTCACTTGATCAACCGCTTTTTATTTCAACAGCGGAAGCGGATGCTGAACTAGAGGATACGGATAAGGTTTTTATTTTAAACCATCGAGGTAATATTTTTATATATCCGCAAGAGATTTTGGCTTGGCACGAAATTGTAAATCAGACGTTTGAGGACGAGCGAGTCACGATTAGTTACTGTCCGCTGACTGGTTCGGTTATAGCGGTTACAAATGATCAGTCTGACTTTGGCGTATCTGGTAAATTACTAAACAGTAACTTGATTATTTTTGATCGTGAAAGTGATAGCGAATTTTCACAAATTTTACTAACTGCAATTTCTGGAACTCGATTTGGTGAGGGTTTAGATACAGAACCGGTTATTTGGAGTAACTGGCAACTAGCAAAACAAAAATACGAAAACGCAAAAGTGCTGTCAGTTAACACTGGTTTTTTAAGAGATTATCAAAATGATCCGTATGGTTCTTACCAAAAGAAAAATTCATATTATTACGTGGGTTCGCCACTATTCCCACTTATAAGTACAGATGATCGTTTGCCTGCTAAAGAAGTTGTGGTCGGCGTTTATGGCACAAGTGGTCAGCATTTGGCTTTTTTAAAATCTGCGGTTAAGGGAAAGGGGAGTATATCTAAAATGATTGAAGACACACAGATTACGGCGGTTTATGACGAGTCACTGGATACGGTTTATGTTTATACTAGTGACCCGGAAGTCAAAATTTTAGCGGATTTTATGGATGTAATGTGGTTTGCTTGGTCAGCGCATTTCCCTGATACGGAGCTAATGCAATAACAATTGAGTAATTTTAACAAAAATAAGCACCCGCTTTTGCGGGTGCACGGGCTTTGAGCAACATCTAGCGCTTTCCAGACTGGTGGTAGCTCATCACAACCGCCAGGCGAGCTTCGGTTGGTGAAGGGTTGGCCGAGATGCTCGGCTTTACTTGGGACGCGCGATGACACGGCGTTGTCATAAGGCCGATCATAATTTGTTGAGCCTGAGGACTCATCGCTTTGAGTTGCTCGAGCGTAAGCTTCTTTTGGTTGTTAGGCACTTTACCTCCTGTAAAATCTTAGTCAATCTAACAAAAAAAGAACAATCGGTCAATCGTTCTTTTTTACTGAATTACATCTATTTAAGAACAAGTTTGGTAACTAGCTCAACGTGTGGGGTGTGCGGGAACATATCAATGGCTTTTATAGCTTCAACATCATAATATTCCTGAAGTTGCACCATTTCCCGAGCGAAATTTTTATAGTTGCAAGACACGTAAACAATTGTTTTTGGCTTGGCGCTAAGCACATCAGCTAAAGCTTTGTCGTGCATTCCAGAACGTGGAGGGTCTAAAATTACTACATCAGCTCCAAGGTTTTTCCAATCAAAATCTTCTGTTTTAGCGTCGAAGTATTCAATGTCGCCAGAAATATTATTTAGCAAAACATTTTGTTTCGCGTCGACAATAGCCTGCTCGTTTAGTTCAATGCCAATAGTTTTCTTTGTTTGTTTTGCAAGCGCGATAGAAAAGAAACCACTGCCACAGTACAGGTCAAGTAGGGTTTTACTCTCAACATTGCCAACCATTTCACTCACAGTTAAGAGGAGATATTCTGCGCCATGAGAATTTGTTTGAAAGAATGCTTGCGGTGTAACGATGTATTTAAAACCATTAATTTCCTCGGTCATAAAACCAGAGCCACTAATCACGCGCAGATCATCACCAAACGACACATCGGTAATCGTGCTATTTATCGCCCAGATTAAGGTAGACACACTAGTCTTTTTTGCTAAATCTTTTAAAGCCTGAGTAATTGTGGCTTCTTCCTCTTTGTTAGCTGGCGCGCTAGTCACGATGTTTAGCATAGACTCGCCAGTTTTTGTGACTCGAATTACTGCGTAGCGCAAAATTCCAGTGTGGACTTTTCGATCAAAAAATGATAATCTGGCAGTTTTTGTCCAGTCGCGAACAACTGTAAATAGTTCCTCGATCGTTTTATCAGCTAAGAAACAAAAGTGGTTGTCAATAACCTTCCACCACTTACCTTTCATTCTCATTCCGACATTACCTTCAAAGTCAATCACGAAATCCATTCGGTTTCGGTAATGTTCGGTTACTGGTGATGGTATGATTTCTTTCACCTTCAATTTTAAACTCTTTAGTTTAAAAGAACCGTTAATATCGGAAAGTTTTTGTTCGAGCTGTTTTTCGTAGGGAATGTGTGACCAGCTACAAGATCCGCACACTTCTTTATTTGGACATAGATGCATAATGCAAAGATAATATGGTTTTGCTTTACTTTAGTCAAGAAAACTCCGATATTTTGGTATTTTGTTGTGTATATTTATTGACTCAACTTCGGAATAAGTTTATGCTCTTTGCTATGATAGTTATTGCTCACAATATTAGAAGTATGCACAACGTAGGTTCGATTTTTCGAAACGCAGGAGCTTTTAATGTTGAAAAATTATATTTAACAGGTATTACTGCGAGGCCTCCGCGCAAGGAAATTTCAAAGGTTGCGCTTGGTGCAGAGGATTTAATCGCATGGGAAGGTGGGGATATTAATACGGTTATTCAAAAAGTGAAGGAGGCTGGTTACAAAGTGTTTGGTCTTGAACAGGGCGAAGGCTCGATTAAACTTGGTACCGCGCAAAGCTCGGAACTTGCAAAATCAAATAAATTGGCTGTGGTGCTCGGGAACGAAGTAGAGGGAATTGATCAGAATACGGTTGCTTTACTTGACGGACTGTTTGAAATTGAGATGGGAAAAAAACGCTCGCTGAACGTTTCGGTAGCTTCCGGAATCGCAATGTACGAACTTACAAAAATTACAGACTAACTTTTTAAGGTCTGTAATTTTTTATTTAACTGAAAACTGATATAATGGAGACACCTATGGCTACTCTTGCAATTGTAATTCCAGCAAAAAATGAAGAGGAAAATTTGCCTCGACTTTTGCGTTCGATTAATAAGCAAACGGTGTTGCCAGAACAAATTATTGTGGCTGATGCCCACTCCACAGACAAAACCAGAGAGATAGCTTCAGGGCTTGGAGCTGTAGTTGTGGATGGTGGTATGCCAGGGCCTGGTCGAAATCGCGGAGCAGGGAAGGTAACCACGGATTTAATTCTGTTTCTCGATGCAGATGTGGAATTAACCGATGAAAATTTTCTAAAAAAAGCGCTCGCAGAGTTTCAGGAAAAGGGTTTTGATATCGCAACAGCGGACGTTGTACCAATGTCTGGCTCAAAGCTCGACCGTTTTGGGCATAAGTTTTATAATAAGTATGTTAGAATGTGGGGAGATATACACCCGCACGCACCTGGATTTTTTATCTTAGTCCGCCGGAGCTTGCATAAAGCAATCCATGGATTCGACGAAGGGGTTTTGTTTTGCGAAGACCATGATTACGCTATTCGGGCTAATAAAATAGGAAAATTTGGTTTTTTATCAAATGTGGAAATAACAGTTTCAAATCGACGTTTAGAAAAAGATGGAATGTTGAGCATTGCCATAAAATTTACTCTAGCTGAACTGCACATTCTGCTTCTAGGTCCAATTCGGCATAACGCCTTCAACTATTCATTTGATTACAGGAAGAAATAATATGGAGAAGAATAAACTATTCAATCCGCAAGATGTAAATCATTCGGAGGTTATAAATAAAGTGGTGCGTGAAAGCTCGCCACGACAAACCCTCATGGCCTTGGTTTTTTTTTCGAGCGTTATTGCAACACTTGGTTTATTGAACGGTAGCCCATCTGTTGTTATTGGTGCTATGTTGGTTTCTCCTCTTCTTTGGCCAATTTTGGGTGTGAGTATGGGGGCGTTAGTAATGGATTTTAAAATGCTAAAACTTTCGCTGATTTCAATTTTTGTTTCGGTGATGATTGCGGTTACAACAGCAGTTTTAATTACATTTTTTTACGTACCGTTAGGTTCCTCAAAAATAATTCTAGAAGCAACCAACTTTACCTTCATGTTTCCGGTAGCTATTGCAGCTGGTGCCGCGGCTGCCTTTGCTCTTTCGTACGAACATATTAAAGAGGCGGTTACTGGTGTTGCAATTTCTGAGGCACTGTTACCGCCACTTGTGAGCATCGGGATTGGTCTTGGTTCGACTGACTGGAGTTTGATGATGGATGCAATTCAGCTTTTCCTAATTAACTTATTTGGTATTATTACGATAGCCTTATTTATTTTTGCTATGCTTGGCTTTGGTAGATATAGAAAAACAGTGGCGTCTTATGTAAAAAAAGAAGAAAAAATTTTAAAAAGTGAGTAATAGATTTTACAAATTTAACTAGGGGGACATGTCACACGAACAAATAAAAAGCGGAAGCATGGTTTGGTTGCATTTTTCGGAATTGAAAGATGCTGACTTTGATTTTTTACGTAAAGAATTCAAATTTCATCCGCTCGATTTTGACGACATCCGCGATGACTCCGAACTTTCTAAGCTCGACGTTTATAAATATTATCTTTTTTCTATTATAAACATTCCAGTTTTTGATACTGTGAGTAACAGGTTAGTTAAGCGAAATCTGGCGATATTCATAGGGAAAAACTATGTTATCACTACCTCACGTAAACCAATTGAAACAGTGGAGCGTTTCTTTGCTCGGGTAAAACGAAGCCCCGGTTTAAAACGTGATGCCCTTGGAAAATCAACTGGTTACTTTTTGTATAAACTGCTGGATTATATTTTTAGAGACTCAAATGTTATTTTACGGGAACTTGTAAGGGAAACGGAAAGGGTTGAAAATCAGGTTTATGATTTAAACACCAAAGTAACCACAAAACGGCTCGGGGTTCTTCGCAGAAATATCTTATTTTTGAGACACATTATCGATCCAGAGCGGTTGCTGGTTGATCAGTTCAAACATAATAAAAAATCATTTATTGGTAATGAACTTAATATTTATTTCGACGACGTTAAAGACTCGCTTGATAACACCAGTGTGGTAAGTGATAATCTAAAAAATATTGTTGATGGTTTATTTGAGGTGAACGAATCACTGCTTTCACATAGAATGAACGAGATAATTAGACTTCTTACGGTTATTTCAGTTGTTTTAATGCCACCAACACTTATTACGGGTTACTACGGAATGAATGTGGAACGACTACCGTTTGCGGATGATGTACTTATTGTTTCAGTAATCATCACGTTTTCAATTATTGTATTTTGGTTTTTAACTATCGGCATTGATCGCCGTCAAAAATAACTTATGTCCAGGCCAATCCCAGTTGATATTATTCCGTCTCACGTTTATTTATCTGAAGATGATCAGAAAAAATTGTTTGGCGTTGGTCACGCTATGACGATTGGCGCAGAGCATACCCAGCAAGGACAGTTTATTTATGACGACACCGTACAGGTTTACGGAAAATTAAAAAGATCGCTAGAGCTTAGAGTTCTGGGACCAAACTGGGCTAGAAGTCATGTTGAAATTACGCCAACAGAAGCAATATTTTTGGGCTTAAATTTACCAGAGGTAAAAACAGGAACCCTAATGGAGGCGGCGCCTTGTCGTTTAGTCGGTCCGGTTGGGGAGGTTGAGCTATCGGCAGGTCTTATTATTCCAAAACCGCATTTAACCTGTTCAGATACCGACGCTCGAGATTTACATTTACAAAACGGCGAGACGGTTTCTGTTGAAATTTCCGGGTATAAGAATTTAGTACTTGCAAATGTGGTGGTAAGGGTGCACCCAACTTTTAGACTTCGTCTAGAAATTCACCAAGATTACGCAAGGGAGCTTTGGATTACACGGCCAACCCACGCAACTTTAAGACAATAGTTGTCCACTTCGAACAATTCTACTTTTCCTCTATACTGCAATCATATGTTTAAACGAATAATAATTACAGCTTCATTTTTACTCATAATGCCGTTTGCTGCGCTCGCTGCGCCAGACATGGGTATCTATGCAAGTGGTATTCGTTTTTCAGAACCCACTTTGGTTGCGGGAGACACTATCCGTATCTATGCAACAATTAAGAATGAAGGCGATATCGATATTTCCGGCTATGTTTTCTTTTATAAAGGCAGTGAGCCTATTGGGCCAAGTCAAATAGTTTCAGCTGCTAGTGGTGGTGCAAACGAAGATGTGTGGGCGGACTTTGTGGTGCCATACGGCAATTTTAATATTCGCGCCGAAATTAAAGGAACAGATCCGGCTGACACTAATCCAGCAAATGATGTAGCGATTACAACACTGTTCAGTATTGTTGTTGACGATGATTACGATACTGTTCCAAACGATCGAGATAATTGTGTAAACACGGCAAATACCGACCAGCTTGATTTTGATAATGATGGCATGGGTGATGTTTGTGATGATGACGACGACAATGATGGGCTTACAGACGCAGTTGAAGCTGAACTCGGCACCTCACCTTTTAACGCAGATACAGACGGTGATGGAGTTGGCGATGCAAAAGATCCAGCTCCGCTTGATCCAAATATAACGGGTAATGAACCAGTAGTGAGTGCCGTAGTCCAGGCAGACCCAGTTTTTGACCCGGTCTTAACTACAACAGTTAGCGAAGCTCCAGTCGATGATTCACTCGCGAAAAACGATATTCCAGCCAGCGAACCTACGCCAGATCCAGCCTCAGATTTAAGCGCTGATGTTGATAGTGACGGTTTAAACGCCAGTCAGGAAGCGGTATTGGGTACAGATCCAAATAATAGTGACACAGACGGTGATGGCGCTACTGATTCTAAAGATGCGGTACCGCTTGACTCAAATATACAAAAAGCAAATGAAATTGCATCAAACGATTTAATTCTTGTCTCAACAAATGCTTCTTTTGTTTATTCGCCAATAGACTGGAAAACCTACAGTTTTAGGTCATTAAATCCAAACGACAATATTCAGGTTGAATGGGACTTTGGCGATAGTTCAATTTCACAACAGTCGCAGGTTGAGCATAAATTTTTGAAACCAGGAAAATACTTAGTAAAACTCTCAGTAACTGATCAGGCTGGAAATGTAAAAGTGGACTCCGAGGAAATTCAGATCTCGTTTTTCCACCTAGCAAATCCATATGTGAAGGTTATAATTGGCGGGCTAGGACTATTAATGTTCGCATTCATAGCGCTCGCGCTAAAGAAAGGTGGAAGTGGAAAAACTGCAAAGAACGCAAAAATTATAGAAAGAAGCGAAAATGTAGAAGAGGAGGACGATGAAGAAGATGAGATTGATAGCGATATCGAGGACGAAAATACCGAGGATACTGTCGAAGATGAAGATGTGATTGAGGAAGACGAAGACAGTATGGTCGTCGACGAAAATGAAGAAACGGAGGAAGAAATAGCCGAAGACGATGAAGAAATTATCGACGACGAGTCATCAGAATCTGATTTAGATATCGAGGATAATAAAAGCGAAAGTGTTGAAGAAGAGTCAGAAGATGCAGATCCTTTAGAATCAGAAGCAGATACTGAGGAAGAGACTGATGATGAAGAAGAAGGTATCGAGGGTCTCGACAGTTTAGATGATGATTTAGAGATGGACTCTGATGACGAGGCTTTAGACGACACAGCAGACAGTCTAGAGGACAAAGGACTTCTCGAAGAAGGGGATTTGGGAGAAGACGAGCTTGCTCAAACTGAGCAAAAAGATTTGCCAGATTCAGATGGTCTTCAAAAGATAGCATCTGCGTCTGCAGTAACCAAGAAAACTTCAAAAAAACCAGCGAAAAAGAAAATTGTGAAGAAGACAGAAAGCAAAAAACCAACAAAAAAACCTACCTCTAAAAGGGCAAAAACTCAGAAACCGAAGAATAAGTAGTACATGTTCAAGAAATTTATAAATGGTCAGTCAAGCACGATAACGAGTGCGGCAGTCATTGTCGCCTCGTTTTCTATTCTTTCCCGCGTTGTCGGGTTTATTCGCGACCGCATTTTAGCCGGTCAGTTTGGGGCGGGCGACACGCTCGATATCTATTTTACGGCTTTTAGAGTACCGGATTTTTTGTTTCAGCTAATCGTAGTTGGAGCTTTATCAGCAAGCTTTATTCCGCTGTTTACACGCAACTATTCGGAAAATGCCAGAGAAAAAGCCTGGCTTTTAACAAATAAATTGTTAAATTTAATTGCAATTGCTTTTGGTGTAGCAATTTTGCTTGCAATTATTTTTATGAATCAGTTGGTGCCTTTTGTGGCAGTTGGTTTTGATGCAGATAAGCAAAGGGCGGTGGTTGAAATGGCTCGGATAATGTTTACAGCACAGTTTTTCCTCTCGATTTCAATGGTTTTTGGTTCAGCTTTACAGGGGGCTAAGAGATTTGTTCTGTATTCTTTAGCGCCAATTTTCTATAACTTTGGAATTATCGCCGGAGCTATATTTTTCGTCCCAATTTTAGGTCAGATCGGCCTTGCCTGGGGCGTAGGTTTTGGCGCGATCTTGCATTTGCTATTGCAGTCAGCCGGAATTTTTTCACTAGGTTACCGCTACCAGCCAATACTTATTTGGAAAGATAAGGACACGCAGTATATGCTAAAACATATGGCTCCGCGGGTTATGGGTCTGGCTGTGAATCAGATAAATTTTGTGGCAATGACTGTTATTGCCACAACACTCACTGCGGGTTCAGTGACAGTTTTACAGTTTGCGTACAACCTAAACTTTTTCCCGGTCGGCGTTATTGCCATTTCTTACGCAATCGCTGCATTTCCAACTTTTTGTGAATTACTAAACAAAAACAAAACCGAGGAATTTATAAAATCGTTCTCTCAGACAATTAGACAGATTCTTCTTTTTATTATTCCAGCAACTGTAATGTTTATTCTGCTTCGAGCTCAGATTGTTCGAGTTGTTCTTGGTTCCGGAGTCTTTGACTGGGAAGCAACATTTTTAACTGCGAATACTTTAGGCTTCTTCGCAGTCAGTCTCTTTGCGCAGTCAATCGTCTTTGTATTGGTACGTGGTTACTTTGCAATGGATAACACAATAACCCCGTTTATAGTTGGTCTCGCAACCGGACTAGTTAATATTATCTCGGCACTAATCCTAACAAAAGAATTTGGAGTTTTAGGTTTAGGAATGGCCTATTCAATATCGGCCATAGTGCAAATGATAATTTTGTGGATTCCGCTAAGAAAACGTCTGGGCTCGCTAGATGAGGGAAGAATTTTCAAAACTATTATTACACTTTTATCAGCTGGACTCGTAGCTGCGTTTGTAACTCAGGCTTTAAAACAACTTCTTGACATCTATTTGAATATCGACACTGTTTTGGGGATATTTACTCAAGGTTTTGTGGCTGGAACAGTGGGACTATTTGTTTACGCCTTAACGGCACTACTTCTAAAGAGTCAGGAAATGACAGTGTTTATTAGTGCACTCAGACGTAAGTTAATAAAAAAGGTTAAGGTTGAAGAGGAAATAGTTACCGAGATTGGCTAGTGAAAATAAAGAGGTGGGTTGTAGAGTACGACATTTATTTATTTATTTATCAAAAGTATTAGCTAGTGTCTCTTTAGTTTTGAAAGAATATTTTGCTTCAACAAATATCTTGATAATTATAACTAATCTGGTATAGTTTCTGCACTATGACTGCAAACGAACTTCGACGAAAATATATTCAATTTTTTGCTTCAAAAGGGCATCGAGAAATACCAAGTGCTTCACTGGTTCCTGTGAACGATCCTTCGGTTTTATTTACAACCGCTGGTATGCATCCTCTGGTTCCATATTTAATGGGGGAGGACCACCCAGCTGGAACACGTTTGGTTGATTATCAGAAATGTGTTCGAACCGGTGATATTGATGAGGTTGGCGATCGAACTCACCTAACTTTTTTTGAAATGCTTGGAAACTGGTCGCTTGGTGATTATTTCAAAAACGAAAGCATTGAGTGGAGTTTTGAGTTCCTGACTTCCCCTGAGTGGCTCAATATCCCTCTTGAAAAATTGGCATTTAGTGTGTTTGAAGGGGATGAGAATGCGCCTTTTGATGAAGAAGCTTTTACAAAATGGTTAGCACTCGGTGTTAGTCGAGGTCGCATCGCAAAACTGAACAATGAGCAGAACTGGTGGCCAGCTGGTGGTAAGCACACAGGACCCCAGGGACCGGACACAGAAATTTTTTATTGGACCGGAGAAGGTGAGGCACCGGAAGATTTTGATCCTGAAAATAACGCTTGGGTCGAAATTTGGAATAATGTGTTCATGCAGTTTAATAAAGATGAATCCGGAGCCCTTCTTCCGCTTGCAAAACGAAATGTGGATACCGGAATGGGTCTTGAACGCACAACAGCGGTACTTCAAGGAAAAAAGAGTGTTTACGAAACTGAGTTATTTACTGGAATTTTGGCAAGAATTTCTCTTTTAGCAAGGGAAGAATACGATGCAGAACATCAAACTGGTGTTTCAATGAGAATTATCGCTGATCACTTGCGGTCGTCGGTTATGATCATATCGGACGGCATTGAGCCATCCAACAAAGATCAGGGTTATATTTTACGCCGACTGGTACGTAGAGCTATTCGTCATGCGAGAAAACTCAATATCGATTCAGTGGATCTTGTGGAGCAGGTTGTTGATGAGATTATAGCGTCTTTAAGGGCTGGTTACCCAATTTTGGATGAACAGCGGGATCGTTTGGTACAAGTGTTACTAACAGAGGCGGCGAAATTTGATAAATCAGTACAAAAAGGACTTAAACAACTTCAAAAGCTTTGGGACGAACAAAACCAAATTACTGGCAAGGACGCCTTTGATCTTTATCAATCTTATGGTTTTCCTTTGGAGCTCACTGAAGAAATTGCTTCAGAGTACGGTCAAAAAGTTGAAAGACAGCTTTTTGAATCTGAATTTGTTAACCATCAAGAATTGAGTCGAGCTGGCGCTGGTCAGAAATTTGCTGGCGGATTAGTTGACGATTCTGTTGAAGCAAGAAAACTACATACAGCAACACATCTCTTGCACCAAGCACTGCGAGACGTTCTTGGAGATCACGTTGAGCAAAAAGGTTCAAATATTACCCAGGAGAGACTAAGGTTTGATTTTAGTCACCCAGAAAAGATGACAGATGAACAGAAGAAACGGGTTGAAGATATTGTAAACGCGCAAATTGATGCAAAATTATCGGTTCATCAGGAGTTATTAACAGTGGCTGAAGCAAAGAAAAGGGGAGCGATTGGTCTATTTGAAGATAAATACGAGAGCGTTGGTGATCAGGTAAAGGTTTATTTTATTGGGGATTACTCGAGTGAAATCTGTGGTGGTCCACATGTTGAAAATACTGCTGAACTTGGCCACTTTACATTACAAAAAGAGGAAGCTTCAAGCGCTGGAATCCGTAGAATTAAAGCAATTTTGGGTTAAACAACAAAAAACTACATTTTTTATGTAGTTTTTCAGTGCGCTGGCTAATTATAACTAATTAAGTTGTTAATACTCACATATTCTTGACAATATTTGGTCTGTCTAGTAAGATCTCAAAGCATTGAAATCTGACTACTTCTTGCCAAAAATTGTAAGTTAGTATATACTTTCATCAGCTTATGGCAGAAAAAGATTTTATAGAAATGCGAGGCACTGTGGAAGAGTCACTTCCCGGTGGCAATTTCCGCGTTCAACTTGAGAACGATCAGGAATTAATCGCTCATCTTTCCGGCCGGTTGCGCAAATTTCGCATCCGTATAATGTCAGGAGATGAAGTCAAAGTTGAGATCAGCCCTTATGATCTCACAAAAGGACGCATCACGTATAGATTTTAATACGATATGTCGACCTTAGTTGAAGATCACCGCTAATTTTGGGTGATTTTCTGATAAAAATAGATATTATGAAAGTAAGATCGTCAGCAAAAAAGATATGTAGAGACTGTCATGTAATCCGTCGAAAAGGACGAGTTCATGTTATTTGTAAGACCCCAAAGCATAAACAGCGACAGGGCTAAATTAGCTTTGTTTGCAAATAATTATATATTATGGCACGTATCGCAGGAGTTACAATCCCATCAGATAAAAGAATCGTAATCGCGCTTACCTATATTCATGGTATTGGCCCTACAACTTCAAAAAAGATTTTGAAGCAGGTAGATATCGATGAAAGCGTCCGAGTTAAGGATCTTACAATCGACCAAGAAAACATTGTTCGTACGGTTGTAGAAAAAGAATACAGAGTTGAGGGAGAATTAAGACGTGATGTTTCAGGAAACATTAAACGACTTAAGGAAATCGGTTCTTACCGAGGTTCTCGACACACAAAACGCCTACCAGCGCGTGGACAGAGAACCAAGACTAACTCTCGAACAGTTCGAGGAAACAAACGGTCAACAGCAGGAAGTGGACGTCGAACCATCTCTAAGACCTAGAAAATTCATACTCAAATCTTAAAAGATTATGACAGAAGAAGAAATCACAATCGAAGAGACGACTGAAGCTACTGAAGTAGCTGCTGATGATAAAAAGAAAGTTGAGAAAAAACAACCTAAGTTTATTCGTACAGCAAAAGGAAAGAAACGAACTGTTAAGTCACATCCAAAAGGACGAGCTTACGTTCAGTCAACACTTAACAACACCATCGTTACACTAACCGACGCAAATGGAAACGTGCTAACTTGGGCAAGTGCTGGAAACTGCGGTTTTAAGGGACCTAAAAAGGCAACTCCTTACGCTGCAAGTATCATCATAAACAAGGTTGCAGATAAGGCTGAAGCGCTTGGTATGAAGGATCTACAAGTTTTCGTTACTGGAATTGGTAATGGACGAGATTCAGCAATCCGAACACTTAACGCAAAAGGATTTAATATTGTTTCTATTAAGGAGACAACACCGGTGCCACATAATGGTTGCCGTGCTAGACGTCCTCGACGGATCTAACATAGAAATTTAGAATATCGAATTGATATGGGAAAGACACTCAAAAAAATGGGTAAAATGAGCCGACGAGAAGGTGTTGCACTTTCAACCGGTGACAAAGTACTCAAAATAATGCAAAGACGACCGTCTGCTCCAGGGCAACACGGTGGAAATAGTGGAAAACGTCCAGCTCGACTTTCAGTTTACGGAATTCAGCTTCGTGAAAAACAGAAAGCTAAACGACTTTACGGTCTGTTAGAAAAACAGTTCCGAAACTACTTTACAAAGGCTTCAAGAATGGAAGGAAACACAGCTGAAAACCTACCACGTCTACTTGAAATGCGACTAGACAACACGGTTTACAGACTAGGTTTTGCTAAAACAAGACCACAAGCTAGACAATTGGTTAGTCACGCACTCTTTTGTGTAAATGGACAGAAGGTAAATATTCCATCATATACTGTTAAGGTTGACGATGTGATTACTATTCGCCCAAACAAAGTTTTAAAGCCAATTTTCAACGAACTAGATGACCGGTTGAAGAATCAAACTGTGCCAGGGTGGCTACATCTTGATCTAGGTACAAAAGAAGGTAAGGTTGTGAGTTTACCAGAAGGTGAGGATCTAAAAGAAGTTTACGATCCAAAACTCATCATTGAGTTCTATTCACGATAAATAATTTTTCATCAATTATTAACATATATTATGGAGAACATCCTTCTTCCATCAAAAATGTCCTTCCGGGACGGAGACCTAGAGAATGAATCGATTCTAACGATCGAGCCACTTCATCATGGTTATGGAACGACGGTAGGAAACGCCCTTCGGCGTGTGTTGCTCTCCTCTTTGGAGGGTGCTGCAGTTACTGCTGTTAAGATCAAAGGTGCTAATCACGAATACTCAACTATTGAGGGCGTGAAAGAAGATACGCTCGAGATCATCTTAAATCTCAAGTTGCTTCGCTTAAAAGTTCACACAGACGAACCTATAATCCTTAATCTAGAGGTGACAGGTCGACAGGGTGAAGTTACTGCGAAAGATATTAGCGGAAACGCTGATGTTGAAATTGTAAACTCAGATCTAGTGATCGCTACAATGACAGATAAATCTGCAACTTTCCACGCGGAAATTACAGTTGGTCGAGGTCGCGGTTTCGTTCCTACGGAAGAACAGAATTCAACTGGCAATGATATTGGTGTAATGGCTATGGACGCATTTTTCAGCCCAGTTGTGAATGTTGGAATCACTGTTGAAAACACTCGTGTTGGTGAAATTACTAACTACGACAAAGTTAACATGAATATCTTAACTGACGGTACTGTTTCAGCACAGGAAGCTGTGGGTGATGCAGTAAAAATCCTTCTTAACCACTTTAACTGGATCGAAGGTCAGCTAGCGCACGCTTCTCTAACAGAGAAAATTGCAGCTGCTTCAGAGGATGCTGAAGAAGTAATTGATGAAACTAAAGAAGAGGTTGAAAACATTTCCGAAGAAATTGAGGAAACTGAAGAATAAATATGCGACATCGAAATACTACAAAAACATTAAAAAGAAAGGTATCCGCTCGGAAAGCTCTTCTTCGTGATCTTGCAACTAGCGTAATTATCTACGATAGAATCAAGCTTACACTTGGAAAGGCGAAGGTAACTCAACAAGTTGTTGAGAAGCTAATTACAGCCGCAAAAAAGGATAACCTAGCAGCACGACGAAATTTACTAGCTTTCTTTACAACAGAACAGCCGGTAAACAAGCTTCTTGAGGTTATTGTACCTAAGTACAAGGACCGAAACGGTGGATATACTCGAATCGTTAAGATGGGTCACCGTAAGGGAGATGGAGCTGAAGTTGTAATTTTAGAACTAGTTTAATATGACTACAGTAAATAGAGATACTTATAAGGTTGATGCAACCGATAAGACTTTGGGAAGAATTGCAACTGATATTGCAACCCACCTTATTGGAAAGCACAAGCCAACATACCAGGCTCATATCGATGCTGGAGATGTAATTGTGGTAGAAAATATCGCAAAGGTTAAAATCACTGGTAAAAAGCTTAATCAGAAACAATATTACCGTCACTCTGGTTATCCAGGTGGACTTACAACAAAGGTAATGGGAGCAATTTTCGCGGAAGATCCACGAAAGGTCCTAGAGTTCGCAGTTTCACGAATGCTTCCTAAAAACAAGCACCGAGTTGAGCGAATGAATCGATTGAATATTTCATAATATGGCTGAAACATACGTACAAGCAATAGGTCGACGGAAAGAAGCTACTGCTCAGGTAAGACTTTACCCAGCCGGAACTGGAAAATTCTCCGTAAACGACAAAGAGCTAAAGGAATACTTCCACACTGCTGCAACTCAAGAGATTGCCGCACTACCACTTATTGGAGTTGGTAAGACTGAAACCGTTGACATTACTGTTAGAGTTTTAGGTGGTGGAATGAAGGGACAAGCAGACGCTGTGAGACTTGGAGTTGCGCGCGCACTTGTAAAAATGGATGAGGAACTAAAGGCTGCTATTAAGGCTACTGGACTTCTTACTCGAGATGCTCGAGTAAAAGAAAGAAAGAAACCTGGACTTCGAAAAGCTCGACGTTCACAACAGTGGCGAAAACGATAAATTCAAAAAAAATCCCCAAAAGGGGATTTTTTTTGTACAAAAAAACCACAGCGTAGCTGGGTTAGAAAATGACTGCAATTGCTACAATCATCAAGAAGGTAGTATAGCAGGTGAGTGTTGTCAGCCTGTATGCGTGATCCTTGGTAAAATACTGGGTTGCAAAATAATGGCTAATTATCAGGAACACGAGTCCAGGAAATAGGTAGAAGATCGGCTGTGCCTCATGTTTATGAAACGAGCTAAGTAGATAGGCAGTAATAAACAGTGTTGCAACAACATACATTAAATACACCAGGACACGAAATTCTCTAATTGTGTCTTCAAGGCTTGAGTACTTCATTCCACACCCCTTATTTATAGTATCGGATTCGGTTAAATAGTCAATAAATTACTTGATAGAAAGGGATAACTGACGTATTATATCCGCATGTCAACTTCACCAAAACTCGCTAAAAATACCATGTACTATACCATGGCAATGGTAGCTGTTAAGGCTATTTCTTTTATTTATTTTACAATTATCGCGCGCTCAATTGGAGTTGAGGGAACTGGGAAATACTTTTTAGCTATTGCAGTTACAATGGTTTTTCAGGCAGTTACGGATTTTGGCTTAACTTCGGTGGTAATTCGTGAAGTAGCTAAGGCTAAGGAGGATGCTAAAATTTGGGTTAGAAATGTTATTGGTTTAAAATTATTTTTCATACCACTGGCAGCTGTTTTAACATACTTTACCCCAATATTTCTGCACTATGATGCAGATGTTATAAAACTAGTTCATATTGCAACTCTAGTAATGATTGCGGACGCGGTGACGGTTACTTGTTTTGGAGTAATGCGAGGTTTGCAAAATCTAAAATATGAATCGATTGGAATATTTGTCGGTCAATCACTAACCCTTGTTGTTGGAATAATTTTAATAGCAACAGATAATGTAACTTTACCTTTGCTAATTTTGGCATTGCTTCTCGGGAGTGTTTGGAATATGTTTTTTAGCTCTGTTCAGATTGTTCGCTATTTAGGCTGGGAAGCGCTTGTGCCAAAACTAAGTATGAGCAAGAAGGTGCTTTCGATGTCTTTTGCATTCTTTTTAGCTGCAATTTTTGTTAAAGTTTATTCTTATGTTGACTCACTGATTTTATCAAAAGTAGTGGGGGATATAGCAGTTGGTGAGTATGCAGTTGCGTATAAGTTAACATATGCCTTTCAGTTCCTACCACTCGCTTTCGTAGCAGCGCTTTACCCAACAATGAGTGCACAAGCTGAAGATAAACTAGCGCTCAAGCAAACACTGCTAAGTGCTTTTTGGTATATGGCCTTACTTGGTTTTCCAATAGTTTTTGGTCTTTGGTCGATAGCGCCTGAAATTATTCAAGCTTTTTATGGAGCAGAGTTTTTGAACTCAATTTTACCGCTTCAAATTCTGGTTTTTGGTCTAATCCCTATATTCCTTGATTTTCCAGTTGGTTCACTTTTAAATGCTACAAACCGACACTACATAAAGACCGCTGTAATGGGGGTTACGATGATTATAAATGTAATAATGAATCTTATTTTGATTCCAAATTATGGCACTTCAGGCGCTAGTATTTCTGCTCTTGTAAGTTTTAGTTTTATGTTTTTGAGCGGTTGGTTGTTTGCTAAAAAAGCTATCAATATTTCTTTGAAAGACCTCTTTAAACAAACAGGCGGATTGCTCATATCAGCGTTATTAATGGCGTTTGCAGTTATCCTAATAAAACCTTACATTCATTTTTCACTCGCTGTGCCAATAGGTGCAATTGTTTATATTACTGCTGCATTTTTATTTAAGTCTTTAACTTTAGAGCACTTCAAAACTTTTAAAAATTTAATTTTTAAAAAAGCAGGTTATGTCGAAGAGGATATTACTTCCAACGCCTGATTTTACACCTCAAAGAGGTGGGGTTGCACGCTATTTATCTGCACTTAAGCAGGTTTTGGGCGAAAATATTGTGATTAAATATTGGCCAACGAATTTTCCACGAGGAAAGAAATTAGTTAAAAAAATACAAACGCTTGCGGTAGATTACGACGAAATCTGGACGAGTCACATATATCCGATTGGAAACGCACTTAGAAAGATCCGTAAACCATACTTAGTAATGTTACACGGTATGGACTTTGATTTAGCTCGAAGGAATATTGCTAGAGCTTATTTTGCTCGGAAAATTCTAAAAAAAGCAAAAGTGGTCACTGTAAATTCGCAGGCGCTCGCAAACGAAGTAAAGAAATTTTGTGGAGTAGATTCACTGGTTGTGTACCCGGTAGTATCTGACGCTTTAATCAAAACATCCCATATTCCTAACCGCCTAAATCGAAAAACCGTAAAACTATTAACAGTTGGTCGTTTAGTTGAGCGGAAGGGTCATTTGAAGATCCTTGAAGTATTGAAGAATTTAAGAGATGTAAAATATCTCATTGTTGGCGACGGTGAAATGAAAACTGAAATTTTGAAAAAAATAGCGGAGTATAAACTTGAAGATCAGGTGGAACTACGAACAGAAGTTGCAGATGAAGATCTACCGGAAATTTACAAAGAAGCAGATATTTTTGTGATGCCAACTTCCAAAACAAACACCGACCGAGAGGGTTTTGGCATAGTCTATTTAGAAGCAGGCTTATTTGGATTACCGTCAATTGCAGTAAACCATCCAGGTGTAGATGAGGCTGTTTTAGATAACGAGACAGGGATTTTAATCAATGATAGTCAAGAAGAACTCAAATCCGCGATTATAAGACTTGTCGAGAACCAAAGTTTATGTCTAAAAATGGGTCTCGCGGGTAGAGATAGAACACTGGCCGAGTTTACGGCTGAAGCTCAGTTTCAAAAATTACAAAAATTGATATAACTATATGATTGAAAACGAAATCAAGCCAATCCTCGACAGTGAAGTACCCGATGTTTCGATTGTTATTGTAACTTATAAAGAAGAGCTTGAGCTGTTAAAACAGTGCTTTGACTCCGTTGAAATGTCGGTTGATATTAAATATGAGATGATCGTGGTCGACAACGCGGGTCGTGAAGATACTGAGGCACTAGTAAAACAATACAGCTACGCAAAATATATTAAGAACAGTGCCAACCTTGGATTTGCAGCAGCGGTTAATTTAGGAATGAAACGAGGTTTGGCACGCTATATGTTGCTTCTTAACCCCGACACAAAATTCGGTGAAAGCGTTTTAGCGCAGATGGCAGAAAAACTCGATCATAATCCAGAGGTTGGCGTTGGCAGTTGTTTGATTAAGTACCCGGGCGGTGAGATACAGGACAGTATCCGCAGATTCCCAAAACTGTTAGATCAGACTTTGGTAATGCTGAAAGTTCCGCATTTTTTGAAAACCAAAGCCGTGGATAAATATATGATGCGGGACGCAGATCCGCTTGAAACTCAAGATGTGGATTCGATAATGGGTGCGTTTATGTGGATTCGCCGGGAACTTATTAATGATATTGGCTATTTTGATGAACGATATTTTATTTGGTTTGAAGAAGTGGATTATTGCAAAATGGCCCACGATGCTGGCTGGAAAATAAGACACTATTCGGATACGGAGATCACTCATATTAAAGGCCATATGTTTGAGCAAATCCCGACACTGAAAAAACAGAAGTGGATGCGGGAGAGTTTGCGAAAATATGTAAAAAAACACGTCGGCATTCCAGCTTGGCTATTTTTGTGGATTTTATCACCAGTCTTTATCGGGCTTGGTCACCTTGTAGCACTTATAAAAAAATAGTTTATATTTATTTATAAATATGTTTTCAAAACAATTCTTTGGGAAACTAACTTGGCAAATACTTCTGCTAATAGTGGGGATGCACTTAATAGCGATTGTAGTGAGAGGTTCTGGGTTTGAACTGCCAGTTTTAATCGGAATTAGTTTAATAACACTTTTTGTATCGAAAGAATCTCTTTCCACTGGGCTTTTACTTGCGTTCACTGAAATTTTTGTGGGTGGTCATGGGCACTTGATTGAAGCGTCTATTTTGGGTTTTTCGGTTTCAATTAGAATTGTGATTTTTTCAGCGGTGATGCTAGCTTGGCTCTACCTTCTGTTAACTAAGAAGCTCACAATTAAGTTTGATTCGTTCAGAGACACACCTTGGCTCATTTTACTCGTTGCCATTGTTTTGGGGACTGGGGTTGGTTTTTTAAAAAATGATTTTTCAAAAGCGTTCGATGACATGAACGGATATTTAACAATTTTTTATTTATTGCCGGTCATTTCTATAAACTGGAATCAATTAAAAAAACGGGAGCTACTGCAAGTTTTTACAGGCTCCACTGTTTGGCTGGTTATATTCACGCTCCTACTTTCATATTTGTTTACGCACCTTGATGGTAAAATTTTGAGTCACATCTACACATTTGTGCGCGATTCGCGCTTAGCAGAGGTTACATTACAAACAGTTGCTAATAATAATGGGGAGGTTACTAATCATTTAGGCGCACAACTCCTTGGTGGTAGTGGGTACTGGTACCGAATATTTATGCAATCGCAAATATTTGTTGTGATTGCGCTTTCGGTATTATTTTCAAGTATGATGATTATGTGGCGTAATCAAAAACTACCTGATTTAGTTTCGATTTTAGTAATTGGTACAGTTTCTACCACTCTCTTATCGATGTCTCGAAGTTTTATATTGGGACTTGGTAGCGCATTGTTTATTATTTGGTGCCTAGCTTTTTTTGAGGGTAAGAGGCCAATTTTCAATATTGGAAAAAGATTATTTAAGGCAATCGGTTTAGGTTTATTAGGTTTTGGTCTAGCATTGTTTACGGTTATTTTTCCATTTCCTGCTCAGCCAAATATACAAGACGCCGTTTTTTATTCGACCTCGTCAGATACCAATAGGGAGGTAGCTGTTTCGAGTCGCTGGTCACTACTTACACCAATGATGACAGACATATGGCAGGCACCGATTGTAGGTAATGGCTTTGGCCATGAAGTTACTTATACCTCAGACGATCCTCGTGTGCGGTCAGCTTATGAGGGTGGGGTGGTGACTACTTATAGATTTGAGTGGGGGTACCAGGATTTGTGGTTGAAGATGGGAATTTTGGGCTTAATTGCTTTTGCCTGGTATTTTGCCGTAATGATGGTTGGAGTGCGTTTTACAATGAACAATCACGGTCATAGTTGGCTAGTTTTAGGTTTAGGTGGTGGACTCGTAATTTTGTTTATCAGTAATATCTTCTCACCTTATTTGAATCATCCAATAGGTTTCGCATATATGATTTTCGTGGTGCCTTTTATAGATTTTAAAGGTATGGAAAAGAAACGTTTAATGAGTAAAAAGACACAAATAGCTCAGGTCAGAAATGTTGTAAAGATGAGCCCAGTCTTAGGTAGCAAGATTGAAGGCTGATAAAATGCTTGACATTAGAAAAAAAAACTGTTAACCTCAACTACTGGAGGTAAGATGAACAAGATTAACGTATCGAAGCGTAGTCGAGTCTTATTTCTTGATGGTGATCGGCTGTACCTTCGCCCGATTGAGATGGAGGATGTTCACAATTTCCAAAGATGGATTAATGACCCAGAGGTGCGAAGATACCTTGTTACTCGAGGTCCGATTTCGAAACTGCAGGAGGCTGAGTTCCTGAGGCAAATGATGGGATCAGCCAACCACCGTATATTTGTTATTGTTCTGAAGGAAGCCGACCGTGCTATTGGGACTATGGGAATCCACAATATCAACTGGATTGATCGTACTGGAACCACGGGAACAATGATCGGTGAGGTTGATTGTTGGAATAAGGGTTACGCCAAGGAGGCAAAAAAGCTTCTGCTCAGGCATGCCTTTATGGAAATGAACCTTCGCCGAATCGAAACGGCTGTCATTGCAGAAAACAAAGCCTCAATCAAATGCCAGGAAGCCTGTGGCTATGTTCGAGAGGGACTTCTGCGGAAAAAGGTTTTTAGGACTGGAAAATATCTCGATGAGGTAGTTCTCGCCATTATGCGCGACGACTGGCTGGAGTTACAGCGAGAAACGCAGGGATGACGCGGGTTCGTTAACTTAACTCACGGCTCAATCTGTCAGGAATGACGGATTTTTTTATTAAAAATACTTGGGTTTACCCAAGTATTTTTCCATTGATTTCCTGATTGCCATTAATGTAGGCTTTTGCGTCCATAACTGCTTTGTTTTCAGGTTGAAGTTTTAATATCTCAATTGGCACTGTTGCGGTTCCGACAAGTAGTCTTTTTTCATAAATTCGGACCTCACCAGGCTTTAGACTTTCACTAAACCAATCCGGACTAATAAATTTCAAGGAGTGGATTTTTATTTTCTGAACCTTACCCGCATCTTCGAAACTTAAATTGGTGTAGACGCCCGGCCAAGGATCGTATGCTCTGCGCCGACGTTCTATGATTTCAGCTGGTATGTGCCAGTCTATTTCACCATCTTCTTTTTCGAGCAGTTTACAGAAAGTTGCTTTTTCGTGATCTTGATCTTGTGGGATGATTTTACCTGCAACGAAATTTTTTAGTGTGGCTACCAAGAGTGGACTGCCAATCGTTACAACTTTAGCACGTAGCGTTTCCGGCGTTTCTTGTGCATCGAGTTTTAGAGTTTGCTGAGCTAGTAAAGGACCGTGGTCCATTTTATCATCGATTAACATTACTGAAATTGCAGTTTCTGAATCTCCGGCCTCAATTACAGCCTGTAAAGGTGAAGGACCGCGATATTTTGGTAATTTTGAAGGGTGAACGTTTATATTACCAAGTTTTGGTATATCTAGAATATTTTGTGGAATAATTTTTCCGTAGGCCACGATAACAAAAATATCAGCATTAAACTTCTTGAGCTCTTCTAGTACCGCTTGATCCTTAAGTTTTTCAGGTTGCAAGACTGGAATATTGTTTTGCAGGGCAAATACTTTTGTAGCAGGGGGAGTGAGTATTTGTTTTCGGCCAACCGGTTTGTCACTTTGAGCAACGACTGCACAAATATTTATATCTTGATCTTCATAGAGCTCTTTTAAAAAATCTCTGGCAAAATCTGGTGTGCCGAAAAATACTATATTCATAAATTATATCTCGATGCGTTTACCGGTTTTGGCATCCTTTAAAATCGTAGCTCGATCAATAAATAAAATCCCGTCTAAGTGATCAATTTCATGTTGAAAAATAGTAGAAATTAGCCCACCTGCGGTTAGCTTTATTTTCTCACCATCTCTCGTTAGCGCCTCAACCTTAACCGTTCGATGACGGTTTACTAAGCCAAAAACACCAGGAATCGAAAGACAGCCTTCTTCGCTAACCATTAGTTTAGTTGAAAAATCAGTAATAATGGGGTTGAAAAATGGCACTAGTTCTTTGCCAGTATCACAAATAATTAAACGTACATGTTCACCGATCTGTGGAGCAGCAAGACCAACGCCATTTTCTTCTTTGGTGGTTTGAATCATATTGTCTGCTAAGGTTTGGTACTTCTCAGAAAGAATTTCCACAACAGAAAGCACGCGCGAGGTTTCGCGAAGCTCTTTATTCGGATTTTTCAGTACTTCTAAATGGCTCATATGATGCGGTGTCGATAAAGATCGTTTCTTCATCTGGTTTATTAAATAATTCGGGCAGATTTTCTTGATTAACAGTCCCTGTATCTTCAAGTTTATCTTTCTTATTTGTTATTGTAGCTAAAATAGATATTGGTGGGAGTCTGTATTTTTCTCTCAGAGAAAGTTCACTGAGCAAATATTTTTGAATGTTGAGCATGCTCCTCACCACCTCCGGAACCCAAGTTTGAATAAGACAGGTTGCGTTTTGTTGCTCGGCAATCGTCATTAGTCTAAACAGTTTAAAGGTTGCGTATTCAGAAGCCCGGAAATCATTGCCAATCAGCGCGTTGTCAAAACTCAGTTCTGCCACAACCCCGAATTTTTTTTGTGGAAAGGTGTGGAGTAAGTTTTTGAAAAAAAACTCGGTAACAATAATTATATCTGCATTAGATTCATTAGTACTTTTATCAACTATCCCGACAGTTACTTCTGGAAACTGTTTTTGAATCTCTGTCTTTAGTCGCTTGTTACCAATACCACGTTGTTTTAGACGATCGCTATTGCACCCTGGGCATTTAGCCGGTATCCACATCTCAACTCCGCAGTTAGGACAGGCAAGATCATCAGTTCGCACAATCGGTACTGAACCACAGGAACCGCAGGTTGGAATATGGTCACATTTAGCACATTGAAGTCTATTTGCAACTCCCTTGCGGTTAAATGAAAGTAACACAGATTTACGGTTTTGTAAAGATGTATAGATGGCTTTAAATAGCTGATCTGTTAGAAAAGGTACGCCAATGTTTTCTTCCTGTGCCTCAAGATTAATCACTATTGGTTTAGGAAGATCACATAGAAATAAAGGAATTTTTTTGTAAATTGTCTCTAAGCTTGGCACGTACGATGTATAAAACAGTTTTGCGGAGTGCTGAGTTTTGAGCAGTTCAACAGCTCGTCTTGGGTCCACTCTGGGATTTCTTTCAAGATGGGTGTAGTCGTCGCTGGCGCTTTCGAGAATTATAATTGCATCAATTTTTTTTGCTGGCAAGGTTGACACCTGGCGACTACCAATTAGGGTTTTAATTGTACCTTGTGCCCAGGCCTTAATTATCGCTTCTCGATCCCTGGGTTTAGTGTGACCGTGCAAGATTTGGGCGGAATCGCCTAGGTCGATTAACCCTATGAGTTCAGTGGTTAATTTTTCTCGTGGTGCAACGATCAGGATTTGATTTTTGAATTTTTTTCGTAAAACTGAAATCAGCGCAAAGGCACCTTCGTTTGAGGTTTGAAAAAATACTTCGTTAACATCCTCGTTCGTATCCTTTAAGATTTTTTGAATATCTTTTACAATTTCTTTTGAAACCGAAAAAGGTTGGCTCTTAAAAACATTGGACTGGACTAAGTTATTACGGTTACGAAGTTGACCAAGTGCACTGTGAAGAATCGTTGATGGTGATTGAACTACGGCGCGGGCAATTGTTTCAAATCGTGCAATATCATCTGCATTCATTAAATTCTTTATCAGAATTGAAACTACGGGTAAAGTTTTTTTAACAGTAGTCGTTGCCTTAGTTTTTTTTACAACTCCGCGAATGATTCTATTTCGGAAACTTATTTCGACCAAATCTCCTGCCTGAAGCGAAAGATTAGCAGGAATAGAATAATCAAAATGACCGAACCTCCTCGGCATTCTTACCAAAGGATAAATTTCGGCAAACATATTATTTGATTGCGAAGTTAGCAACTAAATAACCAACGCCAAAAGGTGCTTCGTAGTTTAAAATTTCTGGCTTTACTGAAATCCGGTCGAGTAATCCAAATAGAATTGTAAGGGATCTGTAGGAATTTTCTACGGCATTTTCAATTAGCTTCTCATCTAAACTGATAAGACCAACGGTATTTTTTTGGGCAATTAGCTCCTGAATTTTTTTGTCGTACTTTTCTCCGTCTGGATGAAAATCGGCTGGTGAATTGTTTGTAAGAGCGTGCGACATATCACCCACAGCAATAACGGCAATGCGTTTATCGCTACTCATAATAGTTTCTTTTAACGCATTACCAAACTGAAAATGTGATTTTGTGTCGAGTTCTGAATAGGTAATTGCTACAAGTTTTACATTTTTCAAATCTTCGGTCAGGATTTGCAAAGGTACAGCTGAGGCGTAGTTAAGAGTTTCGTCTGAAGTAAGCGTGACCGGTTGACCTTGAGATCTGAGTGAATCTTGGAGTTCGTTAATGAGTTCAATATCTGGTTTGATTTTTTTATCAAAACTTAGCTCTCCAAACTCACTAAGATCGAAAGTGAATGGATCTTTAAGCGCAATAGAAAAGCTACCATTAAAAATGGTAGGGTGCATTGAAATTAAAATTATAGTTTCAGGATGCGTGGCATAAAGTTCATCAGCGAGCTCGGCCATAGCTTCGGTCGTTTTTTCGAGTCGATGAGCTTTGTCTTTGTTGATCTCCGGCAGTAGCAGGGGAGAATTAGGTGTAAATGCGGAGAAAACTAACATGTGATATTGATTCGCAGTTTATTATAAACCCGGGCTTCATTAATTGGTTGAACCGTCAGCTGCGTCTGTGATTGATAAACCTGTTTCGTGAAGCATTAATGTGTATTTATCAACCGTAACAATATCTGCCCAATCCCAACCATACGAGGTGAAAACAGCACCACTCACAATTGGTTTTTTCTTACCCTCTGAGATTACATACACAGTTGGATCGTCGTCTGACTTTACTAAATAGCCATCAGGGAAATTTAGGGCCTGACCCTCTTTGTACTGCTCAACTACGGTAGGGCTAACTTGAGTTACAGCTTCATTTGGAAAACGAGCCTTTAAAATTGAAGGATCGTTAATAGCGTGCCTCACACCGTCTTTAATGTGGAAAACCGCACCGTTTGTGTTTAACTGCAGTAGGTCTCCGCGAGGATTTGAGGATTTGTAAGTGAGTTCTTCACCAAGATCGAAACCGGCAACATCGGAGTTTTTTATTTCAACAATTTCGTCTTCAGAGAAACCAATTTTTTTAAAGGTTTCGAGTGAATCAAAGTGTCTGAGTGAGTCGTTAACTAGCAAATAGATCTCACCATTTTCATCTTGTAACAGTGAGTAGTTAGGGAAATCGATAGCTCGACCGTCAGGGTAATTATCGAGTGCAGATTTTGAAACCGTGATAACTAAATCTTTGTTGAACCTTGAAATAAAGGCGCTCCAGCTATGAATTGGTCTTTTGTAACCAAACTCAATAAGATAAATACCAGGTTCGCCTTCTGCTTGAACAAGAGTTCCGGTAGGGTGCTGAACACTGAACCAGCGGTTCCAAATTAAAGCAAAGTTTTGATTTCCCTGAATGTGAGGCGTGTAGGCGTACATTGAGGCAGTGGCGGCATTTTCTGGAACCAAGACTTGGTTGTCGATTATAACAGGAATATCTGGCCCGTAAATCCCCTGGGTTGAGCCAACGGCTTCAATATCGGCCATATAACCATCTGAAAACTGCATTGCGGCGGAGTTAACCTGTTTACCAAAACCTTTCCATCTTTGAATGGCTGGGTCTGATTTACTGCAATTATCGCAAACAGCGTAGCCGGTTGCCCAGTCGAGCTGACGATCGGTTGGGGTGTTGTCTTCAACCAGGCTCTGCTCTTTTTGAAGGAGTACCAGCAGGAATTTGGGATTGATTCGATTATTTTGCGCAGCTCGCCAGATAATGTCTGAAGCGTATTTTAGATTACCTTGCCAGTCTTCGGTAACATAGTTTTCAAGATAACCACGGCTAAGAAAGTGCTGGATTTGGTTTAGATCCATGGAAAATGAGTCATGCAGCTCGCTGTCGGATAAAATATAGTTTGGATTGAAATCAAAAGCCAAAGCATTGATTGGCGCCCCAACCAGAAGCGCTCCGGTGAGAAGAGTATATAAATGGGAATTTTTCATATAAAGTATTACATCTTTTTTCACCATAATAATACCATATTATAAAAGATAGGTGTTAAGTATTTAACTTTGATGGAAATTTGAAACGACAGGTTTTTAACCTATTTTGGCTATTCTATCTAGAATTACTTTTGTTAAGTTCCGGCGGTCAAAAGTGTATAATTTGGCTAATGTTATGGGGATTATATAGATTTACTATTGACAAAACCTTCATTTTATGGTATATTTGTATCATCATAGTAAAGATGAGAAAAGGAGGTACGAGCCCTTGATCATCCATTCACAATTTATAGAAACCTACTTAAACAGCTACCAGTGCTTGTAACAGTAGTTTTCACAAGGAGAGACCCTAGCCTGGGGTAATTAGGCATTAAGCATCATTATGCTTAAAAAGACTGGATTGTGTATTTCTCACCGACATATATAATCCAGTCTTTTTCATTCTGAAATTGACTATGGAAACTATAGTCCCCTGTCTGGGACTTTAAATAAATGACCGGAGGTCATCATGACCAGGTTTCTGTTTTCTGTCGTGTTTTTCGTCGCAGCCCTCACGGGTTGCGACGTTGGCTACAACCCGGGCTACGGCGGCCCGGGAACGTCCCCCACCGGCGGGTTCGGAGGTTGCAACACCTCCGCCCCCTGGGGCACGGAGTACTGCCAGGGAGATTTCGATCTCCCTGGCAGTAACCACCTTGAGGTTGTGCCATCTGACACAACCTCCACGTGGTTGGAGCTCGGCTTCAGCTACCGGGGGCGACAAAACACGGACGGATCATGGGTAGACCACGGCCAGACGGTCGTGGTCTACCCAGGCTGGGACGGCACTTACGCCGTCACCATGCCGAACGCCCCCCCCGACGGGGACGTGGAGGTGAGCGGTCAGCTCATCTTCGAGGGCATCACCTCAAAGGAGGTGTTCTGCGGTAACACCGAATGGGGGGAGGCCGGAGTACGTTTTGGAGACTACGAAGTCACCACAAGAACGGACACCTCATCATGTGTCCTTAGCTGGTCGAACGACCGGCTCAACTAGCTCACTCTGTCGAGTGAGCAAAGCCCCGCATCTTAGGATCGGGGCTTTTTTATTTTTAAAATCAGTTCCTCTTTCTTACTCTTTGACCATTTCTTTATCTCCGCCTCTCGTTTTCGTGCGTCAGACAGTGTTTTAAACTCTTCAAAATAAATAATCTTCACCGGTCGCTTTGCTCGAGTATACTTTGCCCCTGTTCCGGCGTTGTGTTTATCCTCACGGGCCTGAATATCAACACAGGTCCCAGTGTAAAGGGAATTGTCTTTGCATCGGGCAAGATAAACGAAGTGTTTCATTTATCAATTTTATCCTGTAAATTAAAGCGTTACAAATTCTGTAAAATGTCGTAAGATGATTTTACTAATTGAATATTCTTATTCGCCCGAAAAGGGGTATGTAAAACTATGGTAATTTCAAAACATATTAACGAAGCCAAGGTGGAGGCGGAGCAGTTTGCGGGCAAAGTTTGGGAAAAGGTAACGGGTTATTTACTGACTGCCTTTGGACTGGTAGCTGGTCTAGCTTGGAACGACGCAATTAAGGCAATCATTCAAAGTATCTGGCCACTTGAGACCGATGGAATTAAAGCACAGTTAGTTTATGCGGTTTCGATGACTTTTCTTGTTGTTTTAGTGGCGTCACTGTTTGTAAAATTATCAAAAAAGAACGAGAAGGACGCAGCTAACGAGTAGTTGTTGTCAAGACTAGCGTAATCGGTTAATCTTTGAGTAGTTTTAAAGGTTCAATTACTTTTTGACAAAAATTATTATTAGCGGGTTATATATGGAAATGCACGAATTTACTAAGGTGGAAGAACCGATAAAGACAGAAAAGAAGTCAAATAAGTTATATTATTTAGTAGCGATAGTTGTTGTTTTCTTCGCTAGTTATTACTTTTTAACAGCTCACAATATAGGCGAGGAAGTGGCAAATGATGAGAGTAATCAACTAACGAATAACGAAAATAAGGTACCGGACGGAAAAGGCGGGTCTGGTCTAGTTACAGCTGGTCGTTATGGAACAGCTGGGGGTCAAAATTTGTGGAAGAATTCTCAGGATCTATTCACGGTTCAGGCACCGGTAGCCTGGGAAGTGCATCAGATTGACGCGGGGCCGGTGAGTATTGTTGAAATTTACGAACCAAATAATCCAGGCGACTCAATTACACTTTGGGTTCAGGCGGTAAAAATGGATTTTGAAGATATCACCCTTAGTTTTGACGACTGGATACTGGGATCAACTGAAAATATGACGGAGGTGAAAGAATGCGAGGGTGAAAGTTTGGGTGGAATTGTAACGACCTGCAGAACTGGTTTTATTGGCTCTGCGCACTGGCAGATGTATTTTGGGCAGATTAATGACGACTATTACACCGGAATTTATAAGCCCGTTGCTGAGCAGGGTTCCGGAGAGCTTTGGAGTGTTATTAAAACTATAAACTTTAAGCCATCTGCATCAGATATAGAAAATGCCATTATAATTCCGTAGCGGTTAGTTCTAAAGTATTTTTTGTAACTAAAAGACCTGGCAAAATGCCAGGTCTTTGTTTATGCAGTTACAGTTCCGCGGGTTTTTATTTGAATTTCATCTTGAATAGCGTCGATGGTGACTTTTGATTCCTCGCCAATTTCACCAGAAACTATTTGCATAGCTAGTGGGTTTAGAATTAGATTTTGAATCAACCGTTTGAGTGGCCGTGCGCCATATTTTGGATCAAAGCCTTTGTCAGCGAGTAACTTGCGGGCACGCTCTGACACCTTAAGATCAATCCGTTTCTGAGTCTGTAAACGCTTAGCTACGAGATTAATTTGCAAACCAACAATGTCTGCAATATTTTCCCTTGTTAGGGCGTGGAAGAAGATTGCTTCATCGATGCGGTTTAGGAACTCAGGTCGGAAGCGGTTTTTGAGAAGCTCGAGTACCTTATTTTTTGTACCATCTACATTTTGTTTTTCTTCACCGGCAAATCCAATATCACCAATGGTGCTTGAATTTAAAATAATGTCCGAACCAAGGTTTGAGGTCATAATAATGACTGTATTTTTGAAGTTGATCTTCCGACCTTTTGAGTCGGTAATATGACCGTCGTCCAAAATCTGCAAAAGGATGTTGAACACGTCCGGGTGGGCTTTTTCAATCTCATCAAAGAGCACAACAGAGTAGGGGCGACGCCTTATTGTTTCGGTCAGTTGGCCGGCTTCGTCATGACCAACATAGCCCGGTGGTGAACCAATCATTTTCGAGATTGAGTGTTTCTCCATATACTCCGACATATCAACACGAACTAAAGCCTCTTCGTCGTTGAACATAAACTCAGCCAAGGCTTTAGCAAGTTCTGTTTTACCAACTCCTGTCGGACCAAGGAAGATAAAGGATCCAATCGGCTTCTTTTCTTCGCTAATTCCAGCTCGAGAGCGCCGTAAAGCGTTGCTAATGGCCGTAATTGCTTCCTCCTGGCCAACAACTCGAGCCTTCAACTTGCTATCCATATGCGCCAATTTCTTCATCTCACTTTCGAGCATTTTTGATACAGGAATATGAGTCCATCTTGAAACAACCGTGGCGATTTCTTCTTCAGTGATGACTTCGTTTAATAAACCGCGCTTAGCCTGCCATTTCTTTAGCTGTTCTTCAGCGGTTTTAAGTTCAGTGCGTTTTTTAGGTATTGCGTCGTACCTAAGTTCGGCAACTTTTTGAAGGTCACCCTTACGTTCTTCAATATCAGATTCATTTGTTAGTTTATCGATACTGTCGCGAAGCGTTGTGCATTTTGCAATAAGTTCTTTTTCATTCTTCCAGCGCATTTCTATTTCATCGGATTTTTCTTTTGAGTCGGCGATTTGTTTTTTAATTTCCCGAAGTCTTGATTTAGAATCTTTACTTTCTTCTTTAAGAAGTGAACGCTTTTCAATTTCTAGACGCATTTCCTCACGCTTTAATTGGTCTAGTTCCTCAGGCATTGAATCAATCTGCATTCGAAGAGCTGCCGCTGCTTCGTCCATTAAATCAATTGCTTTGTCGGGCAGTGATCGATCAGTAATATAACGATGTGAAAGCTGAGTTGCGGCTACAATGGCCGGGTCTGAAATTCGAACGCCGTGGTGGATTTCATATTTTTCTTTAATCCCACGCAAAATTGCCACGGTATCTACAACTGAGGGTTCCTCAACTGTAACTGGCTGAAAACGTCTTTCAAAAGCTGCATCCTTTTCAATGTGTTTTTGGTACTCTCGCAAAGTGGTTGCACCAATAACGCGAAGTTCACCTCGAGCAAGAGCAGGCTTTAGAAGGTTTGACGCATCCATTGGTGAGTCGTCACTTTTTCCAGCTCCAACTAGGGTGTGGAGTTCGTCAATGAACAAAATTATTCGACCATCAGATTTTTCAACTTCTTTAATCACCGCTTTTAGCCTCTCTTCAAACTCACCTCGAAATTTAGTTCCGGCAATCAGGGCTCCTAAATCAAGCGTAGCAATTTCACGATTTTTAAGAATTTCCGGCACGTCGCCAGTTGCAATCCGCAAAGCCAAACCTTCGGCAATAGCTGTTTTTCCTACACCGGCTTCACCAACAAGAACTGGATTATTTTTTGTTCTTCGAACCAAGACCTGCATAACCCTGCGAATTTCTTGATCCCGACCAATGATTGGATCAAGCTTACCGTTGCGCGCTCGCTCGGTTAAATTAACACTATATTTTTCAAGAGCCTGCATTTTTGCCTCCGGATTTTGGGTATCTACTCGTTCGTCGCCACGAACTTCATCTAAAACATCCATTACAGAGCCAACATCAATATCGTGTTTGGCTACAAGTTTACTAATCGGTCCATCGGTAAGTAAACCTAAAAGAAGGTGTTCGGTTGAAATGTACTCATCGCCAAATTTTTTAGAGGCATCAGAGGCAGAAGCCAAAACTTTGCCTAGGGTTTGAGACAGTAAAACCTGACCAAAGTTTCCTTGGTCCTGTTGAAAAGTTTTTGGCAGTGTTTCCAAAATGGTGCCAACTTCTGACTTTAGTTGCAGTAGGTTAACATCTAGTTTTTGTAGAATTGTAATCACGATACTGTCATTTTGCTCTAAAATAGCCCGAAGTAGGTGAATTGGGTCAATTCCTTGCTGACCGTGATCGTTAGCGATTATTTGGGCTAACTGAATAGCTTCTTGTGATTTTGTTGTAAAATTGTTTGGCATCATATGTATATCTAGCACTCTGCATTATAGACTGCTAATTTATCTGCTGTCAAGCTATTTGAAGGATATCCGTATTTCTGCTAGAATAGACTAAAATATGACGTTTACAAAAGCTATATTTACCACAATTGGGGTTTACGCGATTAATTGGCTGGGAGTAATATTTGGTTTCTACAGTAGATTCAACTGGTTCGATATCCCGGTACACATAATGGGTGGATTTGCGATGGGTATGCTAGCGCTCGCCATCTATAATCAGGGAATAAAGGACATTGAGTTCAAAGGCCGATTTGAGAAGCATTTAGCCTTTTGGTTTGTACCACTCTTTGTAACTGGCTTTGTGGCAATTATTGCAATTCTTTGGGAGGTGCACGAATTTATCCTCGATAACTGGTTTGCTACTGCTGAGCAGATTATTTACCGGAATTTTACGCAAACTAGCTTGGCAGACACGATGTTCGATATGTTAAACGGATTACTTGGAGCACTCGGTTCGGTAATAGTTTTTCACCGCAAACGCTAACCCTGTATTCAAATTTTAAACAAGCATATTACTTTTCAAATCTTCGACACAACAATCGACCACCTGAGCGCATCACAACTTGATGCGTTACTTCGAGGTTGGGTAGTTGGTCATCATCAAAAAATGGTGGTTACGCCAAACCCAGAATTTATGTTGCGGGCTCGGAAAGATGCTAATTTTCAGGCGCTTATCAATGAGAGCCATCTCTCAATTCCAGACGGCACTGGTTTGCGTTTTGCGGTGGCAGCCCTGACCGACGATCGACTCAGCTTTCGGCACACGGGCACAGATACACTGGTTAATTTGGCTGGTATTTGTGAGGATTTGGGCAAAAAATTAATGTTGCTTGGTGGCGATTCTGAAAGCGCCAGAACAGCGGCATCGAATCTTCGACAGCAATTTTCGCAACTTGATGTAGTAGGGGTTGACCCTGGTTTTATAGAAAAGGATGAAAAAGGCCAGCTTGTTATCGACCCTGATCTAATTTTAAAAATTAATACTGAAAAACCCGCTGTTCTTGCGGTGGCGCTTGGGATGCATAAACAGGAAAAGTTTATTGTAGGCCAGCTGTATAGCTTACCGAGTGTTCGCGTGGCAATTGGCGTAGGTGGGGCGTTTGAAATGATTTCTGGCAGTTTAAAAAGAGCTCCGGATTGGATGCGTCAATCCGGGCTTGAGTGGGCTTGGCGGGTCTACTTGGAACCAAAACGGTTTAACCGAATCTGGCGCGCTAGTGTAATTTTCCCAGCCTATGTGCTCTATGATACGGTCAGGCAAGGACGACTTTTACGAGCTGTAAGAAATGTATTTCCAGAGATTTATAATCAGCTTAGAGGTAAATAAAATATTTAAAAACTAAAAACTTTATGACACCAGCACGAACTAGAATAGCACCATCACCAACCGGTTATGTTCATATTGGAACGCTTCGAACAGCGCTCTATAATTATTTTTTAGCTAAGCAAACCGGTGGAAAATATATCATCAGAATCGAAGACACGGATCGGGAAAGATTGGTTGAAGGCTCGGTTGAAAACCTCCTCGAAACTATGAAGTTTCTAGGACTCGAGCACGATGAAGGTCCAGTGATTGATAAAGATGGTGTCATCGAGGAAATTGGTGAGTACGGTCCTTACACGCAATCTGCTCGCCTGCATATTTATGCAGACTACGTGAACCAGCTCATTTCACAGGGTAATGCGTATCATTGTTTTTGTTCAAAGGAACGTTTAACAACAATGCGTGAGGAGCAACAGGCAACAAAACAATCACCAAAGTATGATCGAACTTGCTTAAGGCTTTCAGAGAATGAGGTTCAAGCAAAACTAAGCACTGGTGAAAATAGTGTGGTTAGATTAAAAATTCCAGAAGGGGAGACTATATTTGAGGATGCGGTAAGAGGACTTATAAAGATTAACAACTCTGAAGTAGACGATCAGGTTATATTAAAAGCAGATGGTTTTCCAACCTACCATTTAGCTGTGGTTGTTGATGACCATCTGATGAAAATTACCCACATTTTACGGGGTGAAGAATGGATTTCTTCAACGCCAAAACACGTACTTCTCTATAAAATGTTCGGCTGGGAAGCACCGGTTTTTGCTCACTTGCCACTGCTTCTAAATCCAGATAAATCAAAGCTCTCAAAGCGTCAGGGTGACGTTGCAGTTGAGGATTATCTAAAACGGGGTTATTTACCAAAAGCCCTTATTAACTTTGTGTCGCTCTTAGGGTTCAATCCAAAAGGAGATCAGGAGTTATATGAGATTGAAGAATTTACAGAGCTTTTTGATTTATCAAAAGTAAATAAATCGGGCGCGGTTTTGAATATGGAAAAGCTTGATTGGATGAATAATCACTACCTTAAAGCGCTTTCAAGAGACGAACTAAAAGAGGTTGCAAGGCCTTTTGTGCAGGCTAACGTAGATAATGAGCTTGTTTTAAACGCAATAATGATCGAACGAGAACGTGTTAGTAGACTCGACGAACTTCAGGAAAAAATTGGTTATTATTTAGAGGAACCGGCTTATGATGGAGCAATTTTAATTTGGAAAAAGGCGGATGCGGGAGATGCTAAAGCTCAACTTGAAGGGATGCTTAAATTACTACAAGGTGTAGAAGATGATGCGCTCTCAAGTATTGAGCAAATTGAGACGCTGATTAAAAATTATATTGAAGCAAACGGACTAAGTAATGGAAATGTACTCTGGCCACTCCGTACAGCGCTTTCAGGACGAGAAAAGTCCTCAAGTCCCTTTGAATTGATTTGGGCACTTGGTAAAACTCAGTCTCTGAACCGTATCGAAAAAGGAATTAGTTTGTTATAATAAACTCATGCGGAAAATACTGTACATCATCTTACTTATTATTATCTCTACCACAATGAGTGGCGGGCATTTAGTTTTTGCTCAAAATGCTGAGGTCGATAGTTTAAATAGTGAGATCTCAAACAAAAAATCCGAGATAGACAGTATTAATTCAAAGATGGATACATACAAAAAGAAGATTCAGGAACTTTCTTCTAAATCTGCTAATCTTCGAAACGACATCGAACTCATTGAAAACCAAACAGCGCTGGCTAAGTTAGACATTGAGGCAACTCGAGCGAATATCAAAAAACAACAGCTAGAAATCGAAGAAATAGACAAACAAATTACTGAAGAAACAGCCACCATTGAAAACCAAAAAGCGATGCTTGAAGAAATGTTGTTCGAGCTACACAAGAGTGATAAAATTGGTTTGGTGCAGGTGCTGTTTAGCTCACAGGATTTCAATCAGATGTTTACTGAAATTGAAAACCTGGAAAGTGTGAACAAGGGTTTGAATAAGGCTCTAACTACCTCTAAAGCTGCAAAAGATGGGCTTGAAACTAATAAGGCTGGCCGGCAGGAACGTTTAGATGGTCTAGTCTCACTCGAGGCTGATCTTAAACAAAAAATTAACACACTCACTGCTAATGAAGAGGCAAAGAATACACTGATTGCGGAAACGCAATCCAGTGAGGCAGAGTACAGGATAATGATGAGTGAATTGCGCCAGGAGCAACAATATATTACAACACAGATTTCAAAACTGCAGGCGGAAATTGAGGCAAAGATTAGAAATTCAGATAATTCAGCCGATCTTGGCGATCCTGGAGTGTTCATAGATCCGGTGCCGAGTGCGGTTACAACCGCAATATTCCACGATCCAACCTATCCGTTTAGAAATCTCTTCGAACACTCAGGTCATGACTTAGCAGCCCCGACAGGTACGCCTATTCGAGCGTCTGCGCCTGGAGTGGTAGCCTGGACCAAGAGAGGTCGGGATTATGGTAATTATGTGATCATAATTCACGAGGGTGGTTTTTCCACCTTATATGCGCACATGTCTGCCTTTAATGTAAAGCAAGATCAGTTCGTGGCAAGAGGGGATATTATCGGTTATGTGGGTTCAACTGGTTTCTCAACCGGGCCACACCTTCACTTTGAGGTTAGACTTAACGGTATTCCAGTTGATCCGCGAAACTATGTACCGGGTTTGAAATAAGATAAAAAAATCCTGAATTGTTATTCAGGATTTTTTTATCTTAGCAGGGGGGTGGTGTAAAGTTTTGATGGTTGAGCATTCGTATTCGATCTGAAAAGTTTGTGACGACTGCGAAAAAAAATATTATCAGTATATTTTTATACTTAATTAGGTTTCTTGTTAATTAAATGATGGTGGAGAATGTGTTTGGGGTATATTTTATTTTACGACACATACATATATATAAATATAAAGTGGGGAGGTGTGCTATAATTTATATACTGATAGTTTAAAATAGATTCTGTATTTTGATTGTTGGTTTGGTTCAAGCTTTCTGACTTACTGTAAGTATCAGATTCTAGACATCATTTTTTATATTAAATATATAAGGTAGGAAAATATTTTCAGTCCTGAACCTTGGCTTGATTTTACTGTTTTTATTGGCTTTTTTAAGAATTTTTAGACTTTTTATTCTCTAGTTTTATTTTAAGCGGTACTACCTATCACCCCTAAATAAACTGGTGGCGTCGTATAAGATATAAGGTATCTTTGTACCTTGGATTTATTTTAGATTTTGTCTTGGCCTTAGAGTTGAATTATTTTTTTGCTTAACTCTCTTTAAGTAGTCCACAACGTCAAGTTAAGTTTCTTTCGCTTCAAGTCGACGCTCTTAACTTATCCTTAGTATCATCATTAAGTTGAATCGTGTCGCACAACTTATTAAATAAATTTTTTGTCTCATTATTTTATTAAAAGAATTTATTTGTAGAAAATTTTATATCTGAAATTTGCAATTTTTTTATTACAAACCAACCACCAATATACAGAATCTTGATCATACAATAACTTTACAGGTTAGTACTCCCCCTTACTGGCACCTAACAATTATTCTAGTGTCGTAAAATCTAGAATAAATTTTCTAACGCATTATTTTTGCTACGGGAATCCCCGATTACTTTATATAAATATGATTTTCAAAGCGAATGTCGATATAGCTAATTTCGCTTAGTTTTTCTTTGTATTCAATCAAAATTGAGTTCAGGTAAGCTATCTGAACATTCATATCCCCTAGCCCGTCAAAGAGTATGTCGTACCCTTGCCTTGTCTTCACTCTAAGCCAGGGTTTGTGTGGTCTTTCAACTTGATAAATAACTGGATCAATATGTAAAGACCGTAGGTTTTTATCAAAACTAATCAGTGCCTCGCTGGTGACCGGACTTATAACCTCCCCCCCAATTTCAACAACCTGTTCGCTCATATCCTGGATGATTGGCAGTGTTGGTTGAAGTATTGGCACACTTTGCATATCTTCGGGTGCCACTAGTTCAATCTTTCCGCCTAGCCGTTCATTGATTTTGGCCCGTTCCTGAGGTAACATCTCTCTAAAAATCTTTCCGTCGAGATCTAAAAAATACAGATTACCGGCACTTTTCCAGGCAAGCGAAGAAATCCGTTCCTCAACTTCAACCTTCAGTTCATCGCCTTCAATTTTAACGCTTATATTTTCAAAATTATATTTGTTTTGCAAGCTTTCGCGTAGCACGTTTGGACGAGTAAACCACTTATGAGTCTTTGGAATGATGTTCAGCCATTTTGTGGCTAAATGCTGGTTTATTTCTGTTTCAACCTCAGCCTGGGGAATGGTAGTAAGGCCATTTACAGAGTTATTTTTGAGCTCAAACAGCCCACCGAAAAGGAGAATGATAGGGACGGCGATGAGCATCAGAACTAGACCTATAATCAAGAACTTAAAAGACTTTTTTTGCTTTTCTTCCTGACTCTCAAAAAACGGATTTTTAAACCGTTTCTGCTCATATTCTTTACTGTGAACAGTCTTTGTAAAATTTCTCCGTTCCATTTGGTCGTTTAGGCAGGTTTTAAGTGATTATACGCGGTAAATGACTACTAATACCAGTTACAGCTTCGTAATTAATGGTTTCGAACCAGCTTGCTAAATCTTCAGCCTTAATTTCGTTCATACCATCTCGTCCGAGCAGTGTGACAACGCTACCTGTTTTCGCCTGTGGCACCTGTGAGACATCAATCATCATCATATTCATACAAATCTTTCCAAGAATACGACATTTTTGTCCGTTTACCAAAACGTAGCCTTTATTCATTGCTAGGCGTCTATAACCATCATAATATCCTACGGGTAGAACTGCAATACGCAGTGGGCGGTCGGCTAAAAATGCTCGACCATAACCAACAGTGGCACCTGCTCTAACGTCTTTAGTCTGGGCAATTCTAGTTTTCCAGCTGAGTACGGGTTTTAGATCAATGTGTCTGCTAGTACTAAGATTTTGTCGTCTAAGCTCCTCTGAACTCCAGAGTCCGTAGAGTGCAAGACCAATACGCACCATATTGAATTGCGTGGTAGGTTGACTAATTGCTGAGGCAGAACAACTAATATGATAAAAATGCGGTTGCTGTACTTTGTAGATATCGAGTTCTTTAGCGGTATTAAAAAATATCTGATTTTGCGTTAAACAAAAATCGGGATTTCTTACATCCTCTGAATTGGCAAAATGTGACGAAAGACCAACAAACTCAATGTCATCCTTCATTTTTTCTATTTCAAAAGCAAAGTCTCTAATTTTTTCCGAGTTTATACCTTGCCTTTGGGTGCCGGTTTCAACTTTTAGATTAATTTTAGCCTTTGTCTGTAAATCTAGCGCTGCTTGAGCAAGCTTGTGAATGGTCTCGAGCTCGGTCACTGTCTGAATAAAACCTCCTTTGATAACGTCTTTAAAACGCTCCGGAACGGTAAAGCCTAAAATAAAAATGGTGATATTCGGATGATGTGCCCGAAGTTTCATTGCTTCGTCAACTGAATCAACTGCAAAAGTATTTATACCTTCAAGCACGAGTATTCGTGCCATTGTTTCAAGATCGTGACCGTAGGCATTAGCTTTTACAACCGCGCAAAATACAACTCCGGAAGACAAAAGAGATCCAAGCATCTGAATGTTGGATCTCAAATTTGCACTATTAAGTTCTAACCATGTTTTGTGTTGCATGATTTTTTAGTTGAAGCGTTTATTTGACAGGTTTAATTATTTCTCGACCACCAAGATATGCACGTAAAACTTCAGGAATTACCACGCTACCGTCAGCTTGCTGGTAATTTTCCAAGATTGCAATAAGTGTTCGACCAATTGCGAATGCTGTTCCGTTAAGTGCGTGTACAAATTCGGTTTTACCGTCATCGTTTTTGTACCTGGTATTAAGCCGTCTGGTTTGGAAGTCGGTAGTTGTACTGCAAGAGTGTGTTTCACGGTAGGCCTCTTGAGTTGGGAGCCAAGCCTCAATGTCGTATTTACGCGCTGCAGGCAGACCGAGGTCACCAGAGACCATTTTAATTACCTGATATGGCAATTTTAGGCCCTGCATCAATTTTTCTTCAAGTGAGAGAATTAGTTCATGCTCCGCTTCTGAGTTTTCAGGTTTAGTAAAACTAAACATTTCTACTTTGTCGAACTGATGCACACGTAAAATTCCCTTGGTATCCTTACCGTAAGACCCAGCCTCGCGACGGTAACAGCTTGAAATTCCAACATAACGAAGTGGCAGTTGATCCGCTGGCAGAACCTCGTTGGCGTGCATTGGTCCAATTGACTGTTCGCTGGTGCCGATTAGGTAAAGATTGTCTTTTGAAAGATAATAAATTTCATCGTGACCACCGTGTTCAAGGTAACCCATTGACTGCATAGCCTCAGCTTTGATCATGTGAGGCACAACAATTGGTGTAAAACCTGACTCCATTACCGTGTTTAGTGCGTATTGAACAAGCGCAAATTGCAGGAGCGCACCGTCACCTTTTAAATATGTAAACCGCGCCCCTGAAGTTTTTGCAGCTCGTTCTACGTCGATAATGCCAAGATTTTCTCCGAGTGTAAGGTGATCCTTTGGCTCAAAATCAAAAACTGTTTTTTCACCAACAGTACGAATAACTTCGTTATCCGTTTCGTTTGGCGAAACAGTAACGTCTGCAAGTGCTGGGTTTGGAATGCGGTGGAGCAAAGCATCGAGTTCATCCTTGATTGGCGTATATTCTGCTTTAAGACCTTCAACCTTGGTGTCAATATCGCGCATTTCTTTAATGAGCTGATTGCGAACTTCTCCTTCTGAAGTTGCAATTCGTTTGCTTGCTTCGTTTTTTTGTGCGGCAATGCTTTCAAGGTCGGAGTTTAAAGATCGAGCTTTTTGATCTAGATCTAATATTTTATCAACATCAATAGTTACATTTTTAGCTAGCGATGCTTCTTGAAAATAGGTTGGATTTTCTCTTAATGCTTTAATGTCAATCATATTATTTCTTATTCAACAGCGAAGATTTGTATTTATCTGGCTTGTAAGCCTCGATAGTGATTATTTTTGTGTGAGCTGTTTTAGTCTTTAGCCAAGCCTCGACATCGTTTTTCAGTTCTACCTGATCATAGCCAAAAGCAATGATTTCCGGCTTCAGGGTCGCGATTGAAGAATATGTGCCGAGCTCATAGTCGCCAGGTAACACATAGTTTACCTCAGGCACTTTGGTTAGATCCGACTGGCGTCCTGCAAATTTATGTAGGGGTAGCGAACCTTTAAGCTGAGCAATGACTTTGTCTTGTGCTAGAACTACTACAAGCTCATCCGCTAATTTTTTTGCTTCAGTTAAAAATTTTAAGTGCCCGGGATGCAAACCATCGAACGAGCCAAATACTAAAACTTTAGACATATTATTCCGCAGTTTCTTCCTCGTCTTCAGCTCCATCAGCTAGTGGTTTAAGCGTTGGGAAGAGAATTACTTCCTTAAGATTTGGACTACCGGTTAAAATCATCGCTAGGCGATCGATTCCGAGACCATAGCCGGCAGTTGGTGGCATTCCGTGTTTAAGCGCTTTCAAGAAGTCAAAATCAACTCGTTGCGCATCTTCACTGCCCCGTTCTCTTAACGACTCCTGTTCATTGAAGCGTGCCTCTTGTTCGAGCGGATCGTTTAACTCGTTAAAGGCGTTCCAAACCTCTAAACCGTTTACAACCAGCTGTGCGCTGGCACTATATTTTGGATTATTTTCTCGAACCTTCGCCAGAGGCTTCATTGCTACTGGGTAGTCAGTTACAAAGGTTGGTTGGATAATTTGCGGTCGAACGGCGTGTTTGTACAGAGTATCGATTAACTCACCCTCACCAACTACCCCGCGAACATCAATTTTTTTTGCAATCATTAGTTCCCGCAAAGCTTCTTCGCCTGAAATCTGATCTAGATCAATACCAGTTTTTGCTTCCACCACGTCGTGAAAAGAGGTTCGTGGAAACGGCGTTTCAAATTTTAGTTCGAGATTATCAAGCTGAATAACTGATGAGCCGATAGTCTCTTTTACAACTTGACTCATCATCCTTTCAAGATGATCCATTAAATCTTCAATTTCTGCATAAGCCCAGTAAAGTTCAATTTGTGTGAACTCTGGGTTGTGTTGAGGACTAATCCCCTCGTTGCGGTAACATCTGGCAAACTCGTATATTTTCTCAAAACCTCCAACGATTAAGCGTTTTAGGAAAAGTTCTGGTGCAATACGTAGATAAAAATCGTGATCAAGTGTGTTGTGATGAGTTACAAATGGTTTAGCGTTCGCTCCCCCGGCCAGAGCCTGAAGAACAGGTGTTTCTACTTCCATGAAGCCTTCGCTTTCAAGAAACCTACGAATAGCCGCAACCATTCTTGAACGAGTTTTGGCTATTTCCATAGCGCTTGGATTTGAAATAAGGTCGAGGTATCTGTGACGGTAGCGTTTTTCAGTGTCAGTTAAACCGTGCCATTTTTCAGGAAGTGGTAGCAAGGATTTTGTTAACAGTTGATATTCTTGAGCATCGATCGATGGCTCGCCTCGCTTGGTTCTAAAAGAAGGACCTGAAACTGAATAAAAATCACCAACATCAGCTTGCACACCAAACTGATCGTACTTTTCAGTTCCGATAACATCGCGATGAAGGACAGCTTGAAAAGTTCCGCTTGTGTCTTCTATTACCACAAAAGTTAGACCACCGTGTTTACGGATAGCGCGCACGCGACCTGCGATTGAAATATGATCATTTGATTTCTCAAGAGTCTCAAATTTATCCATAACCTCTGACGCCATGTGTGTTCGTTTGGCAGAGGCTGGATATGGATTTATATTTGAGTCAGTCAAATTTTGTAGACGCTCACGTCTGGCAACTTCTTCTTTGATCATATTGAGTTTCGATAAATAAGTTGTGCGAGTTATATCCCTAAAATTGTAATCTCGACCGCAGGCTGGTTGTTGAAATTGTTTCAAACAACTAAATGTGTCGCTCGAGATGACAATTTATTTTAATGAGATGATCTTGTAGCTAATTTTTCCTGCTGGAGCCGTTACCTCGATAGTATCGCCAGGTTTGTGTCCCATAAAGGCGTTTCCAAGTGGTGATTCGTGACTGATTTTACCAGCCATTGGATCGCTTTCGGTTTGACCAACAATTGAGTACGTTTTTGTAACACCGTTCATTTCTGCTTCAAAAGTGGAGCCGATCCTGATTTCTGTTCCGCCCTCTTCTGACGCAATCACCACGGTACGAGCAATTGTGTCGTTTAGTTCAATGATTCTGGCTTCGTTTACCGCCTGACGTTCTTTTGAATCCTGATATTCAAAGTTTTCAGAAAGATCACCTTGTTCTTTTGCAGTTCCAATTGCGTCTGAAATCTGTTTTCGAAGTGTTGTAGAACGATATTCAAGTTCTTCGTTCAATTTGTCTAGTCCCTCTTGAGAGACGTAATAAACATTTTTAGTCATAATAAAAATTACCCGTAATTTCGGATAGGTACATCATACCTTACCTACTCAAAACGTCAATAATAAGCTTAAATTCGAAGTTTTTTCCGCTCTTAATTAAGTTAAGGTTCTGAAGTTGTGGCCTGAGTTTCTCTATTTTCTGCCCACCAAGTAAAGATCTTGTTACTGATAGGAATAGATAAGTGGCTGGAGCCATCAGCTCCTTCTTCAACAAGAACTGTTAACACTATTTCCGGGTTGCTGTATGGCGCAAAACCCGTGAACCACGAATGGTTCGGTTTAACACTCGACCACTGAGCTGTTCCGGTTTTACCAGCCACCTCAATTGGTACGGTTTGTAGTGACCGCGCACTACCTGCGGTGACCGTAAAGCGCATTGCTTTTTTAACAATTTGCGCCACATCTTCCGGCACCACTCGCACAGCCTCGATAGCCTCTTTACTATTGAAATGCGGTGTAACTAAAATTCCACCATTAGCAAACAGCGCTGTTGATCTGGCAATTTGCAGTGGGGTTGCTAAAAAGTCTCCTTGACCAATAGCCACGTGATAAGTGTCCCCGATGTACCAAGGTTCATCTTTAGTTTCAAGTTTCCAGTCTTGACTTGGCAAGAATCCCGTTGCTTCACCTGGTACATCGAGTCCAGTTTTTTCACCAAAACCAAAAAGTTTGTCGTACTGCATTAGTTTTTCAATACCAAGACCATCAAAAGTTTCAGTACCACCAGCGATAGTGTAGAAAAAGGTGTTGACAGAATCCGCAATCGCCCAGTAAATGTTTGTTTGCCCATGCCCGGCTGAACGCCAGTCTGGAAAAAACCAAGGGCCAACTCTCAAACCACCAGTTGATAAAAAACTGGTTTGATCAGTGATAATCCCTTCCATTAAAGCTGCGGCGCCGTGCGCCATTTTGATTGTTGAACCAGAGGGAAATTCACCTGCATAGGCTCTTGGAAACATCGGCAGCCTTTCGTCGTTTATTAACGCCTGATAGCTTTCGTTATCGATTCCATAAGTGAATAAATTAGCATCATAAGATGGCCAGGACACCATAGCTAAAACCTCACCAGTTGTAGGATCCATTGCAATTACCGAAGCTTTTTCCGCTGTCTGCCCTTCTAGAGCTTCAGTGAGAACTTTTTCAATATATGATTGTAGTTCAGAGTCAAGACTCAGGTAAAGATTTTCACCGTTTACTGGATTAATTTTCGAAACAATACGCTCGGTCTTTCCAAGGGCATTTACTTCAACTACTTCTTCACCGTAGGTTCCGCGTAAACTTGTTTCGTATTCAGCTTCCAGTCCTTGTTTACCAATGTGATCAAATTTACGGTAGTTTTGGTCTTTTACTTCAGTATATTCCCTTTCATTCATGGCAGCGGTGTAACCCATAACTAGCGATAGCGAAGGAATATGGTTTGTTACGTAACTTCTCCGCGTACCAAGCTCCAAATCCACACCAGGAAAATCATTGCGTTTTGAAGCAAAAAGCATAGCCTCATTGTAAGTAACGTCTTCACTCACAAGTAAATCTTCGTCTCTGATTTTTATATTATTAACTAAAGTAATGATTGGTTCGCGATCAAAGTCGATTATAGTGCTAAGCTCATTTAACATAAGTAGCAAATCCTCACTTTTTTGAGGTAGTAGTGCCTTTGAAGCGGTAATTCGAAAGGTTGGCTCATTTTTCGCCAGAATTTTGCCGTTTCTGTCGTAGATAATCCCTCGCTCCGCAGGCAAGACACGGTGTTTAAAGCGGTTATTATCGGCCAGAGCTCGGTAATCGTTACCGTGCCAAATTTGCATTGTTCCGGTTCGTAAAAGCAAAATTGCAAACGCTGAAATCAAAATTATTGCACCACCCAAGTAGCGCCCGCTTGGAATGATCGAACCAATAAACGATCGATTTTGTTCATCGGCAGATTTTTTGTGGCCTGCAAAAGCTTCTTCAAAAAAAGCATCGTCTCGTCCTGGAGTAACCACATCCAAATCATTTCCGTGTTGTAACGGAAATAGCTGACTTTCACCATTTTTGCGATTTAAAAACATTAGGGTTTAATTCTAATAAAAAACATATCGGTCGCTAAGTGCTCTATATATCTGGCTATTATAAAACCAAAGTACAAACCAAAAACTAAAAAAAATAAAGCAACGAATTGTTGATGTAAGAAATCACTGCGATTAAAATTATCTGAAAACGAGAGGATTATTAGGTTTAGAATTGTGAATATAAAGTACATACTAAACCCAAGACCAATGAGCGCATAAACTGATCGATTGGCAAAAACTTTAAAAGTCAAAAAGTAACCAATGGCGCCGACCGCAATATAAGTAAGTGAGTTAGCCTCATTAAAGCCAACCCAGGACAGAAAAAAGCCACTTATCGCAAACCAAACTGCACCAAGCACTGGATCGGCACGGTGCATAACAATGACACCGATCAAAAAATGAAGGGGAATAATAAAATACGGAAATGGCAAGGTGTGCAAAAAACTAACCTCAAACATTGCGGTTAAAATAAAAATAAACGCTGTGAAAATATTATTCAGCATATATTTCAGCTTGAGGATCAAGAATGAGCACACTGCGGTAATCAAAAACATCAATCACCGGATCAACGTAGGCCTGCTTAAACGGCGCTGTGGCGTTTTCAACAACTGAGTCAATAATGCCAATCACTAACCCTGACGGTATATTTTTATCTAAACCTGAGGTAACAACTATCATCTGGCTACCTACTTCTTCACTCTGCGGGATATAATCCATAAATAGCAAAAAACTATCAAGACCACTCACAAGCCCCATTACTTTTTTGCCGTTTAATAAAGCAGAGGGAATGCTGCTATTTGAGTCTCGCAGTAGTCTCACGGTTGATCTGTGAGGCTGAGTACTGATAATTGTTCCGATAATATAACCATCCCCAACAACCACGGGTAAGCCTGCTCGAAGCCCTTCTTCTGCACCCTGATCAATGAGTATTGAACTCTCGCCAGCTACTGAGCGAGCAATAATATCGGCTGTAATAGTTTTGTATGGCTGTGAAGCCTTGTAGTTAAGTAAGTTTTGTAACTCGTTTACTTTTTTTTCGGCCTCGAACAATCGTACCTCGTTTAGTGTTTGGTTTGTGACCAAATATTTATAGTGGTTTCCTTCATCAATAATTTCTGTTTTTGATGAAAACATTTTTTTGTAGATTGTTTGAACATGTGAACCTACTGCAAAGAGTCCAGCTTGTGTGTCGTTGCTCATTCTTGAAGTAAGACTAAACGAGTTAAGCATTAAAAAAAGCATCACAACCCCAAAAATTACCGAAGCCGGTCGGATGAATTTTTTTAGATTCTCTGGAATTTTTGTGGGGAGAAAAGCCATTAGGAGTAGCCTTCGTCGGAAGTTGAAGGGAGGGCTATGTCTTTAAGTAGCGCGTTATTTTGGAGAAGTTCCCCAGTGCCAAGCGCAACACAAATCTCGGGATTCTCTGCAATGCGGACTGGAATATCCGCCTCTTTTGAAATCAGCCGATCAAGACCTTTAAGGAGCGCTCCTCCCCCAGTTAGGACAATACCACGTTCATAAATATCAGCTACGAGTTCAGGTGGCGTGACTTCAAGAGTGGTCTTGATATTATCAACAATTGTGCGTACAGACTTCATAATACTTTCTCGAATCTGACCATCGTTCACAATAATCTGCTTTGGCAAACCAGTGATAAGATCGCGTCCTCGCATCTCGAGCTCGATCTCGTTTTCGAGCGGAATGGCACTCCCGATTCGCCACTTAACAGTTTCAGCCACCCGCTCACCAACTAATAAGTTGAAAACATCGCGAGCATACTGCGTAATATTCTTCGTCATTTCCTCGCCAGCTATCGTAAGTGATTTCCAGGTTACCACTCCGCCGAGTGAAATAACTGCAATTTCAGTAGTTCCACCACCGATATCAACAATCATATTCCCAACTGATTCTGAAATTGGCAGACGCGCACCAATCGCTGCAGCTATAGAGTTTTCAACCAAAAAAACCTGCCGAGCTCCGGCATTTATAGCTGCGTCTTCAACGGCTTTGCGTTCCACTTCGGTGATCTCAAGCGGAGAGCCAATCACAACTCGAGGTCGCGGAACGATTGTAAAAGAATCTTCGTGAATCTTATCAATGAAGTATTTGAGCATTTTTTCCGCCACTTCGAAATCTGAAATCACTCCTTTCGTGAGTGGTCTTGTGGTTTGAATATGTGGCGGGGTTTTGCCGAGCATATCTTTGGCTGCATGTCCAACGGCGATAATTTGGTTCGTTCTTGAGTTAAGTGCCACAATCGAAGGTTCGTTGATGACTATATCCTTCCCTGCAACAAAAACTCGGGTATTTGATGTACCAAGATCAATACCAATATCCTCTGAAAATCTACCAAGAAATTTATTCAACATAAAATGACTCCACTTAGGAGCCCATCTTATCTAATGCTGTACCCTCTGGCAAGGCTAGAAAAATTGTGCACTTTAATGTGTGTGTTTCCTCCCATGTTTAAAGGTTAAAGCGGTAAATTCAATAACGGCAAGTAAAGAGATGATGAGGCCAATCGATAAATAATTCAGTTTTTCAATGCTCAGCAAAACGAGCGCTCCTTCGAGCAAAATTGTAAGCATTAGGCTTTGTCTGAGTGAAATAATGATAATATCCTCAAGCTCCCGTTCTTTGAAGCGGTAGGCTCTTATAACTGTACTTATGGTTATAAAGAAGCCCATGAGACCGGCAAATAGTGTGATGTAAAAGATTATAAGTGCAGGCAAGCCAGAAGAAATTGGATCGATATTAAGTAAGACAATAATCCAAGCTGACCACGCGATCAGAGTTCCAAAAATGAAGATCAAAATATATTGCCGGAGATTCATATTAGATTTGTGAAGCACTTATGTAGGTTGCGCCAGAACAAACGCCACCTGCAACGCCATACGGAATTTTAATACGCCAATAAAGAGTACCGGTTGATGCAGTTTGACTCGAGGTTTGTTTTAGTAAATTCAGTCCAGCTAGCTGGCCGGTCGCTCCCAAGGTTTTCTGCATACTGGTATAGTCAACATCTGCTAAATCCCATTTTTGTAAATATGCAGGTAATGAGCCAACAGTGCAGGTCATACCGTCTGACGCGATCGTGACGTCGATGTTCACGTTTCCCCTATTGGTTATAATGAGGGTAGCGCTAGAGGTACTGGTTTGGTTAACAGGCATATTACCGTAATCAATCGAATTTGTGGTTGAGACCGAAAGAAGTGACAGGAGTTCGTTTGTAGTTGAATTAGTGCCGGTGAGTGCACTTAAATCTTCAACGATAACATTGGCATTCCAGGTTTCAGCTGAGTAAATACTGCCTGAGTCTGTAGGCTCCGCATAGTTTGCAACTTCAATAGCGCAATCAAAACTACGGATAGTGCCAGTGCTATTTGAAAACATACAGGCTGGATGGAAGTAACAATTATTATTGTTAGCCGTGCACCAAGAACCCACGCCGGATCGGTAAAGTGATGCGGTAACGGTACTAATATCGGTCCAACCGTTTTGATCAGAAACCACGCCATTGATGTGAAAAGTTGTTGTTGACCCAACGCTTGAAAGGACCATTGGGTTTTCGTTTGCGCTGTAGGCAGTAGTGCTGATCTGCACAGAGTCGACAAAAGGCAAATATGATGTTTGAGATTCTATTTTAAGAGGCAATGAAAAAATAAAAATCAGTGTTAATCCAAATGTAAACACAGTAAATAACCTTGAGCTTAATATTGCCGTGATCATGATCAAATTATATCACAGATCATCAAAACTCTGTGGACTGAATCTGCAAGTAACTTTTGATATTGTGATTGAGCCAAAAGCGGATTCGAGATGCTCTTTTAAACCATCGGTAAATGGGTGAACGGCGTGCACCGCTGCCGGGTGTCTGCAGGCAATGAAAAGTTCAAAGTTACGAAAAGAGACAGCTCGCACATCTGGCTGAGCATAAAGGTCGAGCACGCTTTTAAGTTGCGCGTTTGCCTCGTTTACAATGAGTGATGACGTAACTTGCCGTTCAATTCCGTGACGTTTTAAAAAAGCACTCGCGGCGATAGCGGCAAGTGGTAGCGGTTCCTTTCGGAACTTCACGCGATTTTTGGCAATTTTTTTTGCGCCTTCCCACTTTTTTACGTCTTTTTTTGTTTTACTTTTTCTAATTTGTTCTTGAATCCAATCTTCTTTTGAAAGCCATTTTTTTGTTGGATCGTCTGCATTCCAGGCTTTTTTGGCATTACCCTTATTCCAATCTTGATATTGATTGTTGTTCCACTTTTTATTAGAGTTTGGCTTCCAATCAGTCATATTAACTGTATCTTAGCACCTCAAAATTAAAATGACAAAGAATAAAAAAGACCACAATTATAGTGGTCAAGCCTGGAATTTCAACGTCGTTGTTTTAGTCGCTCGCGTCTTCGTCTTAACTCACACTGGCGCATTAGTTTCACAGCAGGTAAACCGTGAATAAGCATCTTGCCGTCTCGGTGCGTTTTTAATACAGCCGGAACAACATCAACAACTGCTGGAAAAAGGCACATAAAACCATCCATACGGTTAAGGACAGTATTTTGTGCGCTGGTCAGACTTTCGATGTGGTACTGAAGCTCTGAGAATCGCCTCTCGTTTCCAGCCCGAATAAGACGAACAGATTCACAGCCGTAGTGTGAAAGTAAGATAACGAAATTATGCGAAGCAATCGGACTTTGAACGAGGTTTTGGGCAATGATGTTGAGCAGATTTTGCCCAGCTGATTCCGGATCCAAATCCCTTTTGCTGATATTTTCCTGTGTGGCGATTGTATGAACCGCTGACCTTGATCTTAGGAGCATGTAAGAGACTTTACTGGCATCTTGCAAGCCATCAAATTTGGATAGTTTGTAGCAAAAGTGTGCGATCACGTGATTAAACGTGGGAGTTAAGTCAAGTTCATCACACAAAACTATGATGTACTTCACACTCATTTCAGCCTCCGAATAGATACTTACACTAACAGGCTAAATATTCAATGTCAAAATTTAACAAAAAAACTGGCGCTTAGCACCAGTTTTTAAATTATCGATGTCGTTTTTTTAGTGCAACTTTATGTCTAGCGAGTTCTCTTTCAAGGTTAGCTGCAGCAAGAGCAAACTCTTCGTTGTGGCTGTTTTCAGCCTCCTCTACTCGAGCCTGCGCTTGTTTTTTAGCTTCTTCGATTACCTCGAGCTCAAGCTCTTCTGAGCGCTCTGCAGTGTCTGCAAGAACGATAACCTGACTATTTTCGCGAACCTCGATCATACCAGTAGAAACTGCCAAACTCGTTTCATTACCGTTATCTGAGAGAATCATTTCACCAGCTCGGAGCAGAGAAACTATTGGTGTGTGATGAGCGAGAACCATAATCTCACCCATTTCAGTGTTAACCAAAATAGAGTCGACCGAATCTTCGAAAACGATTCTTTCAGGTGTGACAACTTTAAGTGAGATTTTGGACATAATTATTCAGCTTTTACTTCGTCGATTGAACCACGCATGTAGAAAGTCTGTTCTGGTTTGTCATCGTGTTTTCCTTCTAAAATTTCTTTGAATCCGCGAACGGTTTCTTTAATTGAAACATAGGTTCCTGGTGTTCCAGTAAACTGTTCTGCTACGTTAAATGGCTGTGAAAGGAATTTTTGGATCTTTCGGGCTCGTGACACAGTCATTTTATCTTCTTCTGAAAGTTCATCCATTCCTAAAATTGCAATAATATCTTGCAGATCCTTGTATCGTTGAAGAACAACCTGAACGCCTCGCGCTACTTCGTAGTGATCTTTTCCAACAATATTTGGATCAAGAATGTTTGAGTTTGAGTCAAGTGGATCAACAGCTGGGAAAAGTGCTAGCTCCGCAAGTGCCCTAGACAACACCACAGTTGAGTCAAGGTGAGCGAAAGTAGTTGCCGGCGCTGGGTCAGTAAGGTCGTCAGCTGGCACGTACACTGCCTGAATTGATGTAATTGAACCTTTCTTGGTTGAAGTAATTCGCTCTTGAAGCGCTCCCATCTCTGTTGCAAGGTTTGGCTGGTATCCTACAGCTGAAGGGATTCGGCCAAGAAGTGAAGACACCTCAGAGCCTGCCTGCGTGAAACGGAAAATATTGTCGATAAACATTAACACATCTCGATTTTCATCGTCTCTGAAATATTCAGCCATTGTAAGACCAGTTAGGGCAACTCGCGCACGAGCTCCTGGCGGTTCATTCATCTGACCGAAAACTAGTGTTGTTTTATCCAAAACTCCTGATTCTTTCATTTCTGCGTAAAGATCGTTCCCTTCTCGAGTTCGTTCTCCAACTCCAGCGAACACTGAGTATCCACCGTGCTCCTTAGCAAGGTTGTGGATCATTTCCTGAACGATAACAGTTTTTCCAACTCCAGCTCCTCCAAAAAGTCCTGTTTTACCACCTTTTAAAATTGGACAAATTAAATCAATAACTTTAATACCAGTTTCAAAAACTTCAATTTCAGTTGACTGCTCTGTAAAGTCGGGCGCCCCGCGGTGAATTGGGTCTTTTCGAAGACCAGCCACCTCTGGTTTTTCATCAATTGCATCTCCGGTTACGTTGAACATTCGACCAAGTGTTTCTGGTCCAACAGGTACGCTAATTGCTCGGCCAGTTGAAGTAACCTCCATCCCCCGTTCTAGCCCATCAGTAGCACCCATGGCGATTGTTCGAACAACTCCACCGCCAAGCTGTTGAGCGACCTCTAGAGTTAAACTTGCCTCACCGTTTTTTACCTCAAGAGCAGTTAAAAGATCTGGTACCTTTTCTTCAAAACGTACATCAACCACCGCTCCGATGATCTGTGAAATTTTTCCTATTTTTGTACTCATATCATTTTTATTCTACTGCCGCAGCTCCAGAGGAGATTTCTGCGATTTCTTGGGTAATACCCGCTTGTCTAATTTGGTTATAAGTGAATTTGAGGTCTGAAAGCATATCACCGGCTGCGTCTGTTGCGTTTCTCATCGCCATCATTCGTGCTGAGTGCTCACTCGCTGCTGATTCAAGCATTTTCTGATAAATCATTGTTTCAACAAGTTTTGGTAAAATGCTGTCCAACACTCTTTCAGGATTTGGTTCAAATTCGTAAAGTGCTTTGTCGCTATTTTTTTCAGTTGATTCACTATTTTTAGTAACTAGATCTCTACCAAGAGGCAAGAGTTCGGTTGAAACAGCGTTTTGCTTAAGAGCTGAAATAAATTCCGTGTACACGATGACAACTGTTTTATACTCTTTTGACAAGTACTTTTCAGTAATAAGCGAAGCAACTGGAACTATGTCTGAATACTTTGGCTCGTTTGCAAAGCCTTCGAAGCTGGCAATGACTGAAATTTTCTTCCGAGCAAGTGCTAAAGCTCCACGCCCACCAATAGTTATTGCATCAACCTGACCAAGTTCCGAGATTTTACTTAGCGCTTTTTTGATCACGTTTGAGTTAAACGATCCAGCGAGTCCACGATCAGATGTGAAGAGTAGAACCAATGATTTTTCAGCATTTTCAACTGGTTCAAGTAATGGATGCGAAACTCCCCCACCGAGCGCTTGAAAAACTGCCTTAATAGCATCCCAAGAGAGTTCTGCATATGGTCGAGCTTTGAGGGTTAAACCTACTATTCGACGCATCTTTGAAGCAGCAACCATTTCCATAGCTTTCGTAATTTTACGAGTGTTGCCAACAGATTTGATGCGACGTTTTAGTATTTTAGCGTTTGCAGCCATACATTAATTTAGAGTTATGCGCGTTATCGTTTTGAGTGACAGCCCCTTTTATGTGCTGAAAACTAGAACTAGTTTTCGAAAGTTGATTTGAATTCCTTAATTCGTTCTTCTAGTTCAGCTTTAGTTTCGTCTGAAACCTGAAGTGTTTCAGTGATTGCGTTCATTACAGTGTGGCCTGCTGTGTTCATATATTCAAGGAATTTTGCCTCAAATTCGTTGATTTTGTCTACGTCGATATCGTCTAGGTTTCCACTGTTTAGCGCGTAAACAATCACAGTCTGCTCGGCTACTGAAAGTGGAGCGTACTGATCTTGCTTCATAACCTGCATAGCTCTTCGACCACGTTCGATCTGGCTCTTAGTTGCTTCATCAAGGTCCGAGGCAAACTGCGCAAAAGCCTCAAGCTCTCTAAACTGAGCTAAATCAACTTTAAGAGTCTTGGACACGCCCTTAATCGCTTTAGTTTGAGCTGCAGATCCGACACGAGATACAGAAAGTCCAATGTTTAGAGCTGGTCGCTGACCTTTGAAAAATAGATCTGATTCAAGGTAGATCTGACCGTCTGTGATAGAAATCACGTTAGTTGGAATGTATGCAGAAACATCACCACCCTGAGTTTCAATAATCGGTAACGCAGTAATTGATCCACCACCAAATTTTTCGTTTAAGCGAGCTGATCGTTCAAGAAGCCTTGAGTGAAGATAGAAAACATCTCCAGGGTACGCTTCTCGTCCTGGTGGTCGTCTTAAAAGTAGAGAAATTTCTCGATATGCCCAAGCGTGTTTTGAAAGGTCATCAAACACGATAAGTACATCCTCCCCTTTTTCCATAAAGTACTCAGCAATTGCACAACCAGAGTATGGAGCAATATAGCTAAGTGATGCAGGATCAGAAGCACCAGCTAAAACAATAGTGGTGTATTCCATTGCACCTGCCTCTTCAAGTTTTGCTTGGATGCTGGCAATTTTTGATTCTTTTTGACCAATAGCGACGTAAACACATTTTACGCCCTGGCCTTTTTGGTTGATAATTGTGTCGATAGCGATAGCTGTTTTTCCTGTCTGACGATCACCAATAATAAGTTCTCGCTGTCCTCGCCCAATTGGAATCAGCGCGTCAATCGCCTTAATTCCGGTTTGCAAAGGCACAGAAACTGGTTTTCGCGCCATAACTCCAGCTGCAATTCGTTCAACTGGTTGCATCTTTTCTTGAGGAATGTCACCTTTTCCGTCTAGTGCAACCCCGAGCGGGCTCACAACTCGGCCAATCACTTTTTCACCAACTGGGATTGAAAGCACCTGACCTGTTGATTTTACAACATCACCTTCGTTAATTTTTGAAAACTCTCCAAGCACAACAGCTCCGATTGTTTCCTCTTCAATATTCAAAGCAACACCAAGGATTCCACCAGGGAATTCAAGCATTTCCTGTGACTTTGCGTTTGAAAGTCCGCTCATTCGGACCACACCGTCAGCAACTGAAAGTACGGTTCCTACAGACTCCATTTTTGATTCAACTTTAAAAGCTTCGACCTGCTTTCGTAACTCTCCAATTATATCTGTCTTGTTTGTCATATTTTCAGTTTTAGGAAATTAACAGGGTTTCCTACGCTAACAATGTTTGTTTTAATCGCTTAAGTGCTCCGGTTACTGAACCATCTATTCTCATATCATCAATTCGGATAATCGCCCCACCAATGAGCCGATCATCAACTTTAATTGTAACATCTGCTCCTTGCGCAACCTTACTTAGAGCCTCTTTAGCCTCTTTTGACAAATTATGAGCCAGCATAATTGAGACATTTGAAGCTCCGTATTTTTCCTTCCAAACCTTATGAACGTTCGCTTCTATTTCACGCCATGAACTTAAAAGTTGGTTTTGACCAAGAAAACTTACGAATTCCTTCGTAATTGAAGGTAGTTCACTTTCTGAAGCGTTTTCAAGACTCTCAACTAGTATTTTTGCTAATTTTTTATTATCAAGCTTCATACTAGGTCATTTTTCTTACTACTTCTTCAGCTAGTGATTGAGATTTTTTCTCGTCGATTGCGTCCGACACAATTCTTGCAGATGCTTTGACTACAATGTCAACAATATCTTTGCGAACAGATCGCATCATTTCAGCTCGATCCTCCTCTAGTTGTTTCTTTCCAGAAGCAACTACCCGTTCAACTTCACGTTTTGCAGCAGAGATAATTTCGTCTCGACGTGCATCACCTTCGTTTTTTGCTTTTTCTGCAGTTTCAGTAGCCTGTCTTCTAGCTTCCTTAATGATTTCCTCACGTTCTGATTCAATCGCGATAACTCGCTTTTCAATTTCATCAGCTCGTTTAACACTGTTTTCAATTTTTTCCTGACGTTCATCTATGAACTTTAGCACTGGCTTATAGACAAAACGCTGTAGTAGAACGATCAAAATACCAAAGTTCACTAAATATAAGAGAATACTATAGCCGTCGATACCTAAATTTCCAAGTGCTTCCATAGATTTACATCACGAAAAGAATAATTAAAGCGATAACCAAAGAGTAAATAGCTGTTGACTCTGTAATAGCCATAGCTACGATCATGTTTGGGATAATTTTTCCCTGAATTGATGGGTTTCGGCCAATTGCTTCCAGGGCTTTACCTCCAACGTATCCTTCTCCGATACCTGGCCCAATAGCTCCTAGTCCCATACAAAGTCCTGCTGCTAATAATCGTACTGCTTCTAATTCCATATGAATATATTAAGTATTTATTAATTTTAGTGAGATAATATCACATTTCTACAATCGATCAAGGATCATTCCTTAGGAATGACTTAGTTGCTCCTTGCTTTCAGCTGGCGGTGTTGCGCCATCAATTGCAAGAGCAATAAATTGAATCGAGAGGAGAAAAAAGACAAGAGCCTGAACCAGTCCACCCATTTGCGACAGAACAATGAAAGGTATCGGCACAATAAAACGTGTGAATGAGGCTAAACTTATGATCACCATCACCATCACTTCACCGGCGAATAGGTTTCCGAAGAGACGCGCCGAAAGCGAGATTACTTTAGCAAATTCACCAATGATGTTTAGGAAACCAATCATGAAGTCAACCGTTGCCTGGAAAAACTCCATTGGTTTGCGGGCCTTGAGTAATGGTTCAATTGCAATGAAATTTTTTAGGTGATTGATTGGTGAAATTTTGAGCGCCATTATGTGTGAAATGACGAAAATTGTAAGTGCCAGCGCAACCGTCAGTGAAAAGTCTGAAGCTGGAAGTCTGAACAAGTCGTCACCTTGATAAGTGATCTGGAAAATGAGCGGGACCAGTGAGAGTTCGTTAGCGACTATTAGAAATAGGAGCAGAGTGATGAACATTGGGAAAAAGTTTCTTGCTCGTTCTTTGTCACCAAAAGCATTTTCAAGTTGTTCCATTACGTACTCTGTGAGCATTTCAAAGACAATCTGAATTCGTGTTGGAATAATTGAGAATTTTCTCGATGCCATGAATGCAACTATGAAGATGCCGAGAGTTACGAGCAGAGCTCCGAGGTTGGCATCTGTAATTGGTACGGGACCGAGTGAAAAGATGATTTTTGCTGGGATTGTGATTTCTTTCATATTACTTCACCTGTTTTTCTATTAGGTCTTCTTCTTTTTCTTCTTGTTTAACGTATCCTTTTAAGACCTTGGTGAGTCCAAACAAGGAAAATGGGTAGGAAATTAACACTCCGAGCATGATAAACAAGTTAACATTCCCAACTTTTTTACCGATAAAATAGCCGGCAAGCGCAAAAATTGCGATAATCACTGTAGTTGCAAAAAGCGTAGTTAGCCGATGTTTAAGTGTGTAGAATTTCATAACCACAGAACTGTTTATTGTTTTCAGTTTAGATATACATAACCAAAAACAAACCGCAAAAAGTATAGCCTGTAATACACTGTAGGTCAATAGAAAATGAATTTGAAAACAAACAACCGTCAAAAACGGCGGTTGTTTGTTTGTTTTCTGTGGATTAAAGTGGCAGATTAAATAATTTGATTGTATTTTTTGCAGTAACTTCAGCTATCTCTTCCACGGTAACTCCTTTTATCTCTGCTAAAAGTTCGGCAACGTATTTTACGTAGCGAGGTTCGTTGCGTTTGCCTCGAAATGGTGGCAGTGTGAGGTACGGCGCATCGGTTTCAATAACTAACTGTTCAAGCGGAACTTCTTTAATAACTGCTTGGAGTTCTTTTGAAAAAGTTAAGATCCCGTTAACTCCAATATAAAATTCTAGTTCCGCGTACCGTGTTGCCTCCTCAACATTTCCGGTGAATGAGTGAATGACCCCACGTTTTGTAAGCCCACCAGCATCAATTTCATTCTTAAGAAGCTCAAATTGTTTTTCGTGAGCATCCCTGCAGTGGATTACAACTGGCTTATTATATTTTGACGCAAATTTGAGTTGCTTAATACAGTCGTTAATCTGATCCTGAATAACAACACTTGGCTCGTAACCGTCTGGAATTCGGTAATAATCAAGACCAAACTCTCCGATTGCTACAACCTTCTCGTGCTGAACCATTTTTTCGTAAACAGCACTGTCGAAAGTTTCAGACCGAGTTTTGATTTGCTCGTTTGTGTCAAAAAACTCCTGTTTATGTAAGTGATTCGGGTGAAGTCCGATGGTGGCCCAAACGCCATCGTAACGCTCCGCTAATTCAATGGCAGATTTTGATGTATCTGACTGCGTACCAATACTAATCATGAACACATCTTCGCTGAGTGAGCGCTTCACTACTTCGTCCATATCGTCTAGATAAGCTCTAAATTGAACGTGGCAATGCGAGTCAATAAATTTCATAATGAAATTTTAAGCCTGATCTCTTCTTGGAAAGAGACTCTCCCCGACCAAAATTTTTGTACCGGAATAGCGTCTTAATATTTCCTCTGCTGAGTTTGGTGTGATTGGCAGTAAGAAATTTCCAACTTGCCGAATTATTTCTGCCACTTCCGAAAGCACCTGTTTAGTTTTGACTTCATCTTCTTTGATTAGTTTAAATGGTTTTTCTCGGTCAATGATTTCGTTTGCCATACCCACTAATTCAAAAACACGGTCTAAATATTTTTTAAAATCGTAGCTACGCATTGCGGAGTCGAGGTACTCGAAGTGATCGTCCCATTTTAAATCGAACTGATCTAGCTGACCATCAAAGTATTTTTCAGACATTGTAGCTACCCGACTAACTAGGTTGCCAAGTTGATTTGCAAGTTCTGCGTAACGGTTTTCGATTCTTTCCATTGAAACATCACCATCTGAAGCGTAAGGCATTTCGCGAAGTAAAAAGTAGCGAACTGCATCTACGCCAAAATCATCAACCAAAGTTTTTGGGTGAATAACATTTCCGAGTGATTTAGACATTTTTTGCCCCTCCACAGTGAAAAATCCGTGAACATAAATTTCAGTTGGCACCGGAACGTTCGCGGAAAGTAACATCGCTGGCCAGTAAATTGCGTGAAAGCGTGAAATGTCTTTTCCAATAATGTGAACACGCTCGTCGCCATTTGCCCAGAACTTTCGGTACAGTTCAGAGTCTTCAGCGTAACCTAAGACGTTAATATAGTTTGAAAGTGCATCAACCCAAACATACATTACCTGGCTTTCATCACCTGGAACTGTTACCCCCCAGTTTTTAGCCCGCTCCTGTGAACGTGAAATTGAAAAATCCTCTAAACCACTTTTTATGAAGCTCAGGATTTCATTTTTCCTAGTTTCAGGGTGAATTTTTAACTCTCCTGACTCGATTAGCTCCTCTAGTTTAGTTTGATAATTTGAAAGCTTAAAGAAATAGTTTTCCTCTTCAATTTTTTCCAAATCTTTTTTGTGTGTTGGGCACTTGCCGTCTGCGCAATCTTTTTCAGTGTAAAATGCTTCACAGCCAACACAATAAAGTCCATTGTAAGTTTTTTGATAAATATCCTCAGGTTTAAAGGCACTCCATAATTTTTGTGCGCCCAAAATATGACGATCTTCACGCGTTCGAATAAAATCTTCAAAAGAAAGATTTAAAGTTTTGTACAAATCTCTAAATTTCTGGGAGTTTTCTGCAACAAACTCGCCAATGTCTCGACCAGCATCTTCCGCTGCTCGAACGTTTTTTAGACTATTTTCATCTGTGCCGGTAATTGCCCTAACCTGATCTAAACCTAATTTTTGTCGGTGATAGCGAGCTGCTGCGTCGACCTGAATAAACTCAAGTGCGTGACCAACGTGAGGTTCACCATTTACATACGGAATAGCCGCGGTAATGTAATAAGATTTTGACATAAATTAATATTGATTACTTTAAGTTTGAAAATTAGGCTTTCCACTTTTTCGGTGCTACCACAATGACGAACTCCCCTTTTGCGCTAGATTCTTCTATTTCTTTTTTAACATCAGCGGGCAAACCTCTGTAAGTAATTTCGTGCATTTTTGTGAGTTCACGACCAACGGTAATTGGTCTCTCTTGAGGTAATTCATCGAGTGTTTTTAGAATTCTGTGCTTTGACTCGTAAAGCGCGATCGTGTGGTCGAGCATCGATAGCTGTTCAAAATATTTGTTGCGCCCTTTTTTGTGGGGTGGAAATCCTAAAAAGGTAAACTTGTCAGCCGGAAAAGCCGAGATTGAAAGCGCCATTGTAACTGCACTTACTCCAGGAATTCCAACAACTTCAAAACCTTCTTGTAGAGCAATTTCAGTAATCTTACCGCCTGGATCTGAAATACCAGGTGTGCCGGCGTCGCTTACGTAAGCAACTGAGTTGTAAATGGAATTGAAAGTTTTCTTGATTTCAAGGTCGGTTGAGTGTTGATGAAGTGGCCTTGTTTGAGCCTTGGAACCTATTCGATCTAAAACTTTTTTCGTTACTCGAGTATCTTCACATAAAACAACATCTACGCCCGCCAAAATTTTTGTGGCGCGCGTAGTCATGTCATCCAAGTTACCGATTGGAGTTCCAACAATGTAGAGAATTCTATTTGACATTTATTGTTTGTTAAATTCAATGGCATTAATATCAGCAATGACGGCATTTTCAAACATTGCTGAATAACAGAACCAAAAAGTTTCGACGCTTTCAAGTTGCTTTAGTTTCTTTTGAAGTAGTGGTCCCTCTATAACTTCACCTTTTCGATTCCACTTTGAACCTGTTTGATTATCAATCATTAGGTCTTTTTTGGGATCGTAAGTAAAATCTAGAACTTCATCTAGAGGTACATTTTTTGGCAGATATTTTGAATCAAGCTCTGTTTCGCCTAAAGTGATATTTTTAAAAATACGTATCACTCCAACTTCATCCAAAAAGCCAACAATTTTGTGCCCTTTATAGTCAACGGTTTCAACGGGCACGTTACGCATGATGTATTCAGAAAAAGCAATCTGAACATCACCCAAGTCTACCCCGTGAACCAAATCTTTTTTGTCAAAAACATCGTTAAAATTGGTTAAAGGGAAATAAACAGTTTTTATGGTGTCGTAGCTTGCGTATGGGTGTCTTGTATAATCACGAACAAAACCAGTGTCAGTTGAGAGCACCTCACCTTCTGGGTAAAGTTTCTTGAAATCTGACCAGGTAATTGATTCTGCCTGGTACTGATTTAGTTTTTCACCTACGTTGTTTCCAATTACCGAAAGACCACGAATCTGAAGCCAAGAGGAATTATTTTCACGATCCTTAATGAGGACATTGTTATTGTAAACCCGGCCATCTAGATCAAATTTCTTATTTGTTTCAAAAACTGCAAACGATCGACAAAATACGCAATAAGTTACAGTAAGATTTTTTCCATCAAAATTATCGTTTACAACCTGGTGCCAGTTTAAAATCTGGTATGAGTAGAATCGGTGTGCGCCATTTACTTCAACGTTAATTCCAAAGACTTCGTCAGCCAAATATTCGTCAGCTGTTGCGACATTTGTAAACTTTGGATTATCTAGTGTTGCCCGCACTGTTTCGTCTGCACCAAAGTCATAAAGATCTGCTGGTCTTACAAGGAATTCCTCACCGTTTACAATAATAGGTTCAGGTAGTATTCCATTTACTAGCTCGGTCTTACTAAAAAGTTCAGTAGTTTTTTTAGTCTGATACTGCTGAAAAGCATAAAAACCTCCGCTAAAAACTGCAACAAGAACAATAAAAATCAGAATCTTTTTCATATTTCAATAATCGTATTTAATGATCAAAATGTACCAGAAATCATAGATTTTGCAAATATTGGATTAATTGGTAGAATCTAATCACGATTATTAACAAAATATTATGATTGAATTAGGAAAACAGGCTCCAGAGTTTGAAAATGTGACCGCTTATCATAATGGTGAGTTCACAAAAGTGAGTTTAGCTGATTATAAAGGAAAATGGTTGGTATTTTTCTTTTACCCACGAGATTTCACTTTCATTTGTCCAACTGAAATTCGTGGTTTTGCAAAAAAAGCAGATGAGTTTTCAGCACTCAACTGTGAGATTCTTGGAGCTTCAACAGACTCTGAGTGGTCACACAAAAACTGGCTTGAGCGTGATTTGCCAGAGGTAAAATACCCTGTACTAGCAGACACAACCCAGAATGTAGCTTTTGACTACGAGGTCCTAAACGACGAAGATGGTTCTGCAGAACGTGGTCTCTTTATCATTGACCCTGAAGGTGTTGTAAGATACACGCTTGTATCTTCAGGCTCAGTTGGTCGTTCAGTAACTGAAACCCTTCGAGTATTAAAAGCGCTACAAAGTGGTGATCTTTGCCCAGTTGAATGGGAAACAGGTGAAGAAACTCTAGGTAAGGCTTAAATAACCAAAACTAACGACAAAAAAATCATCGAGTTAAAACTCGATGATTTTAATTTATAGATTTAATAGCTGAGAAACTCTTGCCTCGTCGTAGCCAATTACTAGGTCATCACCAATTTCTAGAACAGGTACACCCATTTGGCCCGACTTCTCAATCATTTCAGCTGCCTTTACTTGATCCGCAGAGACGTCGATATCATTAAATTCAACACTATGTTCTGAAAGAAAAGCTTTGATTTTTTTACACCATGGACAGGTTGGAGTTGAATAAACAGTTACTTGCATATTTTGTGTTTAATATTATGCAAATATTGTAGCACAACAAAAAAATATCAGTGAAATTTATCAACTGATATTTTTATATTTTATAATTCCTCGATCCATCTAATTAAGGTTCGCACTCCAAAACCTGTTCCGCCAAGCCCAGTATAGCTATTCATCGGTCTTTCTGCGAAAGCTGGTCCTGCGATGTCGATATGCGCCCATTTTTGACTACTGTTAATGAACTCCGATAAAAATAGTGCAGCTGTTATAGAACCACCATAACGTGAGGTTGAGGTATTTTGAATGTCAGCTACTTCTGATTGGATTAGCTTTTTGTAAGCGCTGTGAAGTGGTAGCGCACACATATCTTCGCCAGTTTCCTCTCCAGCTTTAACTAGCTTGTTTGATAGTACGTTATCGTTTGAAAATACTCCAGCGATTTCCTCGCCAAGTCCGACAACTATTGCTCCGGTTAGTGTTGCCAGGTCGACTAAATAATCTGGTTCAAATTTTTGTGCGTAATGTAGAGCGTCGGCCAAAGTTAGTCGTCCCTCAGCATCGGTATTCAGAATTTCGATAGTTTTTCCGTTGGCAGATTTTACAATATCACCAGGTCTGATTGCTCGGCCAGATGGCATATTTTCGCAAGCAGCAATAATTCCGTGGACAGCTACTTTTGGTTGTAACCTACCGAGCGCTGTGAAAAGTCCGAGTACTGTAGCGGCGCCGGCCATATCACACTTCATTGTTTCCATACTGCTTCCAGGCTTGAGCGATAGTCCGCCTGAGTCAAAAGTTACACCCTTCCCAACTACGGCCACAGTTTTTTTGTAATCAACTGTTGGTGTGTAGGTGAGGTGAATAAATTTCAGCTCGCTGTCGGCTCCCTGCGCAACTGCTAGATATGCACCCATACCCATTTTTTCAACCTGTGCGCGGTCAAAAATCTCAACCTTTACCGTCTCGCCTGAAATACGAGAGATTTCTTCAGCGGCTTCAGCTAATCGGGTTGGTGTCATATCCTGACCAGGTGTGTTTACAAGATCTCGAGCCACAGTGGTTCCGTCTACACAAATTCGACCCTTCTCAATCCCCTTTTCTGCACTCCGAGCATCTCGTCCATCTTCAGCTACAATTATGACTTCTTTAATCGAAACGCCTTTACGTTTTTTGTATACGTTAAACTGGTAGTCTGCTAAAAGCAGAGCTTCAGTCATAGCTTCTGCTGTGTTCTTAGCACTAAACTCCTCGTGATCTTCACCAAAAAATTCAATGGCGATTTTACGTAAGCCCATTTTTTTTGCCATCTGTACTGCAGTACCACTGGCTAGTCTGGCAGCTTCAACAACTGAGGATTTTAATTCACCAAGACCCACGACCATTACATACTCCATATCCATCTTGTCTGGAGCCGCAAATATTAGGGTTTGCCCAAGCTTTGCTTCAAATTCCTGAGCTTTGGCCATTTTTGTCATTTTTCCACCTAAAAGTTCGTTCAATCTTTCAGTAAACGGGTCGTGGAGTAACTCAGATTCATAAGCACCGACCACTAATAAATCAGTTGCAACTTCTAAGATATCCCCTTTTTGAACTAATATTTCCATATATCTATGTTTTATCTATTTTTTTGTTCATTGTAAAGTCTTGACAATTAACCATAAATATTATATTCTCCTTTAGTATTCAATCGAATTTTTTAGACTTACAATTCGACAAAAAATTATTATGCCATCACGACACCAAAAGAAACGAAAGAAATCAAGAGAAATAGAAGCTGTTAAAAGAGTAAAATCTGCTTCACTTAGACGAAAAGCAAAAGCTATTCGAATGGCAAAAGCTGAAGCTAAAGTGACTGCATAAAATAGGGTTTTGCCCTATTTTTTGTTTTTAGCCTCTCACTGTAAAGCCTTCGTAGCCTTCAACATCACCATCTACAATCCGCAGTCTTTTAATAATGCTCTGCTCATTACCGCGCCTGCATTGCCGAACGAACTCGTCGATAGCCTCTTCTTCACCTTCGGCTACAATTTCAACAGTGCCGTCGGTTCTATTTTTAACAGATCCATTAATACCGAGTTCGTCAGCTCGATCTTTAACATATATTCTGTAAAATACACCTTGAACATTTCCGTAAACTCGAATTTTTACATGGCGGTTGTGACTAGGCTTCATAATTAAAAAACCTTAACTGTTAGAGAATCTGTCCATTTTATATATTCATAACAATAATCAATGTCAAAATTACTTTCTTCATCCACATGATCAGAAATTAAATTTCGACATCGCAAATATTCGGTTTTAATATCACTTCGTAAATTAGCATAATCTGCGACTCGACTAAATAGCTCCTGATTACTTGAAGTAAGTTCGGCTTCGGTTGGCTGAGCTGATTGCGTTACATTTTTTAAATAAAGACTAGTTGCGAGTAATGTAACAAAACTAAAAATTAGTGCGGACCAAATTATTTTTGAATTTAGTAGTTGTTGAATATTTTGCATAAAAGTATTTCGAGTATAGTATACCAGATCAGTAATCAATAGGTAAAAAAAGACCAGTCGATGATTGACTGGCTGGTCTCAAACTCAAATTGAGTGAGTTAGTTTTCGTAAATCGTTTAGTGTTGCAAGACCCGTGGCAAAGAGCACACCCTCCATAAAACAAAAGATCGCTTTGGCGTCGCCCAGGCGGCCAGCGTTGATCATTGCCCGGATCCTTTCAAGATTTCCCGCGCAGTGACCCAAGAGTTCTTTTTGTGTAACGCGTTTATTGTCTCCCGATACTTCAATCGGAACAACGCCTAACGCTTCAAAATACTCCTGGTAGTGTTTAACACAATCTAAAAGTACTTTACGCTCACTGTGACTTGCTGAATCAAGCATCGATCGCTACTAAAAATCGTTACGAGTATATAATATTTTTCAATTTTTATAAAGGTAAAAATGTTAATAGAACATTGACAAATAGAAAAATAATCGCTATTCTTTAGTTTATGCTAAGTATTGCTCAGGAAAAACTTATTAAATCTCTTCACACTAAAAAGGGGCGCGAAAAAGCGGATCGTTGTTTGGTGGAAGGAGCGAAAGTTATTGAAACCGCTGGTAAGGCTATTGAGTTTACTTTCACTAAAGAAATGAGTGAAAATTTTCTTGAGTTAATTACTACCGAAACACCGCAGGAGATGGCAGGAGTGGCCAAGATCCCAAAATGGCAGGAGGCGGACATTGAAGCTAAAAACACCATCGTTGTTTTAGATGGCGTTCAGGATCCTGGTAATGTGGGGTCAATTCTACGACTTTGTTTGGGGTTTGAGGCTAGTATTATTCTGATTGAGTCTGCGGACATCACAAGTCCCAAGGTCGTGAGATCCTCTGTTGGTGCAGTTTTCGTGGTGCCTTGGCTCAAGGTAAAACGCGAAGAAGCAACTAAATATCTGGAACAGCTGAAGCGACCAGTTTATCGAATTGAAAATCGTGAAACATCCGTACCGGTTTCTAAAATGACTAACGAGCCAGCAATTTTAGTGGTTGGCAGTGAAGGTTCTGGTTTAAAACTAGGTATTAACGGTACTTCAATAGTAATTCCTCATTCAGCCCTACTAGAAAGTTTAAATGTAACTCACGCTACCGCAATAGCGCTTTACGAGCGATCTAAAAAGTAATAAAAAATAGACACTAATATGTCTATTTTTTTGACAAAATATTTAGATCAGACTATGGTATATAGTCCTTTCACAAACGGAGCTAAAAATGTATGAAAAATACAGACTACAGCTCCTTGCTGTAGTTCAGACAATTCTAGTTCTGTTGGTAATTTTAGCAGCAGGATTTATTAGTAGATTCTTTCTAATTGCACTTGCCATTTACTTTATCGGAGAGTCAATTCAGTTTGCGGTAAATATGGCTCAGGCCAGAAAACAACAAGTAGAGCTTCTTGAAAAGATCAGGATACTACGGTTAAACGCCGAAAAATATCGGGTCGAGAAGAAACTGGTTCAAAATGAGCTGGAAGTTACGAAGAGCTATCTTGACGCAACAACATCTGAGCTTCATAGCTGGATTGAGGTTGCGCAGTCCAAGGTTTCGATTAAGGACGAAGGTCTGGTCAAGAAATCTTTTACCCAGGCTGAAATCCAGAAGATTGTTTCAAAATCGGTGTTCTTTCGGAGTTCATTCCGTAAATCAAATGAACGTGAGCAGCAATGACACGGAATATGCAAAACAATGATGAACAGACTCCTTGGAGTTTAAAAAATATTTTGCTAAACGAGGTAGTTCTACTCTGTGTCTTTGTAGTTACAGTCGCCGGTATCCTGTGGTTCTCGAATAATTACTTTGTAATCACGAGGCACGATGCTCCTTCAATTCTAAAGTATAGTATGATCACCGTCTTTTTACTTGCCTTTATCGCTCAGCTCGATAATAGCAACTGCAAGTAAAAAAATACCGCCCTACTCCGGGCGGTTTTTGTTATAGGACGATTCTCAATTCGTGGTTATCGGACGGGTTTTTAGGTTGATCTGACCAGATTTCGAGTTCCGACGCTGTCGTGGTCGAATTCGTAACCAGATACGTTGTCTCGGGATCTATGATCGCGTAGCAGTAATGGTTTCCGTCTGCAGGGTTGGCAGACATGGTTGTGCAAACTACTCCACCTCCTTTTCTCTGTCTGTAGAGAGTCAGTTTACCTTTTGTGCAGATCAGAATGCAACGTTTCAAAAGGTGAAAATGGTGACCAATGCGTTCACCTGGGAACACCGAAACGGTCTCCTTATATATCTCAGGAACTGGTAGTATTTGCTTAAACTCCCGATGAAGTGCACTCCTACTAAGATCTGGATGTATTTTTTTAGAAATGACCCTCACACTCACCTCCGGCACTAGCCTAGCAAATTATAAGGAAAAATCAAGGTACTCCAGGGAATTCGTCTTTAAGTAGACTCGAGCAATTTCTTTGTGCCACTCTTGTAATCCTCAACATTTGGTTGATCAAAGGCGTTTAGGTTCATTAAGTGAGCCAGGAACATCGTTTCAAGCATTTTAAATTGTAACAATTCACCCAGAGTTTCTGCAGAAATAGTTGGTAGTTGTAGCGTTACATAAGGTAGACCATTCATTTTATAGGCTTCGGCGACACCGCCAACAATAGCGTCCATAAGTTTTGCTGGAGACTTGCCGTTAATGCCAACTATCAAACTTGGCAACATACGCTCGTTTGGTACAGTTAGCTTAGACTCTGTTTCAGAGTGATAAATGATAGTTGTTAGTTTATCTTTAGGTCCACCAAAATACAGCTGTGCCATTGAATGCAGATCAGTTGAACCGATTGAAACAATAGGTGTAATGCCAGCGCGAACCTCGGTGCCAACACTATCAAACTGCTTACCTAAACTCTCACCCATCAGTTGCCTGCACCACTTCCCTAGTGACTCGAGTTCTGGATTGAAGAAAAAACTATTGTTGATTTTAACGCCATTTTTATAATGTAAAAAAGTAACAACAGCACTCAATAAGGCTGGATTAAACTGATTATCTGATTGAAGACAAGCGTTTCGCATTTGTAAGGCACCACCTAGCAATTCCTGAATGTTCAAGCCAGCTAGAGCTAGCGGAATTAGGCCAACCGTTGAAAAAACCGAGTACCTACCACCAACAATATTTGGCAAAGAAACAGTACTCCATTTTTTTGCGGTTGATTCCAGCCAGAGTTTTGAATCAATTTCAGTTGTGACAATTATTCGGCGATCAATGTCTATAAACTTTTCCCTAAGTGCAGAATATATAATCTCAAAATTCGCAATTGTTTCCGTAGTTCCACCAGACTTACTAATTACGTTTATTGCAAACTCATTTGCTTTTGAGCAGGTTAGCAAAATATTTATTAAATTCTGTAAGGATTTTGCAGAAACGGTATCGGCGAATAGAATTTGAGGTAAGGGGTTGGTTTGTTGATTTTGATCTTTTAAAACAGCGTCATACACTGCCATTGTTCCTAAATTTGAACCACCAATACCGACCACGACTACATATTTAAGCTGAGCATTTTTGAATTTAAGCAAAACCTGTTCGATAACTTCAAGCATTTTATTATCAGTGGGTAAATTAATGCTCGATTCTGGGGCTTCATATTTTTGAGATTCAGCAACAGAATTCAAATATTGAATGTAATCAGATAGCAAATCAGCCGTTCTAGCAATTTCATTTTTATCCAGCAGGACTGACTCTGATTTTAGCTGTATTTTTGTGCTCTGGTTCATATTTTTGTGATACAATATCATTACGATTATATAATATCACAATAATTGGTGAAATTATTGAATATAATATAACCATAATCAAAAATTAACTTAGGTAATGTGTTTTAGGTGTGATTAGGTTGCTTTTATTTAACCTAAAACCCATATTTTATGGTATGACAAATAAACTATTTATCGGTAATTTACCGTTTTCAGTAAATAACGACTCGCTTAAGGACCTTTTTCAATCGGCTGGTGAGGTAGAGGATGTTCATATCATTATGGACAACGCAACAAAACGAAGTAAAGGTTACGGTTTTGTGACTATGCTTACCGAAGACGAAGCACAAAACGCAATTAAAATGTTAGACGGCAACGAACTTGATGGTCGAAAAATCAACGTGAATATTGCACGGCCAAAAGAAGCAGTCTAGATTTTCTATTTAATAAAACTATAAAAATCCCTTTCGGGATTATTTTAGTTTTTTTGGTGACTGAATTATTTAAAATTAAATTACGTATAGAAATTAGATTTTAGTTTTTCTAGGCTCAAATTTGAGTGCAAGTGAGTTTACGCAGTAACGTTTACCAGTGGGTTTTGGGCCGTCATCGAAAACGTGGCCTAAGTGCGAACCGCAGTGGTTGCAAAAAGCTTCTACTCGCTCAATGCCGAGCGCGGTGTCTTTTCTAAACCCAATATTACCTGCTTGAAAAACATCATAAAAACTTGGCCAGCCGGAGCCGGAGTGGAATTTTGTTGTAGATTCAAACACCGGCTGTCCGCAACCGGCACAGTTATAGCGACCACTGGCATCAAAATTCAGATACTCACCGCTAAAAGCCGGTTCGGTTTCGTGCGCTCTTAAAATTTTATACTGTTCTTCAGTTAGCCGTTTTTTGAAATATTCGTCGGTGTAGTGAGGTTTTTTCATATTAGCGCCCCAGTTCACTTTCTGCCATAGCAACCATTTCTTCAAGATCACTATTAGCTCGCAAAACACCTTCTAGCTCTCCCCGAAGACTAGTCATTTCATCTTGAAGTGTCTTTAATTTTTCAGGATCTACTAGATTAGATTCTAGACTTTTCTCTGAAGTGGTACCAGAACTTGCTTCATTTTGAACTATTACGTCGTTATTTTGAACATTTGCCATATTAAAGTTTTAAATCTACGCGTAATTTATTGGCTGTAGCCAAGTCGATGTTTTTCTGACGTTCTGCTTTTTCTTTTTCAAGTTCTAGTAATCTGCTTGTTAAAGCTGAATTTTTATCTTGTTCAGATGCTATAAGTTCTTTTAATTTCGAGATTCCAAGTTCAAGATCGGGCACGGTAAAATTTGTGACCAGTGTAGTAAATAACGGATGTTCTAGATTGAGGTTTGTCATACCTATATTTTACCATCTTTATTTTTATCCGTCTTCCTGCTATACTCCGGCTACATGGAATATGTCATAACGCTTCTCCTCATTGGTTTTTCAGCACTTTTTTCTGGACTCACCCTTGGTTTAATGGGTCTCGATGTTCACGAATTAAAGCGAAAAGCCAAACTAGGAGATAAAAACGCAATTAAAATCTACCCAATTCGTAAACACGGTAACCTCTTGCTCGCAACTCTCTTGCTCGGCAACGTTGGGGTTAATTCTGCTCTTTCTGTCTTTTTAGGCAGTATCGCAACCGGCGTTGTTGCAGGTATAGTGGCCACAGCCTTAATTTTTCTCTTTGGAGAAATTATTCCACAGGCGGTTATTTCAAGGCACGCTTTGAAATTCGGGGCTCAAACTACTTGGCTCGTTTGGATATTTTTAGCACTTCTTTTCCCGCTCACCTACCCCATTGCTTGGGTACTTAATAAGATGTTAGGTTCAGAAATGCCAACAATTTATTCAAAACATGAGCTCATCGAATTTATCGAGGAACACGAAGACTCGGTTGAATCTAATATTGATGCCGATGAAGAAAGAATTTTAAAAGGTGCGCTTACATTTTCTGATCGTCGTGTAGAGGAGGTTATGACGCCAGCTTCTGTTGCTATGATGCTCGATCAAAACCAAAAATTTACAACTACCCTAATAATTAAATTAAGAAAAACTGGTCACTCCAGATTTCCAGTCTATAACGGACAACAAAATAATATAGTTGGTTTGTTATACATAAAAAACTTAGTTGGTCGCGAAATAATTGGTAAACATGTTGGCGAGCTCATGAATAACACCGTCTATTCTGTCTCGTCTAAAAGTAAACTCGATGACGTACTAAATGCCTTTATCAATACGCGAAATCATATGTTTGTTGCGATTGATGAATTTAAGAATGTTGAAGGAGTGATTACAGTTGAGGATATTTTGGAGGAAATTGTTGGTCAGGAGATTATGGACGAGAGTGACAGAGTGGCTGATCTTCGAAAAATGGCAAAAAACAAAAAATCAAATTTAAAAACAGCGTTATAAAAAATCCTCGATTAATTCGAGGATTTTTTGTTTATCTACTTTTACCCACTGCCTCTGAAATGTTTAAATAACCGTCTGCTTTCAATCTTTCCACTAAACCAACGTTAATCTCACTAATTGTTTGCGGTCCACCAAAGATCATACCAGTGATCAGTTGGATGAGTGACGCTCCAGCTTTAATGGCGCGGTAGGCGTCGTCTGCGTTAAAGATACCACCCACGGCCACAATTACGAACCGATCTCCGTAGTATTTACGGATTATTTTAATTATTTTTAGAGATTTTTCAGCGACAACTTTACCTGAAAGTCCACCCTGCCCTTCTGAATGTTCTTTTGTTAAATTGCTACAAATAACACCGTCAACCGTGTAGCGCTCGGCAATATCTAACAACTTCAGAAGTTCATTCTTACTAAGATCCGGTGAAAGTTTGATAAAAACCGGTTTGTGGTCAATTGAAGTCAGAAGACCTTTTAACAGTGCTTCAAATCGCACTGGATCTGTGAACGGTTGACCGCCAAAAGTGTTTGGACAACTAATATTAATCGTAAGGTAATCACCAATGTCATCGAAAGCTAACATAGCTTTTTTGTAATCTGCAATTGCCGCGGCCGTATCCACGGTTTCGGCGCAATTTGTTTTTGCGATACTAATACCAATTGGAAATTTAAATTTTTTGTTTTTAAGTCGTTTAGCAATGACCTCAGCTCCGTCATTTTTTAAACCATAGTAAACTCGCAAACTTTGCTTGTCTATATGACGCCATAGCCTCGGCTTTGGGTTTCCAGCACACTCTAAACCCGTGATCGATCCAACTTCTTCAAAACCAAAACCAACTGTTGGCATTACGTCTGTTAGAATCGCATTTTTATCAAAACCAGCCGATAGACCGATTGGATTCCTGAAATTTATTCCCAAGATCTCTTGTTCTAGCATTTTACTTTGGTAGTTGAACATTAAACTGTTTAAAGCTCGAGTTACTGCGTTTCCGCCAATTAGCCGACCGGCGATCATAAACCGATCGTGCACAAACTCAGGATCCATTTTAAACAGAATCGGTTTTAAAATATACCGATATGCGGTTCTTATTTTCCAATTTCTGATTTTAACAAATAGTTTATACATATAAAATTATTCAAACGAATTAATATCTTTTACCTAACGACCCTCTCCTCTTACCATAGTTGCTAGGGTTTTAACAATAATCCGAATATCCCAAAAAAATGCTCGGTGCTTCACATAGTATAAATCATACGCCAATTTGTTCTTTGCGTCTTCAACGCTAGCGCCATAAGGATAGTTAATTTGCGCCCAACCTGTCACACCGGGTTTTACTAGGTGTCTCAGTGAATAAAACGGGATTTCGGTGTTTAACAAGCTGATCATTTCAGGACGCTCGGGTCTTGGCCCAACGAACGACATCTCACCTACTAAAATATTCCAAAGTTGTGGAAGCTCATCAAGATGCGTGTGGCGTAATATTTTTCCGATTTTAGTTACTCGATTGTCATTTTTCTGACTCCACTGCGCGCCATTTATTTCGGCGTCTATGGTCATTGATCTGAATTTGTACAATACGTACGAAATACCGTTCTTACCAGTACGAGTCTGCTTATAAAGAACTGGTCCATGACTGCTCAACTTTATTATTGTGCTAATTATGAGCATCGGAAGCGCGAAAAAAATCAAAAAACCGACACTCAAAAACACATCAAATATCCGTTTCACAAGAACATATTCACGATCCTGAACTAAAGCAAATTTATTAATAAACCAGTCAGTGCTAGCCAAAGTAATCGGGATCTTGTTTGTAATAGCCTCGAGGAATGAAACTAAATCCGTTACTTCCCGCCCGCGAACCACTGATTCATACAAATCTTTTTGATCCGCGGTGTAAGCCTTTTGTCCAGCTATCAAGGCGTCAAAATAATAATCATTAAATGGAACTTCGATCATTGGTAGCACTGATTCTGAAATCGCCTCCCGAACAAGATTCTCCTCAAAGTCTGATAAACCTAAAAATGCCAGACGTTTACAGTGTTCTTTACCGCGGATAACGTCGGCTGAAAGTGCTCTGAAGGCAATAAACAACAAGAAAAAGAAAGCTGAGAATATTACCAAATTAGTTTTTGGCGTAATGCTGAAAGCGCCAGTTAAATAGAAAAAAGAAATAGCAATCAGTCCATTAAAAATGGTCGCCTGCACGAGCACTGTAAAGAATTTGGTATTTATTCGAAAAGCCTCAACTGAGTACAGATCGTGAAAGTAAAATACTGCTAGCCAAATTACAAATATGATTGAAAACGGAACCACGTGGTGCGCCCAATAATCGTCAAAAGGCACCAAGCGGTGCCTTAAATAGAGCGTTGAAGCCAGCGAACCGTAAAGAACCCCAATGTCCCCAAGCAGCAGTAACAAGGCTTTAAATTTCATATTTATATCTTATAACTTTCTCGGATTTTATCAAGCATTATTTCTATGTCAAAAACTTTTTTTGCTCGTTCTAGTGCATGTTTTGAGTATTCAGCTTGCAGAAAATCGTCTGATAATATGGTATTTATCGCCTCACCTAATTCAAATGCATCTGCTTTTTTTACAACAAGGCCGGTTTTTTTATGCTCATTAACAAAAGAGGTGCCTGTTTCGAGCTCCGTCGAAACTAGCGGAGTTCCACAAGCTAATGCTTCCATTAAAACTATACCAAAAGCCTCACTTCGATAGATTGACGGTAGTACAAATACCGAAGAGGCGTGGAAATAGTCGCGTAATTTTTCAGCTGTTTGAAACGGTAACAAAATTATTTTCTCGGTAAGTCCCAAATTCACAATCAGTTTTTCAATCTTGAACCGTTCTTTACCGTCACCAATCATTATTAATTTATAATCAACCCTCTGCATTGCCCTTACTAAATAATCTAGCCCCTTGTAGTAACCAAAGCGACCAATGTACAGCGCAAATTTTCCATATTTATTTTTCAGTTCGGTTACAAAATCAGCGTTAAATTTATCGTACTGGTTTATATCTAATCCAAAAGGTACAACCTCAACTTTGTTCTGAAATTTTTGTAAAACAAACGAACTGCTTTTCAAATTTGGGCTGGAAACAAGGATTTTATCGGCTCGGCGTAAGGTTGAGAGCAAAATTGGCTTAAGTAACAAACTGAGCAATTTTTGACGCACGATGTCTGAATGATAGTGCACAATCAATTTACCTTTTGGCTGAAAAATAAATAAAGCTAAATCAGCTAGCGGAAAAGGTGCGTGCAAATCAATAACAGCATAGTTATTTTTAATCTTCCGCCAAACTCGTAGAAAATCAAAAGAAACTGGCATAGCAAAATACATCCCAAAACTCGCTGTACGGATAACTTTCACACCATTTATTCCCTCAACTGCACGCCGACCTGTCTTCCGACAACACAAAACATCTGAGCCCAGTCCTTCAGCAACATCCTGAGCAATTTTCTCCACCCCACCTATTACCGGAGCATACAGTTTTACAATTTGTAGAGATTTCATAATCGATGATATTTTCTAAATCAACCTCTTATCCCCCTCATTATAATAAAAAAATAAAAATTCCATTCCTTTTTAAATTCTTCAACAAAATTTCTATTTGAGAAAAAATATTGAAAAATATGTCGTACAACGTATCCGCGATATCCGAAGTTTGTTTAAATGAAACGAAACAAATTTTGGATATCGCGTGTTAGGCGAGGCTTAGCCCCTGAGTTTTGCTCAAATCATTTAGTCATGAATTTGCAGCAACTTGGGGTCATACCAAACATCTTCATGACCTTCATTGTCTATATAAAATCTCCAGCCTGGTGGAAGACCAAGGTATTTAACTTGGTCTCAAACTTTTAGTGCAACTAAATTATTAAATACTTCATCTGGTTTGTAATATTCAAGAACTGCTCTTGGACGGTCGTTTAGTTCGCACTAGACGCGTTTGAGTTCCCGTGTAGACACCTTATCGAATTCTGTACCTTTTGGAAAATACTGACGGATAAGTCCGTTAGTATTTTCGTTTCTTTTCCTTGGTCGTAGGTTAAAGTCTTTCGTTCCCCGCTCCCAAGGGCTAGCAGGGTGTGCAAAATATGCCGTCATACCAGTTGAGATAACAAATTACTTGTGCTGACTCATTTTCTTCCCGATCCTCTATTGAAAGCCGTTTATATTGACTATTTTGCATACTCAGTGATCCTATCACTAAATTGCACTAGAATGTTGAGACCAAGTTATTTTTCTGATTTTTCAAGAACAGCTAAAGTCTGAAAAGCTGTCTGTTTCCAAGAAAAACTTTTTATATTTTCAAACCCTTTTTCAACCAGTCTGCTACAAAGCTCTTTATCGGCTACCAAAACACTTAATGCCTCCGTAATACTTTTTTCACTGTAAGGATCCACGTAATAAACCGAGTTTCCACCAACTTCGGGTAGTGAAGAGGTGTGCGAGGTGATGACCGGGACTCCCAAGGTTTGCGCTTCAAGCACTGGTAAGCCAAAACCTTCGTACAAGCTTGGAAACACAAGCGCTACTGCTCCTTTTAGCAGGGCCACTTTTTGTTCGTCCGTCACAAAACCTGTCCGCACCACAGAGTCCGCCAGCTGAAATTTTGCAATTATTCCGTCAATATCTTCGAAGCGATTATCGATCTTGCCAGCAATTATAAGTTTGTAACTACTATTTTCTTTCTGAAAGGCCCCAAAAGCTTCTATTAATCTCTTCAGATTTTTACGTGGCCGGGAATTTCCAACATAAAAGAAATATTTTCCGTGAATATTGAAATCTTGTTTTACCTCATCAACTGCCGTTATTGTAACCTTAGGCAGGGCTGGTGGGCCTTCGAGAACTACCGCGATTTTTGACGGCTTGATTTTGTAAACATCGATTAGCTCACGTTTTGAAAATTCCGAAATTGTAATAATTTTTCTGGCAAAATATTTCGCCGCAATATACATTGATTTGAAATAATATTTTGAAAAAATATTTGCAAACTCCCTAAATCTATCGTAGGCACAGTCGTGAAAAGTAATCACATTCTTCGAGTAGAAATACGGCGAGGCTGGCGATGTGGAAAGCAAAACATCTGGTTTTAACTTCAGCAGTAGAAAATAAATTCCTGTTTGCAAATAAATTGCAACACCAGCTTTTAAAACTTTTTTAAAAGGGACAATAACTTCTGTCACCTTATCTCCAAAATCAAAAAAGTCCGGTGTTTCCTGATGTTTGATTAGGATAAGTTCAACACCATCGATTTTGATCATCTCGTTGATGAGATTTCGAGTGTAGGTTTCGATCCCTTGATAACTAGAATACGGTAATAAATTTACAGCAACTTTCATAAAGGAGGTTTGTTTGGAGTTAGACTTATTTTGCTTTGAAAATAACATTTTCAACCTCGTTACTAGCTAAATTCATTGAATCAATACTTTCAATTTCATTCAGTTCCCCATTATCGTTAATTCTATGTGGTGCGTAGCCAAGTTTGATGAGCATTTCAGAGGCTTTTCTTGAAAAACGGTCACCAGTTTCAGCCCCCCAAACTTCAAGTGAAATTACTGGTTTTGTTCGTTTAAATAACTCAGTTGCGCCTTCAATCACGAAATGCTCAGCCCCTTCAACGTCTAACTTCATAAAGGTTGGCAAACGGTGATTTTTGATGTATGAATCGAGTGTGATACATGGTACATTGATCGCATCAAAATTACTCTTCAGCGTAGAGGCCACCTCACCGTTTAAAGTACTTCCACCGCTTGAGTTTCGTTTAACGTAAAAAGTGAGTTTATCAACCTGATTTGATAAGGCTTTTTTTACACAACTGATTTTCTTATATTTTGAGCCAAGACCACCAATTAAATATTTAAAGATCTCCGGATTAGGTTCAAACGCGTGGATTTCACCACTACTAATGATTTCACCAGCTAAACCACTATACAAACCATAATTGGCTCCAACGTCGTAAAAAACGTCATTTGGTTGTAGTGAATTGATTAAATATCGCGTTAATTTATATTCACTCGAAGGTAAAGCTTTTAAAATAAACACTGGCATTACTTCAGCGTCGTGGATCGGTAGTTTAATTGTTGGCCCCCAGAATAACTCAACTTTTACATCGCTTCGGTAAATCCCAAACCGCGCCAGTAAATAACGCACGTACTTCATTTTGTACTTCAAAATCTTTTTGAGTAATTTCATTACTCCAGCCCCGACGTAAACATTGTTAAATTCTTGAATATCTGGCATTACACGATCAAACGCCTTTCTTAATTCAGCCCTTTTTTCAACAAGTTCTTGCATATTTCAAGATTAATAATTTTAAAGTCATTTTAGCATACAACTATTTGTAGAACAAAACTAATATTTCATATATTTGCACGGTAATGATAGTATAGGAGCGTAATCGTTAAATATGGTCAAACCTAATTTTTTCATTCTCGGTGCTGCTAAAGCAGGGACAACCGCACTAGCGCAAATCCTTATGCAACACCCGGAGGCCTTTATTCCAAAAGATAAAGAACTGAACTTTCTATTAGCTTGTGAGGCGGAATCTTATCTGGCTTTAAATGGATTTAAAAAAATTACGGATAAAAATCATTATTGTGGTTCGTTTTACCGAGGCTGGAAATGGTATGAAACGTGTTATCGTGAGGTTGCAACCGAGAAAGCGATCGGTGATGCCTCGGTTTCATATTTTTTTGAAAAGTCATCACACAAATTATTAAAGGAGTATTTTAGTGATGCTCGTTTCATTGTAATGCTTCGAGATCCTGTAGATCGACTTTATTCCCATTATCAACAAGAGGTTAAGGTTAATATTGCACACAAAACTATTAATAGTTTTGAGGATTTATATAAAAAAAATCATCCACGATTTAACTATTTTGCAAAAAGCAGTCACTATAAAGCGCGAATTTTAGAGTTATTTGAACTTTTTAATCGAGAGCAATTTATATTTATTTTGTTTGATGATTTTAAGACTAATCAGGAACGAGAGTTGAAGCGTGTTTTTGAGTTTTTAGATATTGATCCAAATTTTACAGTAAAAAAAGGAGATATAAATTTTAATCCGCATACAATTCCAAGATCGAAAATAATCACAAGAATTAGCGCTCTTTTTTCAAATAATCATATTTTTTATAACTTACCCCTTTCTTTAAAACGACCTATATTCAAAGCTAAAAAATTGATTTTTGATGTTTTCAGGTTGCATCCAGTAGTAGTGAAATACGAACCGCTTAGTCAAGATTTACGAAAGGAAATATTGCCAAAATTTCTTGAAGACACCGAATTTATTGAACAACTGTTAAATCGAGATCTTACTCACTGGAAAGTTTAATATGAACAGTGTCGTTATTTTATTAACCGGACTTTCTGGCTCTGGAAAATCTACTTTAGCTAAAGCACTTCACACTGAGTTACGCGAGCGATCAGTTAGTGCCTACCAACTAGATGGCGATGTTCTACGTGAACATCTGTGTAGCGATTTAAATTTTTCTGAAATTGACAGAACTGAGAATTTACGTCGGGCGGGTGCGGTTGCCAAGATTTTAGCGGATTCGGGTCAAACCGTGATCGCCTCATTCATCGCTCCGTTTGAACAAGCTAGGCAAAACATCAGAGCAACCGTGGGAGCGGATCGTTTTATAGAAGTTCATGTTGATTGCCCGCTCGAAGTTTGCGAGGCGCGCGATATCAAAGGTCTCTACAAAAGATCTCGAAATGGTGAGATTGAGAATTTTACCGGAATCACATCACCCTACGAAAAACCGCAAAATCCTGATATAATCGTAAACACGAGTGAGCAGTCAGAGGAGGAATGTTTAGAAATAATTCTTGGCTATATTCTGCCGAGGATTTTGTAACTGAAAATGTGGATACCTACCTCAAAGAATTAGAGTCAGACTCTATTTATATATTTCGAGAAATAGTTGCTCAATTTGAGCGGCCAGTTTTGTTATTTTCAGGCGGTAAAGACTCAATCACCTTGGTGCACTTGGCTAAAAAAGCTTTTTATCCAGGTAAGATCCCCTTCCCCCTACTCCACATCGATACTGGTCATAATTTTCCAGAAACGATAGCTTTTCGCGATGCACTAAATGCCGAGCTCGGTACTACACTAATCATCGGTTCGGTTGAAGAGTCGATAAAAAATGGACGTGTACAAGAGGAATTAGGCTTTTACGCCAGTCGGAATAAGTTACAGACCACAACCTTGCTCGATGTTTTAGAAAAAAACCAATTCGACTGCGCAATTGGTGGGGCTCGGCGCGACGAGGAAAAGGCGCGGGCCAAAGAACGGATTTTTTCACATCGGAACGAGTTCGGTGAGTGGAACCCGAAAAATCAACGGCCGGAACTTTGGAATTTATTAAACGGTCACAAACAACCTGGCGAACATTTTCGGGCGTTTCCGATCAGTAATTGGACTGAGGAAGACGTTTGGAATTATATTAAAGCTGAAAATATTAACTTGCCAGGATTATATTTCAGTCATGAGCGAAAAGTTTTTGAGCGCGACGGTCAATTACTCGCCGACGCCGGTTTAATTCAGATGAAAGACAACGAACAGTCAAAAATAATGACCGTCCGTTTTCGAACCATTGGCGACATTACCTGCACCGGAGCTATGATTTCAAGTGCAACCACAGTGGACGAGGTGATCCTTGAAATCGCCGGCAGTCTAACCTCAGAACGTGGCACACGATCAGACGACAAACGCACCGAAACTGCAATGGAAGATAGGAAAAAATCTGGTTATTTTTAGTATGAAAAATATTGATCTCTTAAGATTCACCACCGCAGGTAGTGTAGACGATGGCAAGAGTACCCTGATTGGTCGCCTGCTTTATGATACAAAATCAATTTATCAGGATCAGCTCGACGCGATTGAGTTCTCGAGCAAACAGCGTGGTCTTGATCGTGTTGAGCTCGCACTTCTCACTGACGGCTTAAAAAGTGAACGTGAGCAAGGTATTACTATTGACGTTGCTTACCGTTATTTCAAAACTAAAAAGCGCAAATTTATCATCGCCGATACTCCAGGCCATATTGAATACACACGCAATATGGTCACCGGGGCTTCAACCGCTAACTTGGCGCTTATTCTGGTGGATGCGCGTCACGGGATTGTTGAGCAAACCAAGCGCCACGCTTTTATTGCCAGTCTATTGCAGATCCCGCACATTATTATCTGTGTAAACAAAATGGATTTAGTGGATTACAGCGAATCTGTTTTTCAAAATATTGTCGATGAGTTTAAAGCTTTTTCGCATAAACTCGAAGTGACTGACGTACAATTTATTCCAGTTTCTGCTCTGCACGGCGATAACGTTGTAGATCGTTCGAGCGCTATGCCTTGGTACGAGGGGTCAACTCTCCTTTATCTGCTTGAAACTATTCACATTGGTTCTGACCTTAACAAAATCGACGCCCGCTTCCCTGTTCAGAGCGTTATCAGGCCGCACACGGATGAGTTTCATGATTACCGCGGTTATACGGGTAAAGTAGCTGGTGGTATTTTGAAACCAGGCGAAGAAATTATTGTTTTGCCTTCTGGTCTTTCAACCACAATCGAAACAATCGAGAGTTATACTGAAAAATTGGAGAGCGCCGAAGCTGGCGATTCAGTCACGATTACTTTAGCTGATGACGTGGATATTAGCCGGGGCAATATGCTAGCGCGCGTTAACAATCAACCTACGGTTACGCAGGATGTTGATTTAATGTTATGCTGGCTCTCTGGCACCCCGCCAAAAGACCGAGCGAAATATTACCTCCGCCACACCACAAACGAGGTAAAGGCGATTATTAAAGAGGTTATTTACAAGGTAGACGTGAACACGCTTTCACGTAAAAAATTGGATAAAAATATTCAAATGAACGATATCGCTCGCGTCAAACTACGCACCGCTCAACCGATTTTTTGCGATAGTTACAGGCGCAACAGACAAACAGGCAGTATAATTCTGATCGACGAAGCCACTAACGAAACCGTGGCGTCTGGTATGATAATTTAATATGAATTCTGAATTACTAAGTATTGCCAAAGAGGTAGCTATTAAAGCTGGACTGGCCATTATGGATGTTTTTGTATCCGAGGACTTCGCTACCGAATACAAGGCTGACGATTCACCAGTCACCAAGGCTGACAAAACCGCAAACGATATTATCAATTCCGTTTTAGAATCAACCGGACTACCTGTTCTTTCCGAAGAAAATATACAAATACCGTTTAGTGGCCGCCAATCTTTCACAAAATATTGGCTCGTTGATCCGCTTGACGGCACCAAATCTTTTGTTCGCCGCGAACCTGACTTTACAGTTAACATCGCCCTCATTGAAAATGATACACCTGTGCTTGGTGTAGTTTACGTGCCAGCCACCCAAAAATTATATTGGGGCTCGGTCGGTGGAGGAGCATTTATCAAAGAGGCTGGTGTGCAAAAACAGATTCACGTTTCAGAAACCGCGGAGCCCCTCAGAGTCGTGGCTTCAAAAAATCATTTGGACGACGCAACTGCCCGATTTATTGAACAGTTTAGAAACCCAGATATTAAAAATATTGGGAGTTCGCTCAAGATTCTCGCCATTGCTGAAGGTACAGCCGATATCTATCCTAGACTCAGGCCATCTTGTATGGAATGGGATACGGCGGCTGCGCACGCAGTGCTAGAAGCAGCTGGTGGGTACATTAATGACCTTGAAAATAAACCTCTGAGTTATAATAAAGAGGATCTGCTGAACCCGGGTTTTATCGCCACTAATAATCTTAAATCATTCAAAATATGATCAAAATTTACACAAAAAGTCACTGTCCGTACTGCACAAAAGCAAAAATGACCCTTGAAAACGCTGGTCTAAAGTATGAAGAGCACGTACTAACGTCTTCAGAAGAATTTGATGAACTTAAAGCTAGAAGTGGCCATATGACTGTGCCACAAATATTTGTTGGCGATGTTTTCATCGGCGGAAGCGATGATTTAGACCGTAGACTCGAAGAAGTTGTGAAAATGTCTCAGAATTAATTCTGAGACATTTTTGCTTGTTGAATAAATTCAGCTACCTCTTTTTCCGCTAGTTTACCAAGACCAACTCCTTGCAGATAAATACTTTTTACCTTATCCGGATCACGCTCAAACTTTGAAATCGTTTGACTGTGCGTTGGCACAAACTGATAAATATTAACGCCCTCTGGTGGGTTCTGCGTAAACTCCCAGGCGGTTTCGTAATTTTTTATAAGGAGTTTCATAGCGTTTCGCATCCCTTTTTCAGACATTTTATCCACCACTGCTTTAGCAAATTCCGCTGTATAACCAACAATTTTTGGCTGATTATTAAGGACTATGAAATTCCGATAACCATCTTCGTATGCCTTCAAGATCACGAAATTATCACCAATGCCGCCGTCTACATATTCGTTTTCATCAATTATAATCGGTCGTGAGATGTACGGAATCGAACAGGTTGCTTTGAAAACATTTCTAAAATTATGATCACTCAATTCTAAATATTCAATTTCGCCACTTTGTTTTTTTACAACACTAGCCACAATTTTCATTTTTGAATGTTGTAATTTTTCAACATCGAGCGAGGAGCAGACGTTATCGACCATATGATCAATATCCGCCATATATCTGCCCCGAAAAGCGTTTTTGTAGTCCATAACCTCGGTTGTGGTAAGTTTATGAACCCACATTTCAAGCGCGTGATCCGATTGACCGGTTGCAAAGTAAAGGCCATTTCCAATTGCTGATGACGTGCCATAATAAGCGTCAACATCTGACGGATTTAAACCTGTTCCAACAATAAAACCCGCCGTAATTGCGTTACGCATACCGCCTCCCTCACCGATTATTGCAATTTTATTGTTCATTTTCTTGATTATTTTGAAGTGTCTCAAGCGGAGTTAAGCCAAGCACACATATTTTTCCTCCGCACCCTAACATAGTATAACCTATTTTCTGGTATTCTTCATAGACCCTGTTTTCAAAATTACTAATTTGCGGATTTCCTATCACTGCTAAATTTGCTTTATTTTCATTTACACAATTCTTAAAATTGTACATTCTCGCATCTAAATAAAATCCATAAATCGCATCAACTACTTGCCCAGAGCTACTCTCTCCGTAGCAAATTATATCCTGAGTTTTTGCAGATTTTAGAGACTTGAGAGTTTCCACAGTACTTTCGTCTACTGAAAAAGCTGTTTTAAAGAAAGCCAAGGCTTGAGTCGTGAAAAAATACTGACCAAGCAGAAGATAGAACACGACTAGTCCTGCAATTAGTTTAGAACCCGAGATCTTCTTTAACACTTCGTATGAAATATTCAGTACCTCCGCTAAAGCTAGTGCGATAAAGGGCGCGAAGTACATTAGTGAGTAAAAGTGCATCATCCATTCTCTAAAGATCACCATTATAAGTAGAGGTATTAAGAGGAGTATTGCAGATATGCTAAATTCTCGGCGCTTAATTGATAGTGAGGCTGAAAATATCGCCCAAGCAGACGCAACAAAGATTGCAACAGCCGAATACTCATATTGACCAATCGTGAGCATTTTACGGGACCATACTGACCAGGCAACCCCTTCGGTTCTAAGAGCACCAGCATCTAAAAATCCCGCAACGCCACTCTCTCCACCTAACAACCAAAACTGGCCAACCTGTAAAGTAACCGTAACAAGCACTAGAAGCGGTAGTCCAAACGTGAACAATTTGCGGTTGGGGTATTGTTTTTCACTGATAATAGCTAGCCAAATCACAAATCCAGTGAAATAAAAATGCCAACCCATGGTCGTGCCAAGTAAAATTACGCCGAGTAACGCGTAGCTGAGATATTGATTTTCAATCCGTTTTCTTAAGTAGAATAAATAGATTGAAAGGAGCGAAAAAAAGATTACGAATATTTCAGGGTCAAGCATCTTGCCATAAAACGCCAGGGCTGGAGCCGTAGCCATTACAAAACCAGCAAAAAAAGCGAGCAAAAGTTTTTTTCGAGTTTCAAGTACCAGTAAAAACATTAGGACAACCGACATCACAGAAAAAATAATCGGTGCTAAACGAGTTGTGAGTTCACTTACACCAAAAATTGCGTACACTAGCGCGGTTGGTAAAACAAAAAAACTTGGGTGATGTGTATAGTACTGCAGTTCCGCTCCTTCGATAATTTTTCCGGTTACTAAACCAAACTTTAAGTGGAGGGCGCCGTCGCTGACCAAATTCTGCGCTGCGATTGAGTAAAGTGCGTTGTTATCTTCATTGTATCTTAAAAATAGATCTGAAATATTTTGCGTAATGAGGAAGATGTGCAGTACAACGACACTAGCTAATACCAAACCGGTGAACAATTTTTTTTGAAGTTTTCGTGTTATTTTACTGCTGAACTGATTGATAATTTTTTCAAAAGTAATCATAAAATCCGATATTTGAGTAGTGTATATATTGCTATAAGTCCATCCTTTGCTCTAATTTTTTTTCCTTCAGAAAAGTGCCGAGGATAATATTGGATCGGAACTTCAATAATTGTTTTGTTTTTCTTTAATACTTTAGCTGTTGATTCTTCACAAAATGAAAACCGATCCTGTTCGAGCTCGAGCGAGCGAAGTAAATCTGTTGAAAACAGTTTATAACAGGTATTTACGTCCGTTAAGCTACTGCCGTAAAGTAAGTTAGTGAAAAAAGTAATCAACCGACCACCCCAATAATATTTATTATTTATTCGAAGGTTTTTTTCTAGATTTCGCGAACCGTAAACCACCTCGTGGTCAGCATTTACTACATTTAGTAATTTTTTATAATCATTCGGATCATATTCAAGGTCAGCATCTTGAATTATCACATAATCACCAGTCACAGCCTCTAAGCCAGAGCGAATAGCAGAACCCTTGCCGGTATTATGTATTTTGAAAATCACTTTGTACTTTGAACTAATTGATTTTAATATTTCAGCACTACCATCGGTTGAGGCATCGTCTACAAAAATGATCTCTTTTTTAATACCCAAATCCACATCCTCAATCTTATTAAGAATGCCCAAAATCGTCGATTCCTCGTTAAAAACTGGAATTATTATGGATAGTTTTTTCATATTTTTCTCGAGTGCTAAAAGTCCATAAATAATTTGCTGAATAGTTCCAAATAGCTACCATGCTAACCATCATTATCTTAGCAAAAACGTACCAAATACCCAAATTTGTCAGAATAAACAGTGAGGTTTGGTTAAACATAAAACCAATAATCGCAATCGTGAAAAATTTATAGATTTGCCGAGGCTTTGATGTACTTACACTGTTAAAAGTCCAGTTTTTATTCAAGTTGTAACTAACATTAACCGCAACAAAAAAAGAAATACTGTTTGCAAAATAGAGATTAAAAGAAAAAACCTCAACTAAAAAAGTTAGAATGCCCAAATCAAAACAAGCTGATACAAGGCCAACCGTAACAAATTTAGCAAATCTATTCCCGTGATGCTGAACTCGAGGATTTTTTAACAACTTAATTAACATAATTCACAGTTACACCCCAATCCAGCTATTAATCTAAAAGTCTTGCGGTAAACGTAACCACTCCACATTTTTGTTCTTTCCTAACATCTCCTGACCAAATTCACCCCCGTGCAATTCAACAATCCCCTGCTTAATAATGTCGTTCATTTTATTTTTTATAACTTCCTTGTCGTCTAGTGCACCTATAACGATCATATTGCCGTTATCTATAACCTCAAGTTTGACTGTTTCAGAATCCGTATCCACCTCTGCATTAACTGTAATTTCGGTCGTACCTTCTCTTAAAATTGCTTCCTCGAGCATCATTGAAACTATATTTTCAATTTTCCTCTTGTCAAAATTAAATACTCCGACCCAGTTTGCAATGTTAGTAACCAGCTTAATATTTTTTTCCGCAAGTTTTTCCTTAAAAGAAAGGAAAACAAACTTCATCATTAAATCAAAATCCGTTAACTGCCTGTCGATAGTTAATTTTCTACTTCTAATTTCACCAACAGTTTTGAAAAGCTCAGTGTCCTTGAAGATATTAATCAAAATTAAATCAACCTGATTTGGGTCCTGAATACCCCCAACTTTTATAGCGTCACGGTTATCGTCTATTATGGTAGCGCACTGAATAAGCTGTTTTGATAAAGAGGTGTTGTATTCTGCCAATTCTTTACTTCTTTCGTTAATTTTTTCCTCAAGTTCGTAGTTTTTTGTTTGCAAACCGTCTTGAATTATTTCTGATTCTTTTTTAAGTAAATAGTAAACAACAAAACCAAACAAACCAGCAATAAACAAAGTAATTGCAATGACTATTAGCATCATTACGCGTAGAGCCTGTAAATTACTAAACATTGTATCTGCTGAAATATCCACGCCAACAATACCAATCACTTGGCCTTTATTGTTTGTAATTGGCGCATAACCTGAAATCCAGCTTCCCCAATCATCAATGGTTACTTTTTTATCCGCAGTTGGTTCTATTAAACCTTTCGGAATCTCTTCACAGCAGGAAATATCGTAAATATCTCCAATATTAGCCTTTGCTTCTTCAGGATCAATGACACCATTTTTGTTTGAATCAACCTCAATTGTCGCATCAACAACGAACTCCCACTTACCATTTATTCGTGGTCTCATTGTGTAAATATATTCAATATCATGGTTCAAGCGTTGCGCCGTGTTTAATTCGTTGAATATTCGAATATAGTTCGGATCAGTTTCGTTGTTCAAATTCTGCAAATTTTCGTGCCCTATAAAATTTACTTCTTCTGCAATAACTTTAGCTGTATTTTTAGCTGTTGTTCGAACATCTTGCAAAATAATATTTGAAAAAATAAAGTAGACAGCCGTTGAAAAACTAAAAACTAAAACCAAAGATATTATTAAATATGCTTTAATAAATCTTTTTGTAATTCTTATTTTATTTTTTTTAGTCAGACTTTTCATGAGTCTAAAATTGACTTTGAACCAATATCTAAATTATACCAGAAGAAATCTGAAAACAATATAATATATGCACTTCGATAGAAAATACCCTACAATCGGAAAACTATTTAAATTCAGTAATTAATTCTGGCAAATCATTCACGTAACCGATTTTAAAATTGATTTGTCCAAGTACTTGCCCACGTTTTGTTTCCACACTCACTCGCCAAGCACCAGCTTCTGTATTTGTTTTGTAAGAAAACCCGCGATAACCCTCTTGTCGACCGCCAGTGACTGTAAAAGAAAGTTGATTCCTATCCTCCCATTTTTTCGTTTCAGTATTATAAAATTGCCAATTGTGGGTTATCTCCGTATTTAAATCTGCTGGCGCAAATATTGAGGTGTAAAAATATACTCTTTCTCCTGGCATAATTAAAATAACTCGCCCGGGTAAAATTTTGTTTATAAACGACTCTTTTTCAGTCAGCACTTTGTAATCGCCACCAGTTCGTTCCACATTATGGTAAACCCCTACTTCTCTTAAAGAAAGTGGAACTGGTGGGATAAAATTCAAGAAATAAAAGGTGTTCAATACTAAGATTATAGTCATTATAACCGAAGTAATAACCGGTAAACGGCTTTTAACCTCAGGCACGTATTTTGCCAGCACTTGTGCGTAAATCGCTATAAATAACGAACTTAAAACTGAACTTAAAATAAATAACCAGACGGAGATTGAGTTAAAAATGAAAGGTAAAGTGATTGAGAATAAAGAAAATAGAACAAAGAAATATACACTTAATTGAACAGCTGGTTTTGTAAAATGATGGCGCAACACATCGTTTGATGCCATTAAAACAGCAACGATAATAATAAATGGCCAACTAACCGCGATTGAGCCACTAAACCAATAAAATATCAGAGTTGCACTAAGTAGCGCCCCAAAATCGAACTGTATTAAAAACGGACCAGCTATTCTTAAATATCTTAGAATACCTTTACGGTTTTCTCTTGGCTTCAGATCAAAAATATTTATAAAAGCAATCATGAAGCCAACCGAAATTGCGTGTAGTGCCAGCAAAATGAAGGCGCTTTTAATACTAATAGATCTGAATGTAAAAACATCGACAATTAAACCTAAAATTAGCGTACCTGGCAACAGAACGCGTTCGTATTTTTCTGCAAAATTTCTAAGAGTTTTGTAAATTGTCATCTCAAAAATTTTAAATATTATTTCACACCTACAACCTGAGTCCGTTTAAGTTCGAGTAGTATCGCTCCACCTCCAAGCTTCTGACCAAGCTCATGAGCTAGTGAGCGAATGTAAGTTCCGCTTGTAACGTGCAGGGTCATTGAAGCAATAAGAAATTTTGCGTCTTTTGACAAGACTTCACGCCACTTTTCAACAGTTGTGGTCTGCCTAAAATTACCAGCAACTTTAGAAACGCGGTCTTCAATCTGACTCAGTAATTCTTCAGATAAAATGAGTGAAGTAGTCACGCCGGAAACAGACAAAACCTCCATCTCCTTAATTGGAATTTCGATCTCGTGAAGTCGCCCCTCTCTTGCCCACACATGCAATGGTTGACCCTTGACTTTATAAGACGAGTAAGCAGGAAATGGCAGTCTATGAATACCAGTAAGTTTCTGAAGCTGATCAATAACTTCCCCTTCATTAGTTTTGTAAAAATCATCGTGAAGCTTCTTTACTAAACCAAGCGTATCGTATGTGTCGGTTTCGGCGCCAAACAAAAAAGTTGCTTCGTAAATTTTATCAAAACCAAGGTACTCATCCAGTTTGAATCGATCTTCGTCAGTCAGTACGATCAGCACCCCTTCAGCCATCGGGTCTAGTCTACCAGCATAGACCATTTTGCTATCTTTGAATTCTAAGTTAGATTTTCGGAGTTCACTCAAGGCCTCAAATGGCGTTTGCCCCAGCTTTTTATAAATATTAAGGATTGACATAAACCTATTTTAACACAGCAATCATAAAACACACCATTTTGGATACGTAAGATCAACCATTTGATAAAGTTCGATTTTAATTGTGAATTATATTAATATTGTTTCTTCAATCTCCTCAAATCAGGGTTAACTTACTATTTTTTAATTGAGCGACAACTCTGATATTAGCAGCTATTTTCTTCATTATTTATTAATCTATTTTCTACTTTTATTTCATATTTAAGTCTTTTTTGTCTGAATCCTGGCTATTATTGGATATTTATGGTCAACCATTGACAGAATCGAGATTTTCCGCTATCCTTAGACAATTATGAATAGAGAAGAATATAAGGAACAGGATTTTAATAATCTAGGCATTGCGCCAGAACTACTCGAGCGACTAACTCAGCTCGGTTTTGTGCACCCAACGCCAATTCAGTACAAGGCAATTCCAATTGCCACCTCAGGTGAAGACGTTGTCGGAATCGCACAGACCGGGTCAGGAAAAACATTAGCGTTTGCCATCCCAACATTACAAAAAGTAGCCTCATCAGACAAAATTGGGCTAATCTTACTCCCTACTCGCGAACTTGCTATCCAGGTTGAGGAAACTCTCCGAAAAGTTGCAGGTCCAGTAGGACTACGGACAGCGATTGTGATTGGTGGAACTAACCCAAGACCACAAATTAAGCAGTTAAAGAATAAACCGCACATTATTGTGGCTACACCAGGTCGACTTATTGATCACGTTGAGCATAAAAATGCCAACTTAACAAAGGTTGGTATTCTAGTTCTCGATGAGGCAGACAGAATGCTGGACATGGGATTTGCCCCACAGCTAAAGCAAATCTTGGAAACAGTACCGGACGATCGCCAGACAATGCTGTTTTCAGCAACAATGCCACCCGAAATTGCAAACATTGCTGCACAATATATGAAAAAGCCACTTCGAGTTGAAGTCGCTCGCCCAGGTCAAACAGCAGATAAGATCGATCAAGAGGTTTTCATTACACCAAAATCTGAAAAGATGGGACTGCTTGTAAGGCTTCTAAAGGAGTACACTGGTTCCGTTCTAATTTTCAGTCGAACTAAGCACGGAGCTGCAAAGATTGCGCAAACTCTTAAAAAAATGGGGGTTAAGTCCGACGAAATTCACTCAAATCGATCACAGGCGCAAAGACAGCACGCGCTTAAAGGTTTCTCAAACGGAACCTACAGAGTTCTAGTTGCTACCGATATTGCAGCCCGAGGAATCGACGTTGATAATATTGAGCTCGTAATTAACTACGACCTACCTGATCAGTTAGATGACTATGTTCACCGAATTGGTCGAACTGGTCGAGCAGGTAAAGATGGAAAAGCTATTTCATTTGCTGCCCCAGATCAAAAAGGTGATATTGCCAAAATTCAACAGCTGATTAAAATAACACTACCAATTCGGTCTTACACTGGTCAGCCACTTGAACCAATTAAAAACTCAACTTCGGGTGATCAACCTCGAAGTCGCCGAAGTGGTGGAAACCGAGGTTTTGGTCGAGGTGCTCGATCAGGCGGACCTGGTCGAAATAAGCCAAGCCACCGAAGAAGTGGTGGCGGTAGAAATGCCGACCGTTCAGGTGGAGCTCGAACTTCAGAGCGACCAGCCGGAGATCGAAGAACAAGCGGTGGAAATTCAAGTAGCCGACCAGCCGGGCAAGGTGCACCAAGATTTGGTGCTCGCAAGTCAGGAACTGGCGGAGCTCGAAACAAGTACGGCAGACGTACATCTGACCGATAATAATTATAAATAAGTTTTCAAGTTGCAGGTTGCTGAACTAATATTCAGCTCAGCAACTGAACAACTTGATAACCAGTCTACAAAGTAAAAATATGTTCAACAACAAAAAATCAGGGGGTAAACCAGGGTTCGGTGGTCGAAATAGTGGAGGTTCAAAACCAGGTGCACGGCGCCCAAGTGGTGGTCGATCAGCTGGCGGACGAGGTGGTGCTTACGACTTCGGAGCTCAAAAAGAAATGCACAAAGCCATTTGTTCAGACTGTGGAGCTCAGTGTCGAGTACCTTTTAAACCAACTGGTGCAAAGCCAGTAAAGTGTAGCGCTTGTTTTGAAGCCGACGGCAATGGTGAAAAAGGCTACAAAGGAACAAGCAGATTTAACCGAACACAAAACCCAGATCACGCATCAGTTCCTCGAATTGGTGGCGGTGGCGCTGGAAATGTTGGCCGAGAAATCGCAATGTTAAACGAAAAAATGGACAGAATTATTAAAGCTCTGCACATCTAAACAGAAGTATGAACAACCACCCAAGGGTGGTTGTTTTGTTTTGTGCTATTATTTTTATATATGAATATCATCTCCACTCTACGTCAGCCACGAATTTTTAGTTATGCGATTTTCGATCTGGCGCTCACCTTTTTGGCGATGTGGCTACTCGCACCTTGGCTTTCAAAACTAGCACTACGTGCAGGTGTAATTATTCCGGAAATAAGTTGGGTAATCTGGGCACTTCCCCTGGGGATCTCTGTACACCTTCTCGTTGGTTCTATGACACCGATGACCGAGCATTTTCTTGATTTAAATGGCTATTATCTTTTAAAAATCTTCATTCTTTTTCTTATTGTTTTTGGTCTCAGAGGGATAAAAGTTGTTAGCTAAACAAAAAAATAACTACAAAGTGTAGTTATTTTATTCTACAGAAATTAAAACTTCCGTTGCTACACTTGTGCTTTCGAGAATTGCATCACCCTTATCTGGCGATAAACTTTGATGCTCTGCTTCAATCAGACTAGTAGCGTCGTCTGTAAGTTTGTGAATAAAAACCAGATTCCAGATAACTACGGCCAGAATAATACCGAGAAAAATTCCAAGGATAACATTAATATTTTTTTCTATATTCATAATAAATATTATACCTCATTTTTTCTTTAGTAAAATAGTTCAGGTATCTACTTTCTAAGTCTTTCAACATCTTCTGAAAATTTAAGCCAGTCTTGTTCAAGATGAGCGAGTTCATCACCAAGCTCTGCTAAACGCTGAGCTTTTTCAGGAGCGTAGTCAGTTGGGTTATCAAAAAAGAATTTCAAAATCTTACTCTTTTCCTTTTCCAGTTCAGATATTTTTAGATCTATTTTTTTAATACTTCGGCTCAACTCACGCAAGCGTGTATTCCTTTCAAGCCTTTCTGCATTATTTTCAAGACGTTTAGTTCGGTCTTTAACCGCTTGTTGATCATCGAGCATTGATTCAGATTCCATTAACTCCGCTAAATCCTCAACATAATCATCGTAAGAACCATTATACTCGCGAACAGAACCATTTCTCACTTCTAAAATCCGATCAACCAATGCGCTAACAAAAGTTCGAGCATGTGAAACGAAAATAATTGTTCCGGTATACGACTTAAGCGCCAGCGCCAAACCTTCAGCTGTTTGCACATCCATATGGTTAGTGGGCTCGTCAAGTATAAGCATATTGTGAGTCCGAAGCAACACGCCAGCTAAAGCTAGCCGAGCCCTTTCACCTCCCGATAAAACCGTTACCCGCTTATCTAGATCATCACCTTTAAACAAAAAATTTCCGGCCATCATCAAGATCTGTTCTGCTGGCGTAGTACTTGGTGCGCAACTTGTTAGATGAGTCATAACAGTATCTCTATCATTAAGTGAGCTGCTCGTCATCTGGTCGTAATAGCCAATATCCGCATGTTTCCACCACTTCACCGAACCCTCAATTGGCTCAATTTTATGGATAAGAGTTTTTAGTAATGTTGATTTACCGCGCCCGTTCTCTCCAGCGATCACAACTTTTTCACCGCGCATAATATCAAAACTAATATTTTTTGCGATAACATTTTCGCCATAGCCAATTGCCAGATCCTGAGTCCGCATAGCCAGCCCAGAATGAACCTGTGGTGAAGCAATCTTTATTCGCGTAGTTGCTAAATCTGCATTAATCTTCATTATTTTTGAGCGCAATTTAGTAATGTGTTTTGCTTTATTCTGAGCTCTACTTGCCAAACTTGCCTTGGCGCTAAACCTATCCACGAATTTTTGGTTATGTTGAATTTCTTTCGAAAGTTTTTTATTCATCCGTTTAGCGTACTCCATTTGCTCCGCCTTCCAGTCCAAATATTCCTGCACTCTGCCCTTATAAGTTGTAAGCACCCCTCTTTCAATTTCAAAAACTGAATCACAAGTGTTTTGCAAAAACGTCATATCGTGAGCTACCACGATAAAACTGCCGCGATAGTCAGCTAATACAGCTTCGAGTAGAAGTAATGTTTGTAGATCCAAATAGTTAACCGGCTCATCAAGAAATAATAAATTTGGCTCATCTAAAAACATTACCACTAATTTAATTCGCATCTGGTAACCACCTGAAAGTTCAGCCGGCGCTTTTGACATATGATCTTCGTGCAGACCAAATTTTGAACCCATTTTTTTCACCTCCCAAGATGGCTTCGCACTTTTCTCTTCAAGATAAGTGAGCGTTGATCTATCGTTTGGCAGTACCTCATTTTGATGAATAACCCCAACCCGCGTCCACTCAAAAATATTAACACTACCCCTATCCATTTCAATATCTCCGAGTAGAATCTTAAGAAGTGTTGACTTCCCAGCTCCATTTCGGCCAATCAAAGCAATTTTTGAACCCTCGGATACCTGAAAAGAAAGGTCGTCAAGAACAAGCTGGAGACCGTATTTTTTATAAATGTTTTTAGCTTCAAGTAACGGCTTCGCCATAATAGACAGAATCTATCATTTTTTTACAGTTGTAGCAACTTAATTGACTGGTCGATTGTTAAATTTTTAAAGAAATTTGTAATCCTTCACTCAAACCGTCATCCTGAAGCTGACGACGATTCACACTGAAGGATCTCCTTCGTTTGTGCTGAATCGAGACTTGTTTACGCTGTAATTCAACACTGAGATTCTTCGGTGTGGTCCACGTTCACCTCAGAATGACGGTTTGGTTTGTTTGGTGTAATTGTATTATTTTGACCCGCACTCATACCGTCATCCTGAAGCGAGCGCCAGGTTACGCTGAAGGATCTCCTTCGCCCTTTACTAAACAGACATTTGCTTGGTGATTCAGTAATGAGATTCTTCGGTGTGATCCACGTTCACCTCAGAATGACGATTTGGTTAGATTCTTCAAAGTGCCAAACGCTAGGCTCTGAATGAGGAGATGATGAGATTCTTCGCCGTGATTCACACTAGGCGCAGAATGACGATTTGGTTTTAATGATGCGATGTAATTTTTTATGTCGTTGTTATAATTAGTTGTCCCTCACTCATACCGTCATCCTGAAGCGAGCGCCGATTCACGCTGAAGGATCTCCTTCGCCCTTTACTAAACCGACATTTATTTGGTGATTCAGTAATGAGATTCTTCGCCGTGGTTCACGCCAGGATCTGAATAACAGTTTGGTGCGTTGTCTAATTTGTCCGATGTTGGAAAAAATAAAACACAATCCTTGTAAGTATAAAATGCTCACAAACTAAGACTGAGTTGCAGATGCGACTAAGTCGCATCTGCAACTCAGTCTTAGATAATAAATAAAAAACTTGCAAATCAAATTAAATCAAATAATAACCCCAGGCTTAACCTGGGGTTGATCTTCTTCGCATAAATTTAATATCGGTGTATACTTAAGCTATAACAATTTCAATAAATATATGTTCTCATTTTATTTCGTAATCTCGGTTCTAACTGCCGTTCTTGCAATCGCGGCAACTGTGGCAGCGGAATACTCAATGCGCAAAGGTTTAACTTATAGCGCTATGCGAGCGACCGTTTGGACTCTTGGATTCATTGCAGTGTCTAGACTTTGGCACGTTGCGCGCGAAAGTTTTACGTTGCTCGAGGGAAAAGATTGGGCTGAAATCACGGAATACTTAATTTACGCAGTTGCGTATATTGTCTTTATCTTCTTGGTAACTAGAGCACGAGACGCAAAAATTAATCGCGATAAAAAAATATAATTTTCAAAAAAAGATCATCGCGCGATGATCTTTTTTATTTTCTTAATTTTTAATTGGTTTGTAAAGTTCTGGATCAATAGCTCTGTCAAAACAGGTATACCCATTATCATGAAACCAACTTTCGTTCATCATATCTCGACCATAACCACTATAATCAATCATTACTGGAGCTGTACTATAAGACGCGCCTGGCATCTGACTACTTGCACTGAACGTTGCACAGAGTTTGAAGCTTAACTCACCAGTCACTACATATTCATAAGCCGTGCCAGTTATTGGATCCTTTTGCATCTCGACTCCATAAAGTGGATCCTTTAGCGCCTCAATATTTGTCGGCAATATTTCTTTTTGTTGCCAATGATTTAAGATTTGGTATTGGATCGATTGCAAATCAGAAACTCTCTGATTATCCATACGTACCGCACGTTGAGACTTTGGCGAGCCCACAATAAAGAAACCGATAATCACAAAAGCAACAATCAAAACCGAAGTAACTGTTGCCGAAATTTTTGGAATGAGCGTCTTTTCTTGGACATCTCGTTGCAGTTCCCACATATAGTAACTAAAAACTGCAAGCGCAACCACTAAAACAATAACAATCTTAAGCGCAAATCTAGTCGTTAACTCACCACTTAAAAAATTATTCGTAACCGAGATTAGATCTACAATGATCGTAAGCGCAGAAATAAACAGCGTTAAGTAAAGTAACCATTTACGGATCCACAAATTCTTTTTATGCTTATCATTTTTAATATCCTTATTGATCAGCCAAGACATACCCATCATCACCGGCCAAACAATCACTAGAGCCGAGATCGCACCCCTGATCATTTCAAGCGAACCATTATAGTACAGCTCTAATGGATCGGGGAACTGTACGTTGGTATATTGCCACAGCATTGTGATGAAGCTTACTACCCCTACATACAGCATACTCACCATGAGCAGGTAGGAGAAGACATCCTTCGCCGAACTTCGACTATCTGATTTTTTTGATTCTTGTTTTGCCATATACTTTTTATTTTACTCCGTCGTTTTACCGTCAAAATGTTCTTCAATTTCGTCCGCTTTGTTATGTTCAACTATTCCGTCCTTATGTTCTGGTGGTGAATAGATAGAGTAAAGCTTCAGTTCAATATCACCCGTGTTTACAAAGTTATGTGCCGTACCCGCTGGTACAACCACCGCAAAATCAGTTCCGATTTTATGTAAAACTCCATCTAAACTCACTTCTGCCTCACCCTGTTCGATTCGTAAAAACTGATCAAGATGATGCACTTCCATACCAATCTCTCCGCCTGGCTGAATATTCATAAGTACAAGCTGAGAATTTTTTGCGGTGTAAAGCACTCGGCGGTAGTCTGAATTATCCAGAGTCTCCTTTTCAATGTTTACAATAAAACCATTCATATTATTGTTTAGATAATTTAAACCAACTAAATATTAGAATACTTACATAGTATACCCCAAACTCAACATTCACAAGGTAACAAAAATGAGTCCGAGTGGACTCATTTGTTTTTACAGAATTCCGCCTGTCTGTTTCTTCTCACCTTTTTTTACCGCGTCTTTTTTAGGTTTTTTTACGTTTTTTCTTGAGTTTAAGCCTTTAGCCATATTATTGATAATAATAATTTTTAATATAGTACCAAAATCATCTAGGGTTAGTCAATAACAGTCTTATATTTCAATCACAATTTCAACTGGGCAGTGGTCTGAACCCATAATTTTATCGTGAATTTCAGCACTAACTAAATTTTTTTTCAATTTTTCACTAACAAAGAAATAATCAATCCGCCAACCGACATTCCGCTCGCGTGCTTGCCGAAAATTACTCCACCAAGAATAAACACCCGTTTTTTCTGGAAAAAAGTGTCTAAAAGTATCCACAAAACCTGCCGAAACTATTTTGTCTATTCCTTCTCTTTCTTGCGCAGTAAAGCCAGCGTTCTTTTTATTGTCTTTTGGCCGAGCAAGATCAATTTCTTTATGGGCCGCATTTAAATCCCCGCAAAAAATAACTGGTTTAGTTTCTTCAAGTTTTTTAATGAATGACAAAAATTCTGGGTCCCAAACTTCATGCCGATATTTTAAACGTTCGAGATCACACTTGGAGTTTGGTGTGTACACCGTAACTAAATAAAACTTTTCAAATTCTGCCGTAATCACCCGACCTTCGGTTAACGTGTTTCCAAAAGTATCTGCAAACCGCTCACTTTTCGTCCCTTGGATGTCATAGATTATTGACAGCGGTTTTATTTTCGTGAAAATTGCCGTGCCAGCGTAACCCTTTTTTTGAGCTGAATTCCAAATCTCCTCATACTCGGGTAAATCAATTTCCGCCTGCCCCTTTGTTGCCTTAGTTTCCTGCACGCAAAGAATATCCGGTTCAGACTTCTGGACAAACGGCAAAAAAGCATCTTTCCGAATCACCGCCCGAATTCCATTCACGTTCCAGGAGATTATTTTAAGTTTTTTCTTCATAACTTCCAGTTTAACTTTTAAAACAAGCTACCTAATGATAATCCTGACGTCCAGCTAAAACGCCTCTCACTCTAGCAAGCGCTTCGCTAGGTGAAATCTTGACTGCAATCACATCACGCTCAATTTGATTAAGTACCTCAGGCTCACTATCAACAGCTCCTGTTGCGTATAACTGCGCTCGAACCCCTGCAATCTCTTGCAAAACTTTTCCAACATCTACGTGATCTGCTCCTGTTTCTGTTTTAGGCCCTTTCTTGCCAAACATATGTTTATGTAATGTTAAATTTTTACTCAAAACCTGGTGAGTAAAATATAATAAATTGTCTGTTATTATTCTACCAGTATTACCGGAATCTCGAGCGCATCATCATTTTCTGGTAGACCTGAGGGATTATCTTTTTTCAATATCAAAGCCCCGCGGTTACTGTAAACATTTTCGTCAACTACAAACGTTAGCTCTCCTTCAAACTCAACAAAATCTGTGGTCATCCAGTCGGTCTTAGCTGTCGCAATACCCTCCGCAATAATCAGGCCATCCCAATTCACGAGTATAACTGGGAAACTACCTTCAAAAAACCAGCTACCTCGCGCTTGCCCTTTTACAACTAGCGGACTTGTAACAGTTTGGTTTGGTAGCGGGTTTTCAAGTATAACTGAGTCCATTTTATTTAGCTGATCACCAATATCCTCAGTAAAAGTAATATCTCCACTACGGCACTGCCGTGGGTATGACTCCATTAACGGATTTCCAAGCGCAACACATTCAGCAAAATTAGTTGCCCAAGGCTTTTGCACCTTATTTTTTGGTAGCCACCAAATTCCAGCAGCCACCCCAATTAGTACAACAATCAAAAGTAAAAGTAAAGATTTCTTCATAAAATATTGGGGTTAGTGAAACGCCCTTTCATTGTACGTCCCCCTACAGTTCCTGCCAACCGTTTACTAACTACAATATTTTGAATATAAAAAGAGTGCCAACTATTGCTGACACTCTAGGTTATGGGGCTACAGATTGAACTGCTTACGAATTGCAGCAGCCTCTTGTTCGAGACTCTGCAAACGCTGGAGTGCAGCAATGCGCCCGGTCATTTCCTCTTTTCGCTTAGAGGCTTCACACAACAAGCTTTCTGCAGCGTCAATCTCTTGATCGATCGCCTCCAGCTGTGCTTTCAGGTCCTCCTGACACCTCTTTAGCGATTCAACCTGCTCCTCGCAAAGAGCCACTTCCTCACTCAGTACTTCCAAAGCCATACCACTAACCTTTACAGGCTCAGGTAGCTTCTCTTCTACCACTTCAGACGTCTTACCAACGACAACTGCCGGAGTTTTGTTTTTCGTCAGTTTACCGGCTAGATGGTTTTTTCTGAACCAGACTGATTCGAAAAGTGGCCAAGCCACCAGCAATCGCCCATCCATATCAGTATTCACAATACCAATATATCGAGAATTTATCTGTTTATTCTCTGTGTAATCCCGGATGATTCTAATCAGCTCATAGCTATCCGTTTTGAAGTTTTCCCTCAGCCACAGACGAATCGGCTTAAGATAATCGCCGTTGCACGCGAACTCACCTGCCTCATCAAAATGACCCGCTCGGTGCGCAGCCACAATCCAATCGGCAATCTGTTCAATATCGTGCTTATACGAAACTATTGGACGATCAGGAATTTCAAAGGGTTCGAAAATAGCAAAATCTTCCAAAACTTTATAAGTAACGAACTCCATGTTTCGCGTAGAAAACTGAATGAGTCCTGCCGCCTCGCATCGAGACAAAAACACACTCAAATCTTCAAGGGAAATATTGTAGTCCGCCACTTCCCGATCTGTGATGTTTCCGTTCATGCCCAGAGAAAATCTAATCTCAGGCATATTCGAATCAGGTGGATACTCTTGCCGCTGGATAATGGTCCAGCAGACGAATTCTACTGGCGTGAGGTACAACCGCCACTTACACGGAATCCCGGTCATTGCGTCTCCTGACTGACTGGGTTGAGGCACCACTTCCGAGATATTTAAAATTTGTGGCTTCACTTTCGTTACCTGATTCTGAGTTTTCTGAGGATATTCACGATCGCTCTGCTTTCGATCAGAAGCGCTCTGCCTAAGTCTAGCGATTCGCTCACTCTGATCAAGAGTTGAAACTGTGTACGTCTGAGTCTGATCAAGTATCTTCTTTCGTAGCTTAACCAGCTGATCAGAATCAACCCAAAACATACTTTTCCCATCAGACTTCTCGCCTGTGATCAAGATTTCCTCTCCTAGTAAAAACCTAATCACATGACCAGCCTTTTCCTTCGCCTTTTCAAAATGACGTTCAGAATAGAAATCACGAATGAGGATGCTAAGTTCAACCCTATTGATACACGATTTTTGTTTCACGCCTCGATTTTTCGCAATTCTCAAGGCAAGGTCAGCAAAAAACTCCGGAGGTGAGCCAACTGAAAAAACGGTACGTGGGTTCATTTGAGCCTCTTTTTTGATCTGTTGTAAAATTACAACGCGTTAACTTACATCTGCTATGGTATTTTGTCAATAAAAATGGAGTCAGGTCGAGAGGTGTGTTTTTTTATAATGAATTTGTATCGTAAGAACACTCCATATTAAATACCTGGGTGCCCGTTACGACGTCATGAGTCGCGGTAACACATACCAAGATATTTTTTTGACGATAAAGATGACTGAATTTTTAAGAAACAAAAAAAGCGCATAATGTTGTGTTTGAGGATTTTTTTTATTATTTTTCGCTCGAAATCCTCCCAAGATGGGTGGGAGGCATCGAGTACCTCGATGCCTCCCGGTGAGGTGTAGGCGAGAACATCCGCTCGGTGTAGAAGTTTTTCGAGCTCCGCCAGTTCCTGACTTGCGAGCACCAAATCTTGGTGCACTTTGCCCGGCTGGTCGGCTACTTGAATTTCCACCGCTTGTTCTTCGATCTCCGGCTGGTCGCTCTGAAGTTCGAGCTCCACCTGAACGGTCGGCATTTCTACCGCCACCACTTCTTCGGTGGCTTGGCTTATTTCGACCAGGTCCGCCTGATCGAGCACCTCGACCAAAACCTCGGTTTCCACCACTTCGGCGACTTCGAGGTTGATCACCCGAAGTTGAGTTTTTAATTTATTATTTTACTTACCCAAATGTAATAAATATTCCGCAAATGCTCCGCAATTTTTTTTGAGAATATCCAGCTCTAATATGAGCAATACGAATCATATCATTTCTTAATTTGTTGTCTTGTTTGATCTCACTTGAAAATAAATCTTCAAGTTGTGGACGCCCTACCAGCCTTTGTTCTCTTGGTATTTCCTTGTTTTTTAATTATTATTTTTTAGTTCACGAACCCAATTTACATATTAAGGAAAACCGAGGACGATACCTTCTTCTATATTTGTTAATGGGCTCTATTTTCCAATTCCGTCAAGAATAAATTTGGCGTATTCTTGTTGTGCTACTTGTTTATCACTATTTGTACATTAACCCTGTAATTATGTTAAATATAAATAGAATATTAAAAAGGTTGGTCTTACGATAATATTTTAAATACCGTTACTAGACCAACCCTTCATATTTTTCACCTAAACTAGTCCCTGAGCGATCATACTGTCGGCAACTCGCTTAAAGCCAGCAATGTTTGCGCCAGTAATATAATCTATGCGATCCTTATCTTTACTGTACTCCACAGCTTTTGCGTGGATTTCCTTCATAATCTTTTGCAAATTGTCATCAACCTCTTCCCTAGTCCACTGTAGTCGCATACTGTTCTGACTCATTTCTAGGCCAGACACAGCCACACCACCCGCGTTTGAGGCCTTGCCTGGGGCAAAGATAATTTTGTTGGATCTGAAAATATCTACCGCCTCCAGACTAGATGGCATATTAGCCCCCTCACCCACTAGGAAAATTCCGTTATCTACCAAGGCCTGAGCATCCGCCTTTGAAATTTCATTTTGTGTAGCGCAAGGTAAAGCAATATCGGCTTTTACTGACCATGGATTTTTACCTTCTAAATATTCAGCACTGTACTTTTCAGCATAGTCCTTAATTCGACCACGCCGAACATTTTTAAGGTTTTTAATATAATCCAATTTTTCCTCCGTGATCCCATCCTTATCGTAAATTGTTCCCTCAGAATCTGACATTGTCAGAACTTTAGCTCCAAGTTGAATTGCCTTTTCAACCGCATATTGAGCCACGTTACCCGAACCCGAGACTAAAACAGTCTTACCCTTAATCTCCTCACCACTGTGCCTTAGCATCTGCTCCACGAAATAGACCAAACCATAACCCGTAGCTTCTGAACGAATATTACTTCCACCCCAAAGCACACCTTTACCTGTCAAAACACCAGTAAACTCGTTTTTAAGGCGCTTGTACTGACCAAACATATAACCAATTTCACGCGCGCCAACCCCAATATCACCAGCTGGAATATCCGTATCTGCACCAATGTGTCGGTACAGTTCTGTCATAAAACTCTGGGTAAAACGCATCACTTCCGCATCCGATTTATCGTGCGGGTCAAAATCGCTTCCCCCTTTACCACCACCAAGAGGCAAGCCAGTTAAACTGTTTTTAAAAATTTGCTCGAAGCCAAGAAACTTCAGCACACTCAAATTAACCGTTGGGTGAAAACGCAAACCACCTTTATACGGACCAAGTGTGCTGTTAAATTGAACTCTAAAACCTCGATTTATCTGAGTCTCCCCCTTATCATCCACCCAGGGTACTCTGAAAATAATCACTCGCTCCGGTTCAACCAGTCGCTCAAGAATTTTATTTTCGAGATAAACCGGATTTTTATTTAAAAAATCCTCTAAAGAACCCACAAATTCTTCAACAGCCTGAATAAACTCAGGCTCATAACTATTTTTCTCCTTAACGCTTGCCACAAATTGTTTTGAACTGAATTTCATAATATTTGGTTTTAAAATGCTAATAAAATATCCTAATTATTACTTATAAACTGACAAACTTTCGCCGTAGTATATCAATCTATATTGATATACTATCTTATGTTCAAAAATCATTCAAGGGGATAGTTTATCACCAACAACATCGTATATCAAAGCCAACTAAACCGCTAAAAAAACAAAAAAATCTAATTGTTTCGATTACTAACGTGTGACGCTCCAAATAATTAACTCTTCATAGAGGCTAAAAGTGAGTCTGAAAATTTGCTACTGATAACTAACTAATCTGAATTTAAATCATTAAAAACCTCGTTATAGAGGTTTTGATTTTTTCTTGATCAGACATTGACTTTACTAATACGATTGACAAAATGGCTAATGTATGCAAAAATATTACTAGCAAGGAGGTCAAAAATGACTCCAAAAAGTGTTTTCGATTTCACCCATTTCGTAACCCTGTACGTGAACCCACCAGTCGGACTGATCACTCTCTTGTCCCGAAGCGAGCAGATCGGCGTCTGGTTCTTGGCCTACATCGTCATCCTCTACTGGTCAATGGGTGTGCTCTTCATTCTGCTGGTATCGCGTAAGGACAATAAGGCGAAAACTTAGTTATCACTTTCGTCCTAATTCTAACCCATCGGTAAATATCGATGGGTGTTATATTTTTAATACTTTAAATAAACCAAATTTTCACATTTCTAAACTATTATAACCCCAATGCAGAAGTGCCTGACGTTGTTTCGTTCTACAAGCAAGATCACCTTTTTTACAGTTCTTCCTAATTTGAGCAACGTGGCGTTTCATAGCTTTCCAACGCTTTATTTGCCTGTCATCTTCCACCTGAAGTCTTCGGCCCATATAGTATCTGCAATACCACTGAAACCAACCTCGTGGATCGTGTTTTTCATTTATCCAACCTTTTTCCAGCCAAACACCAAGCGACTGACTTGCATGGATGTGAAAATAATTCAAAGTATCATTATGTTTTTTAGGCGATAATTTTGCTTTTGTAAACCAATTTTCAGGATACTCCTTTTTGCAATCAGTCATATATTTACCACCAAAAATTCCCAAAGCTAACATTTGTTTTGGTGTTAGATCTGGCTGAAAGTCTACATCAAAATTCCTACCAATCGGTTCCACTAATTCGTATGTATATTTTTTCTGAAACTTATCCGTAACTTCAACCGTAATAGGATTTTTACGTGGCATATTTATTTGGTAAAAATATGTAAAATGCTTCTAAATATTTAAACACTGCTGAGATATAAATCCTCGATTTTTTCGCGAGCCCAAGGTGTTTTGCGTAGAAAAGTTAAACTGGAATTAATACTTGGATTTTCATTAAAACATTTTATTCGTATCATTTGACCGAGCTCTTGCCACCCATACTTCTCAACCAAAGCCTCAAGGATTACTTTAAGAGTGATGCCGTGCAAAGGATCGTTTGGCTGTGGGATTATATTTTGACTGTTCATATTTTATAGAATGGATATAGCTATGCTACGAGATTGATTTTATCTAAAAACAGCGAGTCGTAACTTGATTTACGGCACAGTTTTTACAGACTGTACGACTGCCCGATTTTCTTTAGTTGAAAAGTGTTTTTATTATGCCAAAGCTCTTCAATCGTCTGCCACTTGCTATCATTAAATGATTTGAATAATGTTTCAATTGAGACACCGCTAGGTATACTTAAATTATGGGCCAATTCATGACACTCCTTGCAGGGCGCTTCTAAATTATCGACAGTATGTGGGTTTTCCCGTGTTTGATTACCCGTAAATGTTTCGAAAAAACGTATGTGATGAGGTGGACCAGGTCTTTCACAACTATGACTTGGGCGCCCAAAATTACGGCCCGTATCTCGCTCAATAACATCCTTCAAAATAACCTCCGGAATTGTACGACCAAAATCGCCATCTTCTAACATTTTCAGTTTCGATTCCAAGAGTCGAAGTCGTCTTTCTATATGAAGTCGTTTTTTTCTTGGCAAATTTACTAATAAATCCACTCTAAGCGCCGAAACCTCACTCTGCATCTGTTCATAGACCTTCTTTTCATCAAGCGACATCTCCAATTGCGCCCTTTGACCTTCTGGATTATAACCCATTTTTTCTCTCATAAAAGCAAAGCTAATTTTACTTACACTATAAAACAAATCACGAACTAATTCTAGTTCGTGATTTTTCTATTACTTAGGGGTCAGGTCTTGATCTTGAATCTTGAATTTGCAATTATTTTACTAATTGTAAAGTAGTGTAAATTAAGATGACTTGCAATTTCTTTTGGTATGAAATAGGGGTCAAGTCGTTACTTGTGACATTGTATATTATGCTCTTATAAATCGCCAAGTTGATGCCAATAAAAAACCACCCAAAGGGTGTTTTTTTATTGGCTCGGGGGGTGGGGATCGAACCCACGACCAAGAGATTAACAGTCTCCTGCTCTGCCGCTGAGCTACCCCCGAATGTTTTGCTCATTTAATTGTGAGCACAGGATAACATAAACAGAAAATATGATCAAGTGTTTTCTAAAACAATGTTTTACCCCTAACTTGAGCTATTTTAGCTTACCCTAAAAATAACCTAGCCAGGCGAATTTCGTCGAATGAGTATGTATCGCCAAGCAGACTGCGGACTGGTGATAAGCTTGTTTGGCCAGATTTATAGAAAGCTGCCAAGATTGGTTTTAGCCGACTTTCTACTGGTTTTAAGTAGGTTATATCTAGGTCGCTGTCCGAGATAACCAGCTGTTCAATATGGCTAATAACTGTCCCCTCTTTGATATTCCGCTCATTAGCGATTTCCTGAAGTGTTAGTTTTTGATCAATTAACCGTTTAGTTTCTGCGTAGGTAGAGCCTTCTCTGCTGACCAAACGTTTTTGTTCGGCTTTGGCTCGGGTGGGGATCGCCTTACTTTCTAAGTTGTTTTGAATGGCATAAGTCTGGATAAGTTCTGTAAAAATGTCCGCAAACTGCTCGAGTTTTTGATTCCCTACCCCTGAAATTTTAGCAAACTCTTCCCTATTTTTTGGCAAATAATGCGCCATTTCTATTAGCGATTTATTGCCAAAAATCACAAAAGGTGGAACTGATTTTTGATCGGCAACTTGTTTCCTAAGGTTTCTTAAGCTTTCAAATAGCTCAGTGCTATATTCTAGATCCGCTACCTGCGGGGTGCTGAGTTTAAGCATTTCCGTCTTTGGCTTTTGAATATAAATCTGTGCCCCGCTTTGCAGCAGATTCCGACCTTCGCTGTCGATACTTAGAGTTGGATATTCGCCAGTGTCTTTTTTGACAATACCCTGCTTAATAAGTTGATCAACAGCGTGTTTTAGTTCTGCTTCTGAAGTTTTCTTTTCAAGCCCAAACGTTGAAAGTGCGTTGTGGCCAAAATCTTCGAGCCGTTTAGTTTTTGAACCTCTTAATACCTTAATCACATGGCCAGCGCCAAAACGCTCACCTGTTTCAATAACCGCGCGGATAATACTTTGAGCGAGTGCGGTGATATTGTGATCATGAGCTGGAGCCAGGCAGTTGTCGCAGTTTGCGCAGCTGTTTTCACTCACCAATTCGTCAAAATAACCTAAAATATACTTGCGTCTACACACACCGAGGTTGCAATACTCAATTACCTGCCCCAGTTTCTGCCGAGCATTTTCCTGCTCCTCCGCGTTTGCCATCATATTAATAAAGTAATCCTGCTTGCGCTTATCTCCAAGTGAGTAAAACAAAACACACTCTGCCGGCAAACCGTCCCTGCCTGCACGCCCTGTTTCCTGATAGTAGGATTCGAGCGTTTTTGGTAAATCATAATGCACCACCAAACGAACATCTGGTTTGTCGATTCCCATACCGAAGGCAATTGTTGCGATGATAATTGGCACTTCGTCGGTAATAAACTGCTCCTGAGTTTCTTGACGAGCGTCTTTCGAAAGCCCGGCGTGATATGGTTTGGCACTATAACCAGCACTGCGGAGATCACTGGCCAATTGTTCAGTTTGTTTTCTTGAAAAACAATATATAATCGTTGGCTCACCTTTATATTTATTTAAGAGTGTAACGAGCTGATCAAAAGTTTTGTACTTTGGCTCCACTCCGTACTGTAAATTTGGCCGGTTGAAGCTGGAAATAAATGTTTGATCTTCTTTTAAACCAAGTTGATTTAAAATATCGAACCTGACTCTTTTAGTTGCCGTGGCGGTTAGGGCAATAACTGGCACATCTTTAAAAAGTTCGCGGAGAGCACCGAAGTTTCGATAATCTGGACGAAAATCGTGGCCCCACTCCGAAATACAGTGCGCTTCGTCGACAGCAATAAGGCTTACGTTCAGACTAGAAAGAAAGTGGCGAAATGAGGGGTTCGCTAATCTTTCAGGGGCGATGTAGAGGAGTTTAATATCTCCGCGAACGGCTCTTTCCTGAATAACTTCGATAACTTCTGGCGACAGAGTGCTGTTTAAAAACTCGGCTGAAATGCCGTTTGCCTTTAGCGCATCCACCTGATCTTTCATAAGCGAAATGAGCGGTGAAACAACGATAGTTATACCTGGAAACAGTAGCGCTGGCAGTTGGTAACAGAGCGACTTACCACCACCTGTTGGCATCAAAACTAGCGCGTCATTTCTCCCGGCAACGTGGTCAATAATCTCTTTCTGAAGAGGCCTAAACGAATCGTAGCCAAAGTTAGTTTTTAAAGTGTTGAGCATAGTTTTTGGTGGTAAAAGTTTGTATAAAAAAAGACGCTTTTCCCAAAATGGATCCAGCGAATTCTTTAAGCTATATATTTAAGTTAGGCTATTTCAAGCCCCCAGTCAAGGGTAATAGTGGACAACTCACCTACATTTTTATCACCCAGAAGTTGGCGCTGATTCATGCTGAAGGATCTCCTTCGTTTTGTGTATAACCGACATTTGCTTAGTAATCCAGTAATAAGATTCTTCGCCGTGATTCACGTTTGGCTCAGAATGACGAGATGATGAGATTTCCGCCATAATTCACGTTAGGCTCAGAATAACGGTTTAGTGTACGTCATCTAACTTGGTCAATATTTTAAAAGACCAAAACCTAATACGTAAATAAAAAACGACCGTTGTCGGTCGTACATTTGGCTAATGATTGCTCACGTCCTTGAATTTATCTTTTTACCTACAGGCTCTGCTCTTTTCTTCTGTCTAAAAACTGCTTAGCAAAGAGAGCGTCCAGCAATCGCTTTAGTAGTTTCTCCTGAACGGAGGTTAGCCTGACTTGTTTTAAATAGCCACAAAGGACCATATTTAGAAACTGTGTTCGAAAATCTCTTGGACCAAACATTACAGTTAACGGTTCTCCTTGATACAAAACTGTTGCGAGTAGCAATTCCTCATGTTTGTAGGCGGTTTGGATCAGTGCACCGTTCGGGGTTTGAATGAGCTCCGGGAAATACTTTGTGTAGATAGTCTGTCCGTTTGTCCATCTATTTAACGCCAGACACAATTGATTAGCATCTTTTGCTAGATTATTAGACCAGGTTTTGCTTGCCTTTGCTTCAAACTCTTCAAGACGGTTATAAAGCAGTCTATATTCTACTTTATTTAGTAAACACTGCTCTGTAAGGAACCGTGCCTTTCGTTCTGACTGTGCACGAATAAGAAAAGTGACCGAATCATACGACACTGTGACCTTAATGCCCGTATGACCCTTTGGATGGATCATAGTTTCGATCTTGTTTTGATCAACAAAATCTGGATCCTCAACCACTAAGCTTGCGTGCCAGTAGCGAATAGCCTTCTTAACTGAGCGTGGGACATTTCGTAGCACAGATCCTGCTTCTCTCGGTAGTCTAAACACAAGGCCAAGATTAGTCTCTTCAACGATAACTTGAATAGCATCGCCCTCGTTATTGCAAAAAGAACTCGAGTCCACGTACAGGTTCTCTGACCCTTTGATAGGTACGAGAGCTAAGCTCCCCGGATCAGCGATCGGCAACACACTAGACACCGCGAATAGTCTGTGAAGCATTTTTCCTCCGCATTCAAGCAGTTGTCTTAAAACACAGGAATATGTGAATAAGACGGTTAGACTAAAGGATATTTTATTAATTGTCAATATCAAAATTATCACACGTGGGGCGTACCTCGACCAAAATATCTGTATCATGTGGAAAAATTGAATTATTTATTGAAAATCGTTGTATTATAGATATAACCAATTATATGAAAGAAATATACCAACCAGCTATGGCCCTTGGCCTCCTTATCCTAATTACCCTCACCTTGATCGTACTATTTAAAACTTACGAAAAAGACGATCAAGTTAGCTATACTGAGCAAGCCACATCTGTTAGCCAGCCGGTAGTTGCACAAGTTACTGTACCAGTTAGCGGTCAGCTATCTGAAGCGGAGATTACTGGGCTTATAAGAATGCGGGAAGAAGAAATGCTAGCGCGCGATGTTTACAATGCACTTTTTGATAAATGGGAACAAAAAACCTTTATCAATATTTCAAGCAGTGAACAGTCGCACACCACGGCGATAAAAAATCTTTTAGTGCAGTTCAATATTCCCGATCCAATTCAAACTGAAACCCCAGGAGTTTATCAAAATCCAGCCTTTACCGATCTTTACAATCAGTTAGTGCAAAAAGGAAGCACTAGCCTGGTTGATGCCTTTACTGTTGGCGCTACTATTGAGGACTTAGATATCTACGACCTACAAAATTTATCGGCAGACACACAGAACGCTGACATCCTTCGGGTCTATTCATATTTAATAGCCGGTTCGGAAAATCACCTGCGTGCGTTTACGAAGCAACTTAATATGCGCGGAGCCAATTATTCAGCGCAATACCTAACCGAAGATGAAGTTACAAAAATCTTGAATTAAACTAAAATTTAAGATCTTTAAAGAACACATATCTTATGCAAAAACTGGTGATAGCTACGCGAAATAAAGGAAAGATCGTGGAAATACAGCACGCACTCGCAGACTTTGATTGGGAGATTATTGGTTTAGCAGATACCGCCATTTCTCCAGACTTCGACGTTGAAGAGCCAGCAATGACAATGGAAGGAAACGCAATTATCAAAGCCATTACTTATGGTGACAAAACTGGTTTACTAACTTTGTCGGAAGACGCTGGGCTTGAGGTTGATGCTTTGAACGGTCGACCGGGTGTTTTTTCAGCGCGGTACGCTCCGGGGACAGATGCAGATAGGTATAATAAACTGCTTGGTGAACTAACCGGTGTTTTGTCTGAAAATCGCGGGGCGCAGTTTAGAGCGGTAATTGCTATTTACGATCCAATCAGTAAAAAAATCAGAACTTGCGAAGGTATTTACCGAGGTTCGATTATTGATGAGCCCCGAGGCACCGAAGGCTTTGGCTTTGACCCGGTTTTTTATAACAGTGAGCTCAAAAAAACCAATGCAGAAATGTCGATTGCTGAAAAAACTTTAGTCAGTCACCGAGGCAAGGCTCTAAAACAGGCTCGAGAAATATTAGTTCAAGACTTCAGCTGAATAAAAAAATAAACACTTTCGTGTTTATTTTTTCTTTTATTTTTTTCGTTGTAAATACTCAAAGATATTTTGCGCAGCTATCGCGCCTTCCGAACAGGCCGTGATAATCTGACGGAAATTATTTGAACCGTTTGTTATATCACCCGCTGCCCAAACACCTGACTGATTCGTTGTCTGGTCTTTAGCTGTAATCACATAATTGCCCTCGTCCGTTGCCAAACCTAACTGATTAATTAGACTTAAATCTGGCTCCGAGCCAATTTCCACAAAGGCGCCGTCAACTTTAAGTACTGTATTTCCTTCAAATGGAGTGCTCAGCACAACACCTTCGAGTTGATTTTCACCCGACAAACCAATCACCTCAGTGTTATAGATAACCTGAATTTTATTGTTTTCTTTAATCTGATCTATCCAAGCTGTTTCCCCACGTAAAGCTCCTTTTCGGTAAACCTGATAAACTTTGTTAGCAACTTGAGCTAAGTAAAGCGAAGCAGTATTTGCCGTATCGCTACCACCAATAACAGCAACCGTTTTGTTATTAAAGAAAGCTCCGTCGCAAGTAGCGCAGTAAGAAACGCCGCGACCGACTAAATCTTCCTCGTTTGGTAAACCAAGGTGACGATGTTTTGTGCCAGCAGTTAACAAAACTGTTTTTGTCTGAATCTGATCACCATTTGTAGTTTCAAGTAAATAACCCGTTGAATTTTTTTCCACTTTTGAAATTCGCGCATTAATTTGCGGAACTTCAAGTGCGTTTACCTGATCTGCCATCATCTGACTAAGTTCCATACCTGAAATCTCAGTCTGTGAGGGGAAATTACAAATTTTATGCGATGAGGTCATTAGTCCACCAGCAAGATCACCTACCATAATCTGATCAACTTTATATCTAGCTGCGTAGATCGCAGCCGTGATTCCAGCCGGACCGTTTCCGATAATGCAAAGATCCGTTTTTCGCACCCCATCTTCAGTTTTAATTTCTTCAGCAGATGCACCAGATAATTTTTCGAGAATAAAAACAAGATCATTCTCTTTAATTTCACCAGACAAACGCTCCTCTTGTATAGCTCCCGACTTAAAAAAAACTACGGTTGGCGAACCACTCACGCCAAGTAATTCTGCAAGTGGCCGCAAACCTTGTCTAAAGATCTTTGTAAATTTTACAGTGGGAAAAATTGTTGCCATTTTTTCGTAAATAGGCGCGAGCTTTTCGCATGGCGGGCAGTCTTCTGAGAAAAAATCAACCACCAAAAACTCATTCTCTTTCTTTATCTGTTCAAATTCCTCGGCCGATTTTATATACTGGATTTCCATAACTTATTTAAATATCTAATTCTTGAACAAGTTCAGCCCCCAGCATCGCTTTCTCTCTGTAACCTAGGTATTCCTTAACCACTTGCCCACCTTTGAACAGTTTAAGTGCTGGAATTGACTGAATTCGGTACGTGGACGCTAACCCCTGGTGAGCGGGATTTTCAACGTCGAGCTTAGCGATTTTTAATTTGCCGTCAAAAGCCAGTGAAAGTTCATCAAGAACTGGCGCCATCATTCTACAAGGACCACACCATGGTGCCCAAAAATCCACCAAAACCGGAAGTTCTGAATTTAAAACCTCAGCTTCAAAAGTTGCATCTGTGAGTGTAATTACTTTGCTCATATTTTTATGTTAAATATTTTTCTAAATTTTTTACGTTTTTTAAGATTGACTTATCGTTTAATCGATAAACGACCCTCATACCTCTTTTTTCCGAGGTAATTAATTCCGCCTCTTTCAAAACCCGTAAATGATGTGAAACTAGGTTTTGTGGTAAACTTAATTTCTCCCAAAGTTCCCCAACGCAACATTCGCGTTTTAGTCTATTTAGGATTTTTAGCCTTGTTGGGTCTGCCAAGGCTTTCGTAAATATAATAATTTTTTCGTCCATACTATATCAATTTGTATTGATATAGTAGTTCAACATGTAAAATAAGTCAAGCCCTCACCTACACTATGAGAAAAAATAGTCCTTATTCAACTTCCCTTATTGTTTGGCTAATTTTTTGTTTGGTGAGTTTTGTTATAATATTCGTAAATTTTGCCATCCCGCCTCTATACAATTATTATCTCTCTTTAAACATTGGAGCATTTTTACTATTTGGCCTGGATAAATATTTAGCTAAAATAGGTAAACGTCGAGTTCCTGAAAAAATTTTATATTTCACTATTCTCCTTGGCGGACTTGTGGGAGCTGTTCTTAGTATGAATTTTTTTCATCATAAAACAAGTAAAAGTAAGTTTCAACTAATTGCTTGGCTGTTAATTTTAGTTCATCTCTTACTCATCTACTACCTGTTTTCAAACCAGATCTTCCCCTTCCAAATTGACAAAATGTTCAGTTAGGAGCACCATTGCATCACTTCAGGGAGGTTTAAATGGAAACAGAATTGAAGGTTTGTGTGCTCGGATACGGTGCGCCAAAGTACCCGCTCTATGACGGGAATAACGGGCACTATCTGTTTGCGATGTTGAAGACTCTTGAGCGCTTGAAGCCACCAAGTGTTGATCTTTACCTGGCGGGTGGTCACACTACCCGACTAGATCTAAGCGAGGCTGAAGCTATGAAAATCTGGCTTGACCACTACCGTCTGCCAGACTACTGCACGGTGCGCCTCCTCGAAAAAGGTGTTACTACCAAGGAAAACCTGATCAATTTCAAAGAAGCTGTCGGCGACACTGCTGTTGTCATCTTCTGCGAGCACTCGCTAAAGGATGTTGTGAACTTCCTGGCGAGCAAGCTCTTTAAGAGGTTCATTATCTACGGAATCGAATTCGATGAACGCAAGAAGAACGTCTGGCACAGACTGAAACAGTCAACTTGGCGCCTCTGGCTCGAAGAAGCTGCTTGGCACAGTAAGCGAGTTGAACAGTTCAGACAGTGGCTGAAAGCCAGGCAATTAAAGCATCTGCGGTAAGCACGACTTTAGCTCAAAGGACCTCGGTCCTTTTTTTAATACAAAAATAGCCACGTAATGTGGCTATTTTATTATTTTTGCAATTGTTTTACTACACTAATTACCTCATCAAAAGTTGTTTCGCTTTTTACAAGATATTCAGTCACGCCAAGTTTTTTCATATTCTGAACGTCCTGATTCTGAGCTAAATCTGTTAAAATCACAATCGGAATCGAAGCAATTTTCTTATCTTTATTGTGAGTAATTTTCTCAATTACATCGTAGGCTGTGCCATTTTTTAAGATAATGTCGGTCAGAACCAAACTTGGTTTTTCTTTTAAGACCAGTTCGAGCAAACTTTTTGGATCGTCTGCCACCATTGTTTCCCAGCCAGCTTCTTTATTGAATTTATACTTATATATTTTAACCAAAAAAACATCCTTTTCTGACAGTAGAATCACGACCTTATTTTTTTTAGCAGTTGTCATATTTTATTTTATCTGTGTAAACGGGGAAACTGTTTCTCTGATACTGTGACTTTTTATTTCAAGCGCAAAAATTGTACTTGGCACTATTTTGTAAACTGCGTATTCATCTCCGCTAATCCTTAATACCGGTGGCCAGAAATCCTTATCCGCTGTGGCTGCTCGTGCTAGCCTGTCAACAATCTTTAGCCTTTCCTTTTGATCTTTTATTGGCTCAACCTTACCGTCGACCTGCACGGACAAATTATTATTCTCCCACACAACCAGACTAACATTCTTATTTACCGCCATATTTTTGGCTTTGAGACTATCACTGTGCGTGGCGCAGTAAAAATTAAAATCGTTGTCTATTGCATAAAGCAGTACCGAAACTCGGGGGATTTTTTTCCTGGAAACGGTTGCAATCTGCATAATGTAGTGTGACTTTAAAAACTCCCGCACCTGTTTTTTTGTAACCTTTTTCATACTTATTCAATCAATATTATAGTTATTATCTCGTTAAACCCGGGTAATGTCAAAGATATATGCACTTTGCAACATATTCACATTTTTGTGATAAACTGGGCTCAAACAAATAAACCTCAACTATGACCGATCAAATTATCACCTGTCCAAACTGTAATACTGAAATTCCCCTAAACACAGCGCTTACTGAAAAAATTCAGTTGCAACTTCGCAAGCAAATGAGTTTAGAATTACAGGCTGAAAAAGAAAAAATGGCGGAGCTTGAAAAAAATCTTAAACTTAAAGAACAGGATGTTCAAAAAATTATTGACACCGGCATTGCAAGTGAACGCCAAAAAATTGCTCTTGAGGCAAAAAATGAAGCGTCAAAAAAAGTAGAACTTGAACTTAGAGATTTACAGCAGGCAAATTCAGAAAAAGACCAAAAGCTCAAAGAAATGGAAAAAGCCGAGCTCGATCTACGCCGACAGAAACGAGAAATTGAGGAACGTGAAAAGAGTATGAAGCTTGAACTCGAACGTCAAATCGATCAGGAACGCGCAAAAATTGTTGAAGAAACCAAGAGAGAAGCTTCGGAGGAAGCTCGACTGAAAGTCGCTGAAAAAGATAAGCAGATTGCGCAGATGAACAAAACTATCGAGGATCTAAAACGTAAAGGTGAGCAAGGGTCAATGCAAATTCAAGGTGATGTGCAAGAAAATGACTTACGGGATCTTTTGCAAAACATCTTCCCTGTCGACAACATTGCCGACGTCCCAACCGGTATCCGAGGAGCTGATCTTATTCAAACTGTACACACAAAGTTTGGTCAGGAAGCTGGAATAATGCTCTGGGAATCAAAAAATACCAAGGCTTGGAGCAACGACTGGGTTAAAAAACTTCGCGATGATCAGGGTCTTGCGAAAGCCGATGTCTGTATTTTGATCTCACAAACTTTACCTGAAGGTATTACCGACTTTGGTTTGGTTGATGGTGTTTGGGTGTCTAACTACCAATCCGCGCCATCACTTGCGACGGTTTTACGCGCTAACATTTTGCAAGTTGCCCAGGTTAAACAATCGCTCGTTGGTAAAGACCAGAAGATGGAACTGCTTTACAGTTACCTCTCAGGTAGTGAGTTTAGGCATCATATTGAAAATATCGTTTCGGCGTTTAGTAGTATGCGGTCAGATCTTGATTCAGAAAAGCGGTCGATGCAAAGAATTTGGAAGAAGCGAGAAAAAGAAATTGAACGGGTGACCATCAATACCTCGAGTATGTACGGCGATCTCCAGGGCTTAATCGGAGCCTCACTCCAAACGATTCAAGCGCTCGAACTTCCAGGAAGTGAATTACTTGAAGAGGATTTTGACGAATGATCGAAACTTCCTTAAATAGTTTGATTACAAAACTATCTCGCTTGTTACAATAAAAAATAGACACAATGTCTATTTTTTATTGTTTTATTTTCTTCTTGCCAACCTTGGCCACAAAGAAACCTTCGCGTTCTTTAGTTGGAATTGTTAGGTTAACCGGCTCAAGAAGCTTCATTTCAGGATAGGTTTCAAGTAACCACTCCACCATTAATTCATTTTCCTCTGGCGCTAAGGTACAGGTTGAATAAACCAAGGTTCCTCCAGGTTTTAAACAGGCTACTGCTCCGCGCAACAGTCGGCGTTGCATTTTTGCGTGGGCAATAATATTTTTTTTCGACCAATAACTAAACGTTCGCAAATCATGAACCGAAATTCGACCTTCGGCCGAGCACGGCACATCAGCCAATACCAAATCAAAAGTTTCAGGCATCTCTTTGTAAAGTACCGCCGCATCCATCTTTAAGGCCTTAGCAATTTTTACTCCTTGATTTTGCAGAGTATAAACAAGTTTTTGATACCTTATTTCGTCGTCCTCACAAGCAACCAACACACCTTCGTTTTTCATAAGTGCAGCAATTTGTGAAGTCTTACCGCCCGGCGCCGCACAGAGATCCAAAACCGTATCTCCTGGCTTTGGTTCAAGGTAGAGCGGAGGTAACATTGAAGTCTCCCCCTGCATATAGGCGTTCCCCTCTTTAAAGTATTCAGTTTCGAGCAGATCTTTAGCCTTTGCCACCTGAGCCCTGAAAGCGTGCGGGATAGTTTTAATTCTTTCGTACCTGTAACTCCCACTGCGCAAAAAATCCATGGTTTTTTCGTCGGTTGATTTTAAGGTATTGGTTCTGAAAGTCGTTGGTCGTTCTGTCTCAAACGCTTTCAAAATCTGACCAGCTTTAAACGGACCAAATTGAGCGTTCAGTCTTTCCAAAAATTCTTCAGGTAATCTGTATGTTTTTTTCGCCATATATTTTAGCTTTTCATATTACCATGAAGTAGCATTTCCACCGCGCGCTTCATAGATCCGGCCTTAATCACATTACCAGAGTTTACAAAAAAGATCTCATCTGCGTTTTCGATTGTATTTAATCGGTGCGCAATAATAATTTTCGTAGTCTGGTCTGGTAGCTTTGCCAAAATATTTTCAAGTAGTTGTTCAGTAACTGTATCAATATTCGCCGTTGCTTCGTCCAGAATTAATACCTCTGGCTTGCGTAAAACAGCTCTTATAAAGGCAATGAGCTGTTTTTGACCAAGACTGATATCCTCTCCGCCAACTGAAATTTCAGTGAGTAAGCCTTTATCGAATCGATTTATTAGTTCTTGAAGTCCACTCTGCTTAATTACTTCTTCAAGCTCCGCCACTGTAAATTTTTTGTACTCCTCGTTTGCGTACAAGATATTATCAAAGACTGTACCAGAAAACAAAATCGGTTCCTGCAAAATAAAGCCAATTTTTTCGGCTCGTTCCTTTGCTGAATAGGTTTTTATATCCTTTCCGCAGAGCACAACCTCACCATTTGTTGGATCATACAGTCGCGACATTAGCGACGCTGTGGTTGTTTTACCTCCCCCGGTTGGGCCAACCAGCGCGTAAGTCTTTCCTTTTTCAAGATTCAAATTCACGTTATGCAAAACTTCTTTGCCATCAGGATATCTAAAGTTCACGCCTTTAAATTCAAGAACAGTGTCCGTAATTCTTTTAGCAACATCCTTAATTATCGGTAAATCATTTTCGAGCAATAGAATTTCAGACACGCGATCCCAACTGGCAAGCGCCGTTTGTAAACTCGTCCAAAGCGCCGCAATTTGCCGAAGTGGATTGTAGAAACTGTTTGAATAAGCCAAGAAGCTGATCAGCAGTCCAATCGTAAAGTTTTGCGAAGATATAAGCGAAATTCCGTAGGCTAAAACGATAAGCTGGCCAAAATTTGAGGCCAAACCATAGACTGGCGTCAGTGAAATATTGGCTATTCCAGCACCAACCGCTGACTTATAGTTATGGGCGTTAACTTCAGAAAATCGCCGTCTAAAAAAATCTCGTCGATTAAAAGCAATGATTACTTTGAAGTTATTTATATTTTCTTGAACTTCAGAACTAAGCTCGCCTAAAGCCTTAGCGCTCAGTAAATTTCTTTGCTTAATCCAAGCGGAAAGTACTTTTGTGATCACTAATAATACGAGCGCTGGTGTTAGTGTTGCTAGACCTAATTTAAAATTTAAACTCAGCAAAAATATTGCCGATCCTATCATTAAAAAAATACTGCTAAAAAATTGCACCACTGAACGCGAGAAAAATTCGCTTATTTTGTCGGTATCATTATTAATTCTCGAGATTAAATCACCTGTTTTGTTTTGATTGAAAAAAGCAACCGGCAAAGACTGGAGTTTTTCGAAAATTTGATTCCTGAGTCTGTACAAAACTCGCTGACCAACTTCTCCCATTAGTCTAGTTTGAAAATAACTTGTAACCAGTGCCGTTAAATAGAGCGCCAGGATAATCGCGCCGTAAACCAAAACACCGTGATAATCTTTTTGCAAAATGTAAGTATCGATGGCGTAGGCAATGAGTCTCGGAGCGGTTAAGCTAAGTAGTGAGGTTGTTATTACAAAACTTAACGCCAAAAACAATATTTTCTTTTCATCAACCAAAAGTGGCCAAATCTTCAAAATAGTTTGCCAGAGAGTTAATGATTTTTTGCTAGTTTCACTACTTAGACTGTAATTCATAAATATTTGTACTTTTTTGTGAATTGAAAATCTGATTATACTCTGGTGATGTCTTTAATAATTCATCGTGTAAACCACTCGCGATCACCTCACCCTCCATTAAAACGATAATCTGATCATAATGTTCAACTGAAGAAATTTTCTGTGTAACCGAAACTAGTGTAATTGCCGGATAATTATTTGTGATATTCTGCAAAATTTTTGCTTCGGTTTTGGAATCAACTCGGGCCGTAAAATCATCAAGTAGTAGAACTCGTGGGTTTAAAGACAAAGCTCTGGCCAGCATAATACGTTGCTTTTGCCCACCGGATAAACTAGTTCCACGTTCTGAAACTATGGTTTCAAGACCGTTTGGTAATGTATGAATGAACTCATCAAGCTCAGCGGTTTCAATAGCTTTTTGTAAATCCTCTTCAGAAACCGCTGTACTAAAAGCAATATTTTCCTTCAAGCTAAGGTTAAACAAAATGCTGTCTTGAAAAACCAAACCAACCTGCTTGTACAAATTTTCTTTATCAAAATCCTTGAGTTCCGTACCATCGTAAGTTACAGTTCCAACATTTGGCAGGACCAAACCGATCAGTAAGTTAAGCAGTTGCGTCTTCCCCGCTGCCGTTGGTCCAATAATTGCCGTTCGACTCTTTGACTGAATACGAAGCGACACCTCTTTTAAAGCACTTTTTTCACCGTAAATTAAGCTCACATTGTTTAGTTCAATCTCCCCTTTGAGTTCTTTTTTAATCGTTCCCTGTTTTTCACCCACTGACAAGCCGAGAATTTCGGAAATTCGACCATAAGATGCCTGCGCCTGCGCAACAATGTTACTTACAAATCCCAAAATTAATATTGGGAAAATTAGAATCACTATATAACTGTTGAACGACGCAAAATCACCCAAGGTCATTGAACCGTTGATTACGAACTTTCCACCAAACAGTAAAATAATTAGCACTGCAAGGTTTGAAGAAAAAGTTATAATTGGAATCATTGAGGCAAAAAGTTTAACTATCTTAATCCCAAGATGCTTCGCCTGCGTGTTAACCTTTCGAAATTTCTTAAATTCTAGTCCTCGTGAATTCACAATTCTAATCAGAGCCGAACCAACAACACTTTCGTTAATAACTTTATTAAGCGCATCAATCACTTCACGCGTTTCGGTAAACAGAGTTTTTACCTTGCTAAAAATATAAATAAACGCTCCAGCAATGATTGGTAATACTGTAAGCACTGCTAAACCCAGGCGCCAGTCAATACTGATTAGCAAAATACTACCACCAATAATCAGAAAAATAGAAGACACGGTGTTCACCACTGCCTGTGAAACAAAGTTTTTTATGGCGTCGATATCCGACGTTAAATTTGTTAAAAGTTTGGCTGGTGTAATTTTTTGAATAGTAGCGTAACTCTGATTTGAAATTTTATCTGACAACTTGTCACGTAAATCTTTTGCTACTTTTTCAGAAGCTAGCGTCTGCAAAATTGTTTGGCCAAAAGTCAGAAGAAATACAAAACTAGAAGCAACCGCAAATTCAAGTAGTGCTTTGTTTGGATTAGCTGAGGTTGAAAAACTATCAATCACGTGAGACGTGAGTCGTGGCAACCAGAGTGTTAAGCCATTACTTAATAGCGCTAAAAAAACTAGCGGGATAATAAATTTTTTATAGGATCCGAGTAGACTATGAATACTGGGACGTGTTTCGGTTTTCTTCTTTTTCATGTTTTTTGCCGGAGCAGTTTTATGCATAAACCCCTATTTACTCATTCCTTCAATTATTTTTTTATTTAACTGTGCGTACTGTTTGAGTTCTGAATCTGTTAAGTTACAAAAAATTGCGACTGACTTTTCAAGTCCGTGCTTGCGAAAAGTCTTCAGCATTTTTTTTGCTTTACTCGATAAACTCAATTTAATAACTCTCCGATCCTCCGAGCTCTGAATTCTGATCAACATTTCATTTTGCACCAAACCATCAATAAGTTGAGTTACCGCACTACTTGAAATCTGTAGAGCTTTAGCGATATTTTTTACACTTGAATCTGTGTGTTTTTCAACAAAGTTTAAAACTAAGCTCTGAGATGGCGTTACTGAACTTTCTTTATTTAAACCAAAACGCACAGCGCAACTGTGGCGCATTGTACGGATATCTTGCAAAACTTCATCGATAAGTGAATTTCGATCGATCATAAAGGATATAAATAAGTCGCTTAATATATTAGCAACTTATCTAAATATAATCAAGTCCTAAAGAAATATAAATAACTCAATTTGTCTGGTTTTTAGCCAAAAATATGAGTTTTTTCTAAATAGTGATATATTTACCCTAATGGTTTCATTTTATGAGCAAAATAATTGATTTTATTAAAAAACACCCGGATGTTCAGGCTTTCCTAAAGCGTCATCCTAAAGCAGTAAATTTTCTAAACGCCAGAACTTCAAAACAGAGTTTTTTTGGCATCCACCTCACGCTTCTTGCAGTCAGCTCCGCCTACTGTCTCTGGTTTTTATTCGAAACGATTCGCGACTATTTTACCAGTGATCCCCTGATTTTGGCCGATGTACGCATAATGAACCTGCTCTATACGCTCAGAACCGACTTTGGCGTAAAATTTTTCTCTACAATCACCTACTTTGGCGAACCTGTGGTTGGTGTACTGGCTATTTTAGTGTTCAGTGTTTTACTTGTTTTCAACAAAAAGCGCTATTCTGGCATTGCAACATTTTTTATTTTCTTTTCAGGTGAAGCCTTTGCCTACATTCTAAAGAAACTCATTCAAAGACCACGGCCCGATCTTTTAATGCAGGCCCTTCCCGAAACTTCCTACTCACTTCCTAGCGGTCACGCGACTACCGTGGCTTTTCTCTTCGGTTTTATTGGCTATTTGCTCGTTAAACAGTACAGGTCAAAAACTATGCGCTTCTTAATTGCACTAGCTGTACTCGCTGGCGTTTCAATAATAGATTACAGTCGCCTATACCTCGGTGTTCATTATTTGAGTGATGTCTTGGCCGGTAACGCAATTGGTTTCTTTGCTCTCTTTGTTACTATTGGTTTTAGCGAATGGTTTATTTATTCAAAACTGGAAGAACGTCAATCTCTCTCAGTTTCCAAAATTATGCTTGGTCTTGTTATTCTAAGCCTTTCAGCACTCGCACTTGGAGCGCAAGAAACTGGAACTTTGAAACATATCAAAGACCTGTCTTTAACCACTGTTCAAAAGTACTCAGATTGATCAACTTTTCACAGAACAAATTTTACGCAAGTAAACAGAAACGGTTTTGGGAATAAATCAGAAACTAATTAGTTTAATTTATTCGTTCCAAATATAATGCTTACTTAGTTGAATTAACAAACTGTTTTAATAATCAATCTTAATATGAAATTTGTTCTCACGCTTGTCTTACTACTACTTTTTACAGGTGTCGGGTGCAGTAATGCTACTAATGCAATAAACGTTAGTTCAAATACTAATAAAATCAGTGCCACCGCTACCTACGAAGCGCCTACTGATTGGGGCACCTGGCTAGACACTCAGCACGGTTTTACTTTTCACTACCCACCGGAATATACAGCTGATCTAGATTTTGAAACTATGAATATTATTGTTTCAAGAAATGATGACGGTACAAAACTAATCAGTGTTTCAAACTCCTACACTAAACCAACCTTCACAAAACTAACAGACAATGTCCCGTTTTTTAACGAAATTGTCGATAGCGCTACATTTAAGCAATAAAATAAGTGAGTCAAAATGGCTCACTTATTTTATTTGAGATCTGTAAATTTGAATTGGTTTTGTTTTTCCTTTTAATTCATGATCGTAAGAATCTAGCTCCCAGGTAATTCGTTTATCTTTAAAAATCTCTGTTCCCTCTTTTGTAGTTGTAATTTCATATTGACCAGCCTTCCCTTCTATTCGTTTACATACATTGATCATGTCACCAAACACATCGTATTTTTTTACCTCACTTGAACCCACAAATCCCTCAAGACAAATACCTGAATTTATTCCAATACCCACAGATAATTTATAACCATCCAAAAAATCATTTATTTCTTTAGCTAGTGTAAGAGCTGACGCTAAGCAGTCTGCCGGGTTTTTAAAAACTGCCATTACTTCATCACCAGCAAATTTTATTTGCTCAAGATTGTGTGCGTGCACAATATTTGAAGCAAGGTCGTAATATTGATTCATAACATCCCCGAGCGTTTTCTGATCATAAGCATCACTAAACGCGGTATAACCACGAATATCCATAAACAGCACACTCCGCTCAGTTTTTTTGAGATCGTGAAAACCTTTATCCATCGCATCCTCCACGATTCCTCGACCAATCATTTTAAACGACAGATTTTTGATTTTTTCCTTTACAGCATTTGACTCTTCTAACAGATAATCTACAATCCCAGACTCAATCCCAAGTAAAGTTGCAAGGAAAAATAATGTTACAGTTATATAAAGGCTTTCTCGCTGTAAAATTACACTGCTAAAAGCCTGCCAATTATCATCTAAAAATAATTTATTCGAAACCCCAATTGCTGACAACGCCGGAATTGCCGAAACTCTAATAATATTCCTAGTAATTGAAAATATGATGTTTATTTTCAAATTATCTTTATTAAACTCTTTCTCAAATACAATTAAAATAGCTACAGATAAACTCACTGCAAAATAAATAAAATGGTAACCCAGTAAAAAGTCTCCGCGGTCAAATAAAAATTCAAAAATGAGATAGGCAAACGGCGCAAGCAAATTAGCTAAATAAAGTTTATAGCCACGAAAATTGTAACGAACTAAAATAAATGCCTGAAAAATACTACAAAATAAAATTACAAAATGGCTAATTTCAAAAAGATTAACTGGCTGAAAAATTATCTCATAAATAAACAATAGAGTAATAAAAAAACCTGAGTTCTTCACAAACTCGGTCAAATACTGTGCAGAATTGATTTTTTTATTCATATAATGTTATCATAATAACAGAATCGTGTTATATGTCAATTGAAATACGTTAATTCATTACATAAAGCTATGTCAAAAAAAATTACCATTCTTATTACCTCGGTTTGCTTTGTTATACTAGGCTTTTTAGTTGGCCAGTTATTAGATAGTAATTCTGCGTTTGCACACGACAATGATCATGATGGAATTATTGATTTAATTGATAAAGACGACGATAATGACAATATCTTAGACGTAAATGATGAATATCCATTTGATCATAATAACAACGGAATTAATGACATAGACGATTCTGATGAGGACGGAGACACAATTGTAGACACTGTTGATCAGGCAAACTACGATAAAGATAATGACGGATTAAGCGACGACATTGATATTGATAACAATAATAACGGTCTTGTTGACACTCTTGAACAGAATATACCTGATCTTGATCGTGATGGTATAAGCGATGCAGTTGATCAAGATATTGATAACGACGGCGAAACAAATTATCTAGATAATGATAGCTCTGATGAAGATGAAACAGATGATTTTGATGACTATCTGATTAATAATGAAAACAATTCTGACTCCGACGATTACGATGACGATAACGACGACAATGACGATGATTTTGATGATTAGGCTCTTCTAAGCTTAATCATTTGTGAATATCAAGCTTAGCTACATAAAAACATAATGTATAATATAAATATTATGTGTTTTTCTGCCCCTGTTAGTTTTATAAGTAGTGCTGGGCTCCTCGGAACCGGAGCTATAACCTTACGAAATTCAGCAAAAGATAAAAGAATGATTGCGGCTATTCCAATAATGTTTGGAATCCAGCAGTTTTTGGAAGGCTCGCAGTGGTTGTTTTTAAATGCCGGTGAAGTAAACGCATGTTTTGGCTACGGCTTTCTATTCTTTGCTTTCCTGGTTTGGCCAACCTACATTCCACTTGCTGTTTACAGTGTGGAAACAAACAAAAATTCTAAAAAAATCCTCAAGGGCTTAGCACTTTTAGGGTTCTTAACAACACTAGGCGGTATCTTGTCCCTAGCAACCAGTCAACTGTTCATCGAGGCAATTGAACACCATGTTGTTTATGGAGCAATTACCGATCTACGCACAACTGGTGTTTTGATCTACGTCACTGCGGTGGTCGGCAGTATGTTTGTGGCCTCGGATAAACGAATAAAATTCTTCGGCCTACTAATCCTCATCTCCGCCGGGGTTGCTTGGGTATTTTTTAACTACGCTTCCTATTCCGTTTGGTGTTTATTCTCTGCCGTACTTTCAGGACTCATCTACATCTACCTGAAAAAATAATATGAATACAGATCAAATCGGCTTTTTTTTGAATTTGGAAAAACCACCAAAAGTAAACTACTTACAACTACATCAAATCATTATTGATCGCGGATCAAAATATAGTGTAACCGCTTCCCTAGTTGAAAATGAAGATGATCTCAAAAAGTTTTTAAAGAAACTAAAAGCAGATAAACATTATCGTCAGGCTAGCCACAACAGCTTTGCAGCAAAGTTTAAAATTAACAACAAGGTCATTGAGTTAAAATCAGACGATGGCGAAGCTGGAGCTGGGATGATAATTTTGAGAGTGATTCGGAAAGCTAATTTAATCAACGTAGTTATCGTCGTAACAAGATGGTTCGGTGGTACCCCACTTTATAACGACCGTTTTAAACATATTCAAGACGGCACTCTGGAAATTATAAAAGAAATTAGCTAATTTAGTTTTCGACACATTAGTTCAACAGACTCAAAAAAATAACGAGTGCTGAAAGGAATTTGAATTTAAATTCGGAACTAGAAATAAATAATAGAGACTAGACTCTATTATTTATTTTATAAATTAATTGACTTTTGCTAATTTTTCTGCTAGTTTTCTATTATGTTTAAAAAAATAGCAACGAATAGTAAATTCGATATTATGCAGAGCGTAATATCGAAAGCGGGTGGAAAAATATCCAATTTTGTAAAAGAAAGAGACTGTCATTTAGTTGAGTACAATAACCAAGAACTGTTTCTTGAGTACCATATTGCTATCCCAAAAAACGCCTACTCAACCGTTGCTACAACAAAATGTAAGGATTTAACCTACACACTTTTAAAAAAATCAAATCTACCAACCCCACAGACAATGAGCTTTTACAGAAGTAGTTTTAGTAAAGTCACCGCTCTTAAGAAACTAAAAAAACTACATTATCCGATCATTGTTAAGGACGCCACAGGTTCAAATAGTCTTGGAATTGTTCTTAATATCAAAAATCCCCAGGATGCGCTAGCGGTTGTAAAACAAAAAATTAAAAGGTTTGACAGTTTAGTTGCGCAAGAAATGGTTAGTGGTAAAGAATATAGAATCTTAGTGCTCGAAAATGAAATTATTGCTGGACTTGAAATGATTCATCCGAATATTATTGGTGATGGAATTTTAAATATTAAAACCTTAATAAGGGTCAAGCAAAAAGAAACGAAACGTAAAACAAAGTTCGACAAATTATTAAGACAAATGCTTGCTTCGCAAAATTATAAGCTGTCAAACGTTCCAAAAACTGGTGAGGTTATTTATATTAAAGGGAATTCCTGTATCGCAGAAGGTGGCGAAACGAAAGATATTACAGATTTAATACACGAAGATGTAAAAAAAATCTGCGTTAGAACTACCGAAGCTGTTGGTAAAAATTTGATCGGTATCGACATTATTTGCGAAGATATTTCACTCAAGCCAACCAAGGGAACATTCAACCTACTTGAAGTTAACGGCAAGCCAGATTATTTCATTCACTACAACCCAACCTACGGAAAAACAAGGAACGTTTTGAAAAAAATACTAGAACACCTGACTAAGTAATCCAGCACTAAGATTCTTCGGTGTAGTTCACGTTCACCTCAGAATGACGGTTTGGTTTTGATAATGCGATGTGTTTTTTTTATTTCGTTGTTTTAATTAGTCGCCCTTTACCCATACCGTCATCCTGAAGCGAGCGCCAGATTACGCTGAAGGATCTCCTTCGCTCTTTACTAAACAGAAACTTGTTTACGCTGTAATTCAACACTGAGATTCTTCGCCGTGATTCACGTTAGGCTCTGAATGACGAGGCAATAAGATTCCTCGGTACGATCCACGTTCACCTCAGAATGACGGGTTTTGTGAATAACAAAGGGCGGCGGGAGAAAAATCACTCCCCGCTCTAAGTCATATTCAAAACGAATCACCCCAAATACTTCCGATCAATAATCTCCACAATCTTTTCAGCATATTCAGCTGTTAGTTGCGGTGATTGATTTATCTCAAAAAATTTGATGCCATTTTCCGTTCTTACAAAATCGACTCCAGCAAGGTCTAAGCGAGCTACCTCGCAAGCTTTTTTTGAAAGCGCAAGTTCCTCCGCTTCGATTTCCGAAAACTCCCAGTCCGCTCCGAGTGAACAGTTGTTATAGAAACCGTCTTTTGACGTTCTTTTAATAATCTTAAGCACCTCACCTTGAAACATTGCCACACGAAAATCAAAAGTATTTGGAATATATTCTTGAATTACATACACCTCCACCTTTTTTTCAGTCTTTGATGATTCCTTAACTGCATCAGTTATTTCAAGCTTCAAACTAAGTTCAGTAAACGATTCAATCTTCCAGACTTCAGTTCCCCTATCGCCATTTTTCTTAAGTACAACAGGAAAATTAAGTTTATTTTGAATATATTCTGTGTTTGCCTTAAATGAATAGCTGGAACATATAATCGTTTCTGGAATAGGTAAATCTGATAACCAGAGCATCATCATCTGCGCAATTTTATTCGCATTCATGGTGTGCTCGGTATTGATTTCATCGTTAAATTTTATATTTCTGGCTTTCGCGTACATCGCAAGGAGTGTTGGGATCTGAGATTCTTTGCCTCTTAACTGAATAAAATTGTACGAACTGTCAATATCGATCTCTTCATTATTATAAATAAAATGACCCGCCTCTGTATTTTTTAAATGTATAATCAGCTGTGAGGTTTTTAGTGGTTTTAAAATAATATTATTTTTTTCACAGCCAGCTATAAAACCATCTCTAAATTTTTGGACCGAATTGAATAAATTAATTTGTTTTTTTATTGCCATAATACTAACTGACTCTTAAAATTTTATAGTTTATTTCTGCATTCAGGGTTTTTACCTGAACTGTATCGCCGGCGTGTTTATTTAAAAGTAGCGAGCCAAGAGGTGAGGAATATGAAATCCGCCCCTGCAGTGGATTTGACTCTGAAGTTCCCAGAATTATAAAAGTATTTTCCTGACCATTTTGCTCCAAAATGACCGTTGAACCGACTTTTATACTACCGTCTGGATTTGTTCCAGTCTCTATCACTACAGCATTTTTAATCATTTCATTTAACGAGAGGATACGGGCGTTAATCTTTCTTAAACGCCATTTTGCGTCTTGATAACCGGCATTTTCGCTCAGGTCCCCCATTGCTTGGGTTCTTGCCACCTCCTCGGCCGCTGGCCTGTGATCGACCGTTTTAAGCCTTATTAGCTCCTTTTTCCATCCTTCCAGCCTAGCCCTGGTAACATAGTTATCAACAGGACCAGCCAAATTGCGTCTATCCTCTTCTGATTTACGTTTTGGTATCTGCATACAAAATAAGCTTACCACAGCCCCGCTTGACAAAAAAGCGGTTCTGGTGTATATTTATACCGTGAAAAGTAACCGAAGTGAAAGTCTGTAGATTTTCCAAGTAGGCAAAATTTGCAGTTAAGTCACTTCTAACCAATACTATGGAAGGAACAATCAAAACTCTTACAGACAAGGGATTTGGTTTCATCACTGTTGAAGGACAGAGCGGAGATACATTTTTCCACTCTTCTTCACTAGTAAATGTAACCTATGACGAACTTAACGTTGATGACAAAGTGTCATTCGACATTGAGGAGTCAGAAAAAGGACCACGAGCTGTAAACGTTACACGCATCTAATTGGTGCTTTAAAAATACGCCCTCCGGGGCGTATTTTTTATATTCAATTGTTTTAGTCCGCACTAGTCAGAATAATTAATTTGAAGTTAAACAAACAAAAAAATATCATTGCTGATATTTTTTTGTTTTATTTATTCTCGATCACGAAGACGTCCAAGATCTAGTTCGTCGTCGAATTTGATTTGCTTTACAAACTCGGCATCGTGACTAACCATAATCATTGCGCCATCGTAGACATCAAGTGCCTTGGCAATAACTGGCAGGTGTCTGAAGTTTACGTGGTTTGTTGGCTCGTCTAAAATAAGTAGGTTTGGCTTTTGCAAAACGAAACGAGCAAATGAAAGTAAGGCTTTTTGTCCTTCCGACAACATTCCAATCTCCTGGCTCAAAACATCGCCGCGCAGTAAAAATTTCGCTGCTATTGCGTACACTGTTTCGTTATTGCCACTTTCCATTACCTCGAGCAATGAATCAAAAGCTTTCTGACTGAAATCAAGGCCTGAAAAGTCCTGTCTGTAATAACCGACCGTTACATCCGCTGGAATAACCGCTCCAGCTTCTTGCCTGTTAGCCAACCGTTCAAGCAGTGTTGTTTTTCCAATTCCGTTTGGTCCTTTCACGATAAGACGACTTCGGCGTCTTAGTTCAATATTCACCTTTTTCTGCACCTGTTCGTGGTTCACCCAAATACCGACTGAACTAATGGTTACAACGGGTTTGGTGTACTCAAGCGCCGGAATTATAAATGAAGATATTGTTTTATCATCCTCCTTCACAAACACTTTACTGGCTTCGGCAGACTCAATATCGTCTCGCAATTTAGATGCTAGTTTACGCATTTTTCCACCCTTATGCGCGAAGAAGTTCACCTTGTCTTTCTTTTCCTGAATCTCTTTTTTTAGCTGAGCGTTCTTTCGTTGTTCTGCTTCTACTCGCTTAGCAATCTTTTCTGAAACATCGTAATAGTCACCAACGTACTGATCAATCTCTTTTGTCATAGCGTCGAGATAAACCACGCCGTCTGTAAAAGTATTTAGGAAGTCGGCGTCATGTGAAATAACCATTACAGTTTTTTCATACATCATCAGAAAACTAATTAAATGACCGATTCCTTCGTCATCGAGGTTATTTGTTGGCTCGTCGAGCAACAAAATATCAGGTTTGCTAATCAAAGCATGAGCCAGTAATAGTCTAGCCTGCTGACCACCAGACAAATTCTTTACCACCATATCAAGTGGTACTTGATAATTTACAACTTCCAAAACATCATCAATGAGTTTTGGCAAATTTCTTGGCACATCTACAAAGGCTGTTTCGAAGTATTGATACACCGACATCTCAGCGTATTTTCGATCCATAACCTGCTTTGAAATACCAATTGTAGTGCCGTTTTTAATATGAATTTTTCCCTTTAGTGGTTCAAGATCACCAGTTATCATTTTAAAAATCGTACTCTTCCCTGCCCCGTTCTGACCCATTAGTGTCAGTTTCATATTTTCGCGAACCGAAAAACTAGCTTCTTCCATTAAGAGCTTCTTTTCTGTGTAGCCAAAATTGACTTCATCAAATCTTAAAATTACGTCTCCGTGTTCACTCATAATTGTCGGGTTTTAGGGTTTAGTTGCGTATTTATTTTTTTGCGTTAACTCGATGATTAACAAAGGCAATAATAGCTTATTTTTAGGATTTGTCAATGTTTATCTACAAATATTGGCCAAAACTCTCTGTATACCTGGCCATAACCTCATATTTACAGATTATATATAAAGCCCTTTCCTCAACTTCAAATTATGCTAAACTTAGTTATACATGAAAAAGATATTATTACTTATACTACTCATTGGTTCTGTTACTGGTATCTACTACGTCTCTCACACTAAACTAGAAGCTCAAGATTTAAGTGGAGATGAGCATCCGGCCGATCAAAATCAAGAACCAGAGGAGCAAAAACCGAATATTCAAACAGAAGAATACACGATTGGTGATGGTGATACCTTCACCGTAGCCATGGAGGCTCTTGGCATAGACTATAGCGACGCCCTAAAAATTGTTGAAACAGCGGAACCGATATTTGATTTTACTAAAGTAAAACTTGGTAAAACAATCAAATTAATCTCAGAAGACGGCGTGCGTAAACGACTCGAATATGAGCCAAACACTGATCAACTTTTTGTGGTTGATCTACAGAATAATTTTCAAACAACAGAGCAAGAAATTCCTTACGATATTTCCGTTGTTACCGATAAAATTACCATCACAAAATCAATGTATGTTGACTGGTTAAATGCTAATCTACCAGAAATGGCTGTGATTAAATTTGCCGATGTCTTTGCCTGGGAAGTTGATTTTTCTGTACAGGTTCAGCCAGGAGATACTTTGAAAGTAATGTACGAAAAACGCACACGGGATGGAATTCCGGCGGGAGTTGGTAATATTATCAAAGGTGAGTTTGTAAATTCTGGTGAACATTATTTTGCTTACCGGTACGTTGACGCAAACGGTAAGGTGAGTTACTACACGGAAAATGGCGGTTCGCTTGTAAAACAATTCTTAAAAGCCCCACTCTCTTTTACTAGAATCACTTCTGGTTACACCGACAGTCGCTTCCACCCCACTCTTGAAAGAACCATGCCTCACCGCGCGATTGACTACGCAGCACCAATCGGCACACCAATTATGGCCGTAGCGGATGGAACTGTTACTTTTGCAAAATGGAATGGTTGTTTTGGAAATAATATTGATCTAAAGCACAATAGTGTTTACGAAACCCAATATGCCCATTTAAGCAAGTTCAGTGTGGTTGCCGGGCAAACAGTTCACCAGGGTGATATTATCGGCTACACTGGCACCACAGGTTGTTCCACAGGTCCGCATCTTCACTACCAAGTTCGGGTAAACGGCACTCTCGTTAACCCGCTCGAAGTTGACTTCCCAGAAGGCGATCCAATACCTGAAGATCAAATGGCTGATTTCTTAAAACAAAAAGACGAAATCGACGCGCAGTGGTAAATCTTTTAGCATTAGTGTGGGTTCATAACCTAGCAAAAAAGTTTTAATGATCGGGATTACTCTAGATTTACTACTCGGAGTTTACTTGGCCTCAATTGTCTTCCTTTCATAACAAAAAAAACAGACGATTTGTTCGTCTGTTTTTTTGTTTCTAGTAGTCTCGTAATTTGTGAATGATTTCTTTTTGCTGAATTTTTTCAAGGGCTTTCGCTTCGATCTGACGAATACGTTCACGAGTAACGTCGAATTCTCGACCAACTTCTTCAAGAGTGTGACTCACTCCGTCCTCAAGACCAAAACGCATTTCCAAGATTTTTTGTTCTCTTGGGGTAAGATCCTGCATCGCAAGTTTTACGTAATCCCTGAGCAATTCCCGACCAGCGGCCTTTGATGGTGAGATTGTTTTTACATCTTCAATGAAATCTTCTAGTTTTGAATCTTCGTCGTCGTCACCAACTGAAGCCTCGAGTGAAACTGTTTCCTGGGAAATCTTTTTTATGTGACGAACTTTATCAATCGGTAGATCTAGTTCGGCAGACATTTCTTCAGGTAGTGGTTCTCGACCAAGATCCTGAATAAGTCGGCGCTCAGTCTGTTTGAACCGGTTGATTGTTTCAACCATGTGCACCGGAATTCGGATTGTTCTTGATTGATCAGCAAGCGCTCTTGTAATTGCCTGACGAATCCACCAAGTTGCGTAAGTTGAAAACTTATAACCTTTTCGATATTCAAACTTCTTCACCGCTCTAAAGAGTCCAACGTTTCCTTCCTGAATAAGATCTAGGAGAGATAGTTGTTTGCCAACGAATTTTTTTGCAATCGAGACCACTAAACGCAAGTTAGCTTCAATAAGTCTGCGACCAGCTTCTTGATCGTCTCGCTCTTTGCGCTTAGCCAGCGAAATTTCTTCTTCAGCTGTAAGCAAAGGGATCTTTCCAATTTCTCGCAAATACATCTGGATTGAATCCTGAGTAATTTCAGAAAAATCCACCTTATTTTCCATCTTAACTCTAATCTTGTCGTAGACTCCACCCATCTGCTCACCAGCCCCTAAAAATCCCTCTTTGAGTTCGATAAAATGCAGACCCTTGCTTTCAATGCGATCCAAAAAGTCTTCTAACTGATCTAGATGGTCTTCAATTTCTCCAAAAGCGAACAAAACTTCATTATCCGTAATAAAGTTCCTGGTCATTCCTCGCTCAATTAAACGATCTAGTTTTACTTGGTCTGGTGGCAAAGATCGCTTGTAGCGATTTTTTGAATCAGAAACCACTTCTTTAGTTTTAGATTCTTTAGCCTTGGGTTTTTTAACCTCCTCCATTTTTTTTACGGTTTTTGCTTTCGGCATAGAACAAAATCAAACTACGAATCACCGTGCAGATGTCTAAAACAAAAGCAGCAATAAGTGATTGACTTATAATAATTTAGTAAATTCCCGTAGAAGCTGGTTTAAACGATCTTTATCACCGCTTCGTTCAGCTTCTCTAATTGCAGCTTCAAGGATCTTCTTTTTTTGATTTAAAGACTTTGAAGCCAAAATTTCTATATGTCGGTTCAATTCTTCACGCACATGTTCTTGTTCCAAATTGTGAATTGTATTTAGAGTTACAAGCATCGCTCGCCTCAGAATAGACAAGTCCTCGTGAGGATCGTTGTCTGTAAGTTTCTTCACAATGAACGAGAAAAAATTAGATTGCGTGGAATCCGACCATTCGTCTCCAGTATACAAAAGAACCACATTTTTGTAAATACGAAGCCACTTCTCTGTTGGTAGATCACTTTCACTGATTTGCTGAAAAATTTCGTTAGTAAACTCAGAATCCAGGAGAACAAGGCCGATCAAAAATTCGGCTGATTTTTCAGATCGAGTTACTTTCTGCTGAATTTTAGCTGTAGGAACATCATTGACTGGCGCACTCTGAGTTTGAGCTGACGCATCCGCAATAACCTCTTGCTTTTCACCAGCGATAACCTGACGTAAAACCGTAACATCGATTCGCAAAATATCAGAAAGTTTCATTAGCCAATGTTCACGCTCAACTAAATCGGTCACTTTTGCGAGTTCCGACAAAATAAAATTCGCAAAATCTTTCTTACCTTCAATCTTACTAATATCAAATTTCTTAAGGCCCTCGGTAAAGTAATACTCAACTATATGTACCGGTGCCTCTGCAAGTTTTTTCCAAGCTTCGGGATTATTTTGCACAACATCATCTGGATCTTTTCCCAGTTCTTTTGGAATTGAAATAACAGAGATATCAAAACCCATATTTTGAGCTAAGCCAATACCTCTTTGAGCAGCTTTGAAACCAGCGTTATCTGAATCGAAAGAAAAAATTATTTTGTTAGTGTATTTTTTCAACAGTTTTAGCTGGTCTTCGGTAAAAGCCGTACCTGAACTTGCCACAACGTTTTCAACACCGGCCTTGTGGGAAGCTATTACGTCTAAATTTCCCTCAACTACAATCACCGATTTTGCTTGACGAATACCCATTTTTGCTAAATCTAAACCAAAGATAACCTTACTTTTTGAGTAAATTGGTGTTTCTGGTGAGTTTAAATATTTTGGCCCCATCTGCTCTTCTGAGCTTAGCGCAAGTGTTCGGCCGGTAAAGCCGAGAATATTTCCTTGTGGATCACAAAGCGGTACCAAAAGACGATTTCTGAAACGGTCTAGTATACCATTACCTTTTGTTTTCTTCTTCGCAAGCCCGGCTAAAATTAGCCGTGTTTCACCGTAACCGCGTTTTTGAAAAACCCTACTGAGAGCATCCCAATTATCTGGCGCTACTCCCAAACGGAATTTTTTAGCTAGCGCTGAAGAAATCCCTCGTTTTTTTAAATATGCCCGTGCCGTAGCTCCGCTTGCGTGTTCGTGTAAAAGTTTAGCGTAAAATTTACCGGCTAGTTCGTGCATATCGAGCAAGAACTGTTTTTCATCGCTCCCCTGTTGCGGTTTATACTCTGGTATTTTCACTCCCACTTTTTTACCGAGAAGTTGGAGTGCCTCAGGGAACGTAAGATTTTCAATTTCCATTACAAAACTAATAGCGTCTCCACCCTTGTCACAACCAAAACAGTGCCAAATTCCTTTGGGTTCAGAAACATAAAATGACGGAGAATTTTCTCCGTGAAACGGGCAAAGTGCCTTATGGCTACCGCTCCCAGCATTTTTTAGCTCAATATAGCCACTAATTACCTCAACTATATCCAGCCGTTCTTTAATTTCATCTTTGGCGTCCATATCCCTAGATTACCCTCTAATCACAATGAAGACAAGGTAGACAAGATATAAAGCAACAAAAACCAAGCCTTCTTTTTTCGACAGGGTTAGATCGCTATCTTCAGTTTGTTTACCTCCCGCAAATAGCGCAACCAGCAAGACGATCATCGCTCCGAGTGCCATGGTCGCGTCCCATATACCCTGGCTTGTCACCGCCATAAAATTAGGGCTAATTGTTGCAGTTAACCCTAAAATCATCATAATATTGAAAATATTTGAGCCCACAATTCCTCCAACAGCCACATCGGTCTTGCCTTTCCGAGCCGCCACGATAGAGGTCACCAGCTCTGGTAACGAGGTTCCAACAGCTACCACTGTAGCCGCGATTAAGCCTTCTGAAATACCCATACTGAGCGCAATCGCTGTGGCTCCGTCAACCGTGAGTTTTCCGCCAAAGACAAGGGCAAATAAACCACCAGCTGTCATAAGTAAAGCAGTAACAAGCTTTAGATGAGTTTTTTCAACTGTCGCTCCGCCTTTTGTCCCTCGCGTCGAAAGCACCAAATAGTACATAAAAATACTAAAAAAGCCGAGTAAAACTAAGCCGTCAATTCGAGAAAGACCCGAGACACCACCTTCAAGTGGTGCGTCCAGCATAAGAATAATCAGCATCGCACCAGAGAGAATCATAAAAGGAATCTCTTTTATGACTGTCCGACTTTTCACTGGAATTGTAGTTAATAGTGACGTAATGCCCAGAATTAGTAAAATGTTTGCAATATTTGACCCATTCACGTTTCCGAGAGCAAGATCTGTATTACCAGTGAACGCGGCAATTAAATTAACAACCAACTCCGGCGCCGAGGTACCAAACGCCACCACTGTTAGTCCAATTACTAACCCTGAAATACCAAACCGCATCGCGATTGAACTCGCTCCTTCAACTAAATAATCAGCTCCTTTTATAAGGAGGAGCAAACCGCCAATCAACATTACGGCGCTAGTTATCATATTTAGCTATTAAAGCTCCAGTCAGAATAAGAGCCACTATGCCCAAACAAAATGAAAGTAATTGCCCTAAGTTTAAAATATATATATTCAAGCTCTCAATCACAAGTAGCGAGAAAGTAAGAACTACTAGACTTGAACCAGAGAGTAATGGAAATAATTCAGACCAAACTGTTTTTTTCTTTTTAAGGTTTAGCCACGCCTCTTGAGTACTAGTAATAACGCAAAAAACACAGATGATTAAACCAAGTAAAACCTGCTGAACTAAAATATGGCTAAATACCGGAATAAAGACTGGACTAAGTAGACTAAGGAAAACCTTTAAGCCAATTCCAAACCAAATAATTGTTTGAATTACAGACAGATACTCTGAAAAAGTCTGTATATACACTTTTTCTTTTCGCTTTCTAACATAGAGGTGACCGAGGATTGCTACCGTGCCAAAAACTAAAATATTTGAGAAGTGCCAGAGGACTCTGTAAAAGCTAGTTAGATCAAAGACGCTTATAAGATCTGTTGAGATTACAAGTAACGCAATTGAAAACAATGCTAAGTAAAATTTCTCAAGGTCTTTAAAAAAGAACTCGGAATTTTTTCGAATAAAAGTTGTGCCTAATACAAAAACGAGCAACGAAAAAATTATTACAGGAAATTGAACATTTAAAAGAGAAATTTGGCTTGCGTAGTTCTCTGCCACTGTTGAGCTAAGATCATGGCTTGCAACTGATTTTAGTAACATCGACTCTGACCAGTAGCCAGCCATAATGAATACAAAACCGAAAAAGACAATCGAAAACATTTCCGTACCTGAGTATTGCCAAATTTTGTCTTTATCACCTAAACGGATTTTTATGAGAAATAAAAATCCCCAGATCGAGCCAGCGCCAAGTAACGACACTCCTAAATAAATACCGAGTAAGGGTAAGGCCTGTAATATTTGCATTAGATCCATATTAACTTTTTAGAATCTTAAAAATAATGCCAACCCCTGCTAGCATTAAAAATGCCGTTAAACTTTCTGGATCGAGTTGACTAAAAAATAACGCAGACAGAATTATGCCACCTCCTGCTACAAGTAAAATTACAGTTGAAAAATTTACCTCCAATTTTTTCATAGATACTTACAGTATAACACACGCAAATAAAAATGAGACCAGACGGTCTCATACGCGCTTCGCAAGCTTCTGGATTACTGCGCTCAGCAATCTCTCACCGTACTCTGGTTTTGCCACCAGCGTAAGGTTGCGCTCGTGAATAGCTGAGTAAAATGCCTTTCCGGAAGCACCACTGTAGATAATCCAGGGTGGCATTTTCTCGAGTAGTTCTTTTGCTTCTTCGTAAAGCACGATGCCGTTTTTGCCAGGCATCTCAAAGTCGCTAATCACAAGATGGATTCGCTCCTGATCTAACTGAAGTCCGCATAGAGCGTCAAACGGCGAGGTAAAAAAACTCACTTCCACGTTCTCAAGATGCGAGCGCAAAAAGCGCTCAAGCCCCGTAAGAATCCGCAGGTCGTCGTCTATGAGCACAATATTTCTACGCACAATTCACCTCCTGAGCATTTATATATTGAAATCTTTTGGATTTTTTGTCAATAAAATTGCGATTAAATGACCAATTTTTTGACAAAATAATTTTACAGGTATACATTCTTAAGTTCACCAAGCACACAAGGAGTGAACAATGAACGTAGCAACCAGAGCCGTTTCAGATTACCTCGCCTGGCGCGAGGAACAACTACAGCGAATCGAAGCAGAGCGTGACCAGTTACACGCTCACCTGCTGGGACTCATTCCAGGTCATCTCGATGTCTTCATTGCTCCAGATGGTCAAGGAGAACTCAGGCACCTTCTAAACGGCGAACCGGCCAACCTGCGTCTTGATCAAAGCTGTTGCAGACGCGCCGGCACTCGCGACCTGGCGGAACTCAAGGAGCGTTTCGAAGACTTAGGCAGAGCCTGGACCGGACTTGTGAGCGTTACAATCAAAAAAGACCCACTCTTTTACGAGGAAGAGAGCCTTCTTGTAACCTTCAAGCCAGCCTAGCGCACAGCCCCCGAAAACTTCGGGGGCTTTTTTAATCACTTGGTCTAAAACTTTTAGTGCAACTAAATTACTTAGAGTCAACAATCTAACGCAACGAGGTGATATAATTGCGTAAAAAGCTAAAAGTGGACAGCTTTTTTATTGTAGTTTTTTTTAAAAAAATAATTCTAGGAATCACATTTCAAAAAATTATATTGAAGCTCTTTACGCCAGGTTATTTTTTACAATTTCACAAACAGTGAAAATTGACAATTTTCACTATACAAAATATGAAATTATTTTGAAAGCAATCCCAACTAATCGCACACGCGGAGCGTGTGGTAAGCGGAAACAGAAATGGAAAGTAATTTTTTTGGTTTAGTTTCGTCACAGGAAAACTCCACAAAGGGCAACAAAGTTATCACATTGAAGCCCACTTGCTCCATTTACTTGTGGCGACCGAGAAGCTCTACTATCCGCGTTTAGTGATAGCTCAAACCTTAGCAAGACACACACAACCGCCTACGCATAGCCCGCTCGCATTCGCTTAGTGGCTTCGTTCGAGTCTTGTGGTGACTCTAAATACAAATACGATTCAACCAATTGATAATGAGAAAATTAGGCCAACTCTATACAATAAACCATAGTTACGATATAGTTATATCATCTTCAAGATTATCTTGAAGCCTAGTTCTTTAAAGCCAGAAAGGAGGCAGAAATGTATCCCAAGAGTTCGGAAGAAAAAATGCTTCAAAGCATCTCTGAGGAGCTTGGCGTGCACAATCTCCTTGAGATTCTATCAACCGCACCAATGAATCGTTTGCAACCTATGTTGGTGCATATGTTCAAAAATCGGTCAAGAACCGTCAAGCCAGTAGACTTACTGCGGATATACGAAAGGAAACAAGAATTACTCGGAATCAGTTCAATCGCTCAGGACGATATCTACAAATTTGCACTAATGTGTAGTGAAGCCGTGGGTACCTTATTTGAGTCAGTTCAAACTTCTCCTGTTGTACCTTTCGGTCTCAACTCGGGGATCACCAAGGTCAGTCAAAATAATGTTCTATCTTCATTAAGGGGTCTCGAGGTAGTAAGTGATCTCACCAGCCAATTGGCATTGGAATGTGCGCTGAGAAGAAAACATGATATTGTCCATGGGATCAATGACACTATCAACCTCACAACATCCGGTCATGTTCTACGGTTACAACCGTTTGACAAAGATAGGGGTTACACGCAACATTTTAATCTTTTCGCTCTGTGCTCTGGTGGAAGGCACTTAGTTTCTAAGGGTGGGTTTGTAATTCCTGCGCTAAATAAACATATATCAGCGTTACTGGATGTGATGTCTGCCTTACATAAAGCTGGGCACATATTTTCGAACATAACCGTCAAGGTCTCCGATATGCGATTCCTTGATCAATTGATAACTGCGACGAATCTACCTCGTAAAAATATCTTGCGTAATTCTCTTAATGACGACTTCGATATGTTTGCTGAATACGAGGTCAAGTTTCCAAAAGAAGTCGAAAGTGCAGATGAACTCGAACCAACAATGTTTACAGAAAATGGGCTCATTGATGAAGTCAGATATTTGTCCTATATTGAGCGAAGCATCTTGACTCCACTTCGTGCAACCTACACTGGGATTCGGTTTTGTTTTGACTTCAATAGAAAATCGGGGCTGGGTTACTATCCAAATCTGTGCTTCCACATCTTTGCGACAAATAAGGAGGGTAACGTGGTGCAAGTTGCTGACGGAGGTGCAGTTGATTGGTCTGCAAAACTGCTCAGTAACAAAAAAGAGGCTATGGTTATCTCTGGGATAGGTTCAGAGCTAACACAAAAAATGTTCAAAAAGTAGTGATTACCAAGACCGGGGAATGTTAAATTTTCCGGCCTTTTTTTCAAAAGCAAACAAAAATCTTTCTGTTATTTGAATCAACCCTCACCTTTCCTCCATACGGCATAGGTATTTGCGGATCTGTGTGACCAAAGTTCATATTTTGTACTACAGGAATATTTTTGTTGTACGTTCGTATTGATTCAATGACGACTTCTTGTTGCTCTGTAGCGTACGCAATCCGCTCATCTTTACTGTATGGTTTATTAAACTCCCATGCTTTTGGCCTTCCCACAAGTACACCTTGAATATTTGATAGAATTCCTCGCTCACCGAGTGCGCGTATTACTCGCCGCACATATCCATACAATGGAACTTCTTCCGATGTTTCGAACATAAGCACAATGTTTCCAAATTCTTTAAGACTTGGGATTGGTACATTATTGCGCAACATGTCATCAATTGACTCCAAACATCCACCCCACAAGATACCCTCACTATCCATCGGAGCATCCCATAGCCATCCCGTGTTTTTCTCATAGGTTCGTCTTGTTGTAAGAAGCGTTTCATCCTTCCAATTTAAACCAATTTCATTATACTCTTCTGAGGAATTGATTTCATATTCACCCGAATCAAACAAAGCGTGACGAATATTTTCCACTGTATATCTGTCCATTTCTCCCTGCATTGCAAATTGTGTCATCA
>PFWT01000006.1 GCA_002791275.1 Candidatus Uhrbacteria bacterium CG_4_9_14_3_um_filter_41_35 | reverse complement strand
ACCGTAAGTGTTCCAGATTACCGCTAAAGTTAGAAGAGAAACGGGATATTTACCAACTTTAAATGTCGATTAGCTCATTTTTAAGCAAATAATATTAAAGAAAAGCTTGAAAAAAATCTCTTGATTTCTAGCCGGAATCCTGGTAATCTCTTGATATTATGAGTGATACAAAAAAGAGCCATTCTAATTTAGAACTAGACGTTTTAAAATATTGGGACGAGAACCAAATTTTCGAAAAGTCTGTTGAAATGCGTCCACAGGGAAAACCGTACGTTTTTTATGATGGTCCGCCGTTTGCAACAGGTCTACCACACTACGGTCACTTGGTAGGTTCAGTAATGAAAGATGTGGTGCCTCGTTACCAAACGATGCGTGGTTTTAGAGTTGAGCGAAAGTGGGGCTGGGACTGCCATGGTTTACCAATCGAAAATATTGTTGAAAAAAAATTCGAGCTCAATTCTAAAAAAGACATTGAGGCTTTTGGGGTCGATGTTTTTAATAACAAGTGTCATGCTGAGGTTTTGACTTATGCTGAAGAGTGGAAAAAAGTTATTCATCGACTGGGGCGATGGGTGGATATGGAGAGCGCCTACAAGACTATGGATCTACCTTTTATGGAATCGATCTGGTGGGTCTTTAAATCACTTTGGGAAAAGGATTTTATTTACGAAGGTCGTAAGCCGATGCACATTTGTCCGCGTTGTGAGACGGTTCTTTCAAACTTTGAGGTTAACCAGGGCTACCAAGACGTAACCGACATTTCCGTTACCGCTAAGTTTAAGTTAACAAGCGGAAAGTACGCAGGCGTTTCTGTTTTAGCTTGGACAACCACACCGTGGACTTTACCAGGAAATGTTTTGCTTGCAGTTGGCGAGAAAATTAATTATGTATTAGCTGAATCATCTGGTGAACAGTTTATTTTAGCTCAAGTTCTGGCAGATAAAGTTTTAGCGGAAACTGAATATAAAATACTTGAACCGGTGGCGATGTCCGAACTCGTCGGAGCTACTTACGAGCCTTTATTTTCAGCTTACGCGGATCATACAGGCGCCTTTAGGGTTGTAACTGCCGATTTCGTCACCACCGAAGGTGGAACTGGAGTTGTTCATATTGCGCCAGGTTTTGGAGAAGACGATATGCATCTTGGACTTAAGGAACGCGTGGCGCCAATTATGCATGTTGGTATGGATGGGCATTTTGTTCGGGAAGTGATGGAGCCACTAGTTGAAGCTGGTTACGATGTTGATCGTCCGGTCAAAACCAAGGAAGATAATCAAAAAGTTGATATTGAAATAATCAAATATCTTGCGCATCAAGGAAAACTTTTTGCTAAGAAAAAATTAGTGCACAGCTATCCACACTGTTGGCGTTGCGAAACTCCACTACTTAACTACTCAACCTCATCTTGGTTTGTAAATGTTACAAAAATAAAGGAAAGAATGGTACTCACGAACAAGGAGATAAACTGGGTGCCAGGAAATATGAAAGAGGGGCGATTTGGAAAATGGCTAGAAGGTGCTCGCGACTGGGCAATTTCTCGAAGCAGGTACTGGGGCACACCACTGCCAATTTGGCAGAGCGAAGATGGTGAGGTTATTTGTGTGGGTTCAGCTGCTCAACTTGAGGAGCTGTCTGGGGTGAAGGTTGATAATCTACACAAACACGTGATTGATAACATCGTTATTGAACGGGATGGTAAAAAGTTTACTCGGATTAAAGAGGTGCTCGATTGTTGGTTTGAGTCTGGTTCAATGCCGTACGCGCAACTTCACTATCCGTTTGAAAACGAGTCAAAATTTGAGCAAGGTTTTCCAGCTGAGTTCATTGCAGAAGGTCAGGATCAAACTAGGGGTTGGTTCTACACACTCCATGTTTTAGCAAACGCACTTTTTGAGATGCCAGCGTTTAAAAACGTGATTGTAAACGGTATCGTGCTTGCTGAGGATGGTAAAAAGATGAGCAAACGTTTGCAGAACTACCCAGACCCAATGACCGTAATGGAACGCTATGGATCAGATGCAGTGAGATACTATTTGATGTCGTCGCCAGTTGTGCACGCCGAAAACATCAGTTTCAGCGAAAAAGGTGTGGACGAGGTGGCGAAAAAATATATTAATATTCTAAATAACGTTACTAGCTTCTACGCACTTTACAAAGATGCAGATGATGGTCGTGAACCAGCGCTAACTAACGTCCTTGATCGTTGGGTAGTTTCACGTTTGAACGAAACACTTGAAGAACAAACCGAAGCAATGGAACTCTACAGTCTGCAAGAAGCAGCGCGAGTTTTGCAAAGCTTTCTAACAGATCTTTCAACTTGGTACGTTCGCCGAAGTCGCGATCGATTCAAGGTTGAGGGTGAAGATAAACTCGAGGCATTGGCTACCCTAAGAATGGTACTAGATACGTTTGCAAAAATGGCAGCACCATTTACTCCGTTTATTGCGGAAATGGTTTATCAGGAAGTGCAGGGTGGTTTCTTGGCAACTACTGAAAGAAAATCAGTGCATCTTGAAGATTGGCCAGAGGTGAGTGAGATCGACACTAAAATAATTGCGCAGATGGGTGAAGCGCGAGCAATTGTGAGCCGAGCACTCGACATTCGTGAGGAGTCAGGTAGAGCAATAAAACAGGTGCTCTCGCAAATTTTCATTCAGTTACCAAGTGGTGAAATCGATCCAGAAATTTTGGCGGTGATTTTGGATGAGGTTAATGTAAAAAATGGTGAGGTAACACAGGGTGAACTCAATGTTGAACTAAATCTTGAATTAACTGCTGACCTTGTTCGTGAAGGTATGGTTCGAGATATTACGCGCCAGGTGAATGGTTTACGTAAAGAGGCCAACCTTACGCTTGAAGACAGAATTGAACTCAAAATTTGGTCAGCATCTCCGGAAGTGAAACTAATGTTTGAGGAGCACGCAGATAAGCTGTCTGATGCCACACTTTCAGCTTCAGTAAACTGGGATAAGGTTGAAGATGTAGGTCAACAAAAGGAATTCCGCGTGGCCGAACAAGAAGTTTGGGTTGGCTTCTAGTATGAAACTCATAATTTTAAACGGGCCGTGCGGGGTAGGAAAAAGTACGTTAGCAAAAGCACTGCACACGGAAATGCCGTTATCGTTTCTAGTCGATATTGATGTAATAAATGGTTTTATTGCTGATCATGAAGACGATATTGATAAAGAGGAACGCTGGAAAATATCAAAGGAGGTTTCAAAAGCAATCTTAAAAACAATGCTCGAACTTGGCAGAGACGTTATTGTCGATAAAATGATTTATGACGATACACTACTGAACGAGTATCGTGAAATAGCTGAAAGTTTTTCATCTGAAGTTTTTGAAATCATTCTCTGGGCAGAAAAGGCGGTGGTTATGGCACGAGCCTCAGAGCGTGGATTTTTGAAAAGTGGTCGCCTAACTGCGGAGTCTTGTGAACTGTTCTGGCATAAGATTGATGAGCTGAAAGCATTGAGGCAAGAAGTGGAGATTATTGATTCAACATGGCTAACGTCCGAAGAGGTTCTAAAGAAAGTTAAAAATGTTCTAGGAAAAAACTCTAGTGAAAACTAGAGTTTTTTTGTTGACGTTCAGGCACTTTTATGGTTCACTAATTGTTAGGAGGTTTCCATGTTCTTTGTGTTTTTTCTTACCTTTACCACCTTTGCGCAGGCAAGGGACGTTGGTGAGTTGGAGCGGTTCGACATCCCCGGCGTTGTGCACCACGAGGTTACACGTTACCGCGGAGCGCACTACCTGAGTGTTAGTAGCTGGACCGGCAAGGTTGTCATTATGGAAAAAAGTTCGGGTATGTATCCGAAGACCTACTTCTCTTGGGACGGCCGGATGGTTCGCGGGTCCCTGATCTCGAGCTGGCAGAGTCCAGAGGGAGTTACGTTTCAGTGGCTTCGCCACGGCTACCTCTATCGAACGGAAGTTCTGCGGGGTGATCGGTACTCAAGAGGAACTGTGGAAGTTACTCGGGTACGCATCAATAGGCAGTAGCACCCGAAAACGTGGATGAGCTTCGTTGACGTTACAGAACTTGCGTGGTGCAATGACTACAGGAGGTACAATGTTACTCTTTATGTTGCTCCTCTTGCTGGTGATGTCACCAGCTGGGGCCTATGAACTCCCGAACTTCGGGTCTTGGACCCTGAAGTCAAACGACGCAGTCTACGTTGAAGGGGTGTACCACTACCAGGTATACACGAAGCGGAGGCAGACGATTTCACTCATTACGACCTGGGATTTAACCCCCATTGCCGTGATGAAGCGCGATCATAGGGGAACTGAAAATTACCTCTATGTGCTAGGTGCGTGGTTGCTGGTCGATGAGATCCGTACCTTTGTCCCAAACAGGGATGAGGGGACGCTCACGATCACCTACACGGTGGACGGCTTACAAAAGATCACTGTTTGGTAATTGCACGGCATGGGTGGCGCGACCCATGCTTTTTTATTACAATATAGCTGTATGCAAGATACTCAAAATATTACGTTGATTTGCCCAAGAAACGACGAAGAGTCGTTAATGATTTTAAAAATTGCCCGCGCTATACATCTAAAAACTTTAATTTCCGGTCAGCCACATGGCGCGAGGTTAGAAAAAGAGAAAAATTTACTAGCTAGGATTTTAGAAACTAATCCTGAAACAACGACTGTAGTAGTTGTCGAATTACCAGGACCAAAGATAGAAGCGGAACTTGAAGCTGAAGGTTTTAGGCTAAAGATTATTGATCATCACAGATATGATGATGTTGATCGTATGCAAAAACTAAGCTCACTTGAGCAGTTTTTGGAGTTATTCAAAATTACAGATAAGCGACTCGACGAACTAGATTTTGACGCAAAAATGGTGCGTGCGGTTGGGGCTATAGACCGCGGGTTTATCTGGGAACTTAAAAATGAAAAGTTAACAGAATCAGAACGAAAAGAAGCTGTTAGATACTATCGCGCCCTTACAATGGAACTCGGGGAAGAACGACGCGAGCGAGAAGAGGATGCTGCTCAAGATGCCTGGGAAGAGCGGGAAGAACGAGATGGGGTGATTATCGTTCGGTCAACTGCAGATGATATTAGTATTCGTGACGCACTATCGTTCATTGTCGCGGAAAATTATCCAGATACACCACCGCAAACACTAATTGTGCAAGGTAAACACCGAATGTATGTACAGGAGTCAAAGTTTGCGAAAGATTTGCACGCTAAATTTGGCGGTTTTACTTTTGGCCGAGACGCTTGCTGGGGGATTCAACGGGATGATCATAAGCTTCCGAGCCTCGACGAGGTACTTGCGGTTATAGTAAAATAAAAGCAATAAAAAATATATGAATTCTGAAAAAGTACAACAAATATTAACTAGTTTAGGGCTATCGCAGACAGAAGCAAAAGTATATTTTTCAATGCTTGGTTTGGGTCCAGCCAGTGTTCAAAATATTGCCAAAGATTCGAAAATTTCACGTACGGCAACTTATGAGATAATCGACGCACTCCAGAAAAAAGGAATTGCTAGTACCTTTCAGGAAGAGAAGAAGAAAATGTTTGTAGCAGAGGATCCGGTAAAGCTAGAAACCTATTTTAAAAGTCAGATGGCTGAAATGAAAGATCAGCTTACTAACTTTAAAAATGTAATTCCTGAACTACGCCTGCTTGCAGTTGGCAACAAGCCAAAAGTGAGATACTTATCGGGTACTGCGGGAATGGAGGCTTTGTTCCGAGATATTTTGGCTACAAAAGTTAATGAGGTACTGGATTTTTCAGACAGCGAAGCTGTCTATGCTGTTCTTGATGAACGGGAGACTATTAGACTTCGGGGTGTTGAGGGGTATTCAAAAATTCCAGTGCGGAATTTGCATCGCGGTCATATTCGAACACCGCGTCCAATTACAAAGTACAGAATGATCCCTTCTTCAGTGAAAACGTTCGGAGGTTCGCAAATGATTTATGGAAATAAAGTGGCATATATTGACGTCTCTGGAGAAATCGATGTTGTGATTATTGAAAGTCAGGTTTTTGCAGACACGGCTCGAGCAATGTTTAATCTAATTTGGGATTTAGCAAAATAAACAAAAGAGACCGGTACAGATCAGTACGCCGGTCTTTTGAATTTCTCTGGTATAATAGTTTTATATGGAGTTTGCAGAAATCAAACCACAAAGAACAATAAACACTCAGTTTATGACTGAGTGGATGGAGAGCGTGATGAAGAGTGAACTGACTGAGAAAGCAGAGCTTATTTTAATGCACGCGGAAATATCGACTGAGCTGCTTGAAAAATTTAGACAAACGCCACAGTCTGCACCTTGGCACTCGGAAGGCTTCTTTATTTCAGAAAATATTGTCCGTACACTTGCTGGATTTAAGTCGATCGTTGAAGGAAAATCTCTATTTGAGATTGAGGAGTTTGCTGTTAGAAAGGATTTTAATCTTGAAATTGTTCATTTGGAAAATACTATAAAAAAATATAAGGAGCTGCTTGAAGTTTTTATTTTAGCTCACGATATTGCTAAACCAGCGACACTTTCGTTTAGTGCGCCGGCTGGGTCTTTAGGTGAAAAGGAGGGTTTTAGTCAGCATAAATATCGTTTGCAACAAGAGGCAACGGAGACCGAAAAACAAACATATATCAAACTATTTAAAGCTTTTTCAGTTGACAAGACTCATCTTAGTCGGAGTGAGCAGGTCGCCAAATTTTACGATAAGTACGAGATTAGAGTTCATTATTACGGTCATGAAAGCGAGGCACTTAAAGCAGATGCACTTCTTGCCCTAGAGACTTTAACGAAAGCATATAATTTGGACCTTGAACAAATAAAACTGTTAAAGTTCGTTATAGCGCATCATATGGAAGCTGTTCAGTTTGGTCGTGACGAAAATCAAATTTCTGTTTACAAGCTACTTATAGCCAGAGCTGGTAAAGCGGAAATCGATGTTGATTTAGCGCTTGATATTTTACTCGCTGCCGTATTTTTAGATGGGTCAGTTGGCAGTTTGCATTACGAGGAGGGAGCTTTCAGTGTTGATCTAACTTCGGTGTTCGCATTTATGAGTGTTGAAGGTGAGGTAGCGAAGCATCGAAAAGAAGAAAGGCGTCGGGAAATTTCAGAAGTGCAAAATCAAAGATTTAAACAAGTTTTGAAAGCGTCAGGTTTAGATGGTGAGACGGTTTTTGAATTATTAAAAACACCTTTTGGTTCAGAGCGCGGGAAAATTATGGCAGATATAAAGCGTTATGTAGAGGATCCAGAGCTAAGAGTTAATTTTGATACACACCAAACGGAACTTGAAAAACGAATTCAGAAAGCTCGGAGTCTTTTGACGACTTAGCACCTGCGGGTTAAAATAAAGGCCTATGATTGCATACCTAGAAGGCGAGGTTATTTCAACTGGTAGTGATTCTGTGGTATTAAAGACTGGCGGTGTTGGTTACCGGATTTATGCAGTCGATTTCACGGCTAGAACTGGCGATTTTCTATGTTTATTTATTTTTGATCTAATAAGAGAGGATAGACGTGAACTATTTGGTTTTAAAGATGCGGAAGCTCTGAATTTTTTTGAAAAACTAATAGAAATAAATGGTGTAGGTCCAAAGTCGGCGCAAAAAATAATGAGCGTAAGTAGTCATGAAACCCTTAGAAAAAATATCCTAAATTCTGACCTAGCTTATCTCACCAGTTTGCCTGGTCTTGGCAAAAAAACCGCACAAAAAATCATCCTGGAAATGAAAGGAGTGCTAGTCGAGGGTAATGCAGAAAATAATGCAGATGTAGATGTACTCGAAGCTTTAATTGGACTTGGCTATCAAAGAAAAGATATCATAGCGCTAGTGCAAACACTGGAAGCGCAAACAACGGAAGACAGAATCAGAGAAGCTTTAAATAAGCTCGGAATGGTTTAATTAATGTATTTTATCTAGTCTTAAGTCTATGACACAGAAAGAATGGAATGATTTTGTACTAGAAAACCCGCCAACCTTTGGGGCTTTTTTGCAGTCATGGGAGTGGGGTGAGTTTCAAAAATCAATCGGTAGACGTGTGGAGCGAATTTTTGAAAAAGAAAATGGCGGACTTTTAGCAACAGCAATTCAAACAGAATTAGTAGCGGGTCAATTTTATTGGTTCATTCCAAAGGGTCCTTTAGGCGGCCGCAAAATAAGCGAGCGGATCGGTCAGATTCGAGCTAACTTAGCAGACGGTGCTTTTCTTAGAATGGAACCAATTACAGAACCTGGAGGGATCAAGATCGTGGAAAGAAATCCGGCCACTACTTCAGTTATAGATCTTACTCAAACTGTGGAGGAGCTCTATGCGGGTATGAAGCCTAAAACTCGCTATAACATTAGGCTCAGTCAGAAAAAGGGGGTGGTTACCGAGATTGTTTCGTTAGATCGCTTTGACGATTTTATTAGACTGATGGAGCAAACTACGGTGAGGGATAATTTTCACGCTCATCCAACTGCCTACTATAAAGCAATGCTTGAAGCTATGACTGACGGCGAGGTAAAGGCTTATTTAGCAATGGCTTTTTACGAAGGTCAGCCTCTCGCAGGAAATATAATGATCGACTTTGGCGATACACGAACCTACCTTCACGGCGCTACCAGCAACCTTTATCGTAATGTGATGGCTCAGTATGCTCTGCATGAATTTCTAATTTTGGATGCTAAGGAAAAGGGTTTTAAAAAATTTGATTTTTGGGGGATCGCGCCTGAGGGTGCTGGGGAGGAGCACCACTGGTTTGGTATAACACGGTACAAGCAAGGCTTTGGTGGTGATGTGGTGGAGATGCCAGGCACTTATGATATTCCAACAAAGCAACTGTGGTACGCAGGTTATAGATTTATACAGAAAATTCGAGGACGATAAAACGAGGCTTTGAGCCTCGTTTTATTTTTTTGTAATCGTTATTCGGCAACTATACCGTTGCCACTTGCGTGCTCGTCTTCTGGTAGCTCAGAGTCGAGGGTTGAGGTTGTTTCTTGAAGTGTTGCGGTTGTCTTTGTGTCCACAGCTTTAAACGAACTACCTGAAATAAGTTTTATGAACTTACCAAGATCGTTGTCGGTTGGGACAATACCGATTTCAAAGTCAGCGTTTATGATACCAATAGTTCTTGGTAACTGCGCTACTTTCCAGGTCACCGTTCGGTTAACTTCGGTATAGGTGAGACTACCAAGGTCTGTTGAAATAGTATTTTTCCAAACTACGTTTGGTGGCAAGGTTGCGGAAATCTGAATATTTTCAAGGTCGTGGAGTGAATTTTGAACGCTCCAAAATACTTTGTAACTCGTCTCTTTACCGATCACTGGTGGTAAAGGTCCGGTACCAAGTGGAGCACCACTTTCTGAGTAATATCTGGCTTTAACAGTAAAAGTGGCTTCAGAGTTTATGCCAATTTTGATTGGCGTTGATCTGATTGGTAGGTTTTGTAGGGTTGTTTCCGCTACAATCGTGAATTCATCTGTTTTGTCGTTAGCAACGCTCGCTTCGATCGGGAAGGTGAGATTAAAGATTTTCTTGTCACCTTTTTTAAGTACACCGATTGAGTCTGCGCCCCAGATAATGCCGTCGCTTGTGATTGTGCCCTGGTCGAGATCAGCATCGTTCCAAACAACTGGAAACGGTTTTGCGGATTGAAAATCTAGTAGTAACTCGGCGTCCTCAATGGGCGCCTCACCCGTATTTTCAATTGAGATACTAACCCGTAAATCACTATCGAGCTCGGTATTTATGTTTTCAGTCGATCCGTTTGCCACAAGCTGAACAATAACATTGCTTCCAATAACATCTGTGAACCCTTGGGTTTTACTCTGAGTTAAAAGATTCTTGTCGTTACCTCGTAAACTTGTGACCAGGTCAAAGTACTGGAAACCAACATTATCCGCTGCAAAAGTTCCTGTGAACTTAATCTCTTTTTCCTCGCCGGCTTTTATAACGGCAATCTCCCAAAGCGGTTGATCACCGGCAGTGATACCCTCGGTGTCAGGATCAATGAAGAAGCCGTTTGGTAACTGCAGTTCTGCAACTATATTGTTAATATCACTTTGACTCTCATTTACTAAAACTAGGCTATACTCAAGCTTTTCACCGGGCGTCGCTTCACTTGGACCGTTAAAACTGCTCGTAATGCCACTTGAAAAACTTGAAATGTAGGCAGTTTTAATTGATTGAAAATCGGCGTTAAAGTTACTTGGTCTATAATTCGCGAAAACTTGAATTGGCATTGACGAAGGTACGCTGGCCAACCAGGTGCCTGTGATTGAAATCGTGCCATCTGAGCCTGCGGGCAACGTACCAATCTTCCAGGTAAGGGCTTCAAGATCAGATGGAGCCGGATTGAGACCTCCAAGCTGGTAGGCGGGTGGCAGTTTGACCTCTATTTCCAACGTAGCCAGCGGAATAGCTGACGGGTTTTTGTAGTGAATTTCAAAGGTTGCGTCGTCACCACTTACAATTTCGTCCGGTGCTACTATTTCTAAAATAAACGTGTCCGCTTCACTGGTTGTAAAATATTTTGTGTAAATATAGTAGGCTGACCAAGCAATAACCGCAACAACTCCCAAAAAACCAATTGTTTTAAGCAAGAAATTCGTGAACCGATTTTTTGCTCTATCTAATTTTGAGAAATCCACCGTGTCTTTTTGATCCCCGTAGATAGCGTTTAAACCTTCCTGCATTAATTCATCTTCTGGTTTTGCGGTAGGGTGGTGGATGTGGCCATTGTGCGAGTGTGGAACAGCTTCCTTTTTATGAAAAGTCTCCGCGTGATGCGCCAAATCTTCTTCGTGAGTTGTTTTATGACGTTTAGTTGCCGACATATTATTCAATATTGTTTTCAATTAAGAACCGCAAGAAAACATCACGATCATTATTTACGATTATATTTTTACCACCACTTGTACCGATATGAGAGCTCCACACCAGGTTACTGTGATCAGGGAAGTTTACGTTTATACTGGTTATTCTAGACTTTACGCCAGATTGTTTTTGAATGAAGAATGTGAATGTTTCAAGATCTTTAAAACCAAGTTTTGATTTTGCAATATCGAACATTGTTACATCGGTCTTTGCAATTTTGAATTTAAACGGTAGTTCGTAGGTGAAACTAATTGTTTGTGTTTCGCCGGGAGCTGTTTGAATCCAGTTACCAAACACGGTTTTACCATTTTCGTCCCAGATATTAGTTTGGCTCTCGCTATCTACACGCTCATTCGACATTGAAAGTTCGAGGTCTTGGTCTTTTTCAAGCGGAACATTATAAGCCTCAAATAGTTCAGCTGGCGGGATTTCAAAGCCACTTGCCTGCAAAAGTTTAGAGCCTTTAGGAACATACAGACGAATATAATCCACGTTATTTTTACCTTCAAAGATAGCACTCTTAAGCCCCTTGTGTGTTTTTGTAATTACCACTTTTTTTGTAATAGTACCGTCGTTACCAATGTTGATGTCAATATCTACTTGCTGGTCGATAACTGAATCAGTCTTTCCGCCGCCGAGGTTGGCACTTACTATCTGTAAATAATCTCCAGGCGCTTCTTTTTGTTCACCACTCCAACCAAGCTCTGAGATGTGTGATTGTAGTGAGGTATTATTCATATAAAGCTGAACATCCTTTTCGACTAGTCCGTCACCAATTACATCGGCAATGGCTAGCAACTCTTTCATATCAGCGTTTTGAATACGTTCAAGCAGCAAGGGTGCCAAGTCACCGATAAACTGTTTTGGTGCTTCCGCTGTTCGTTCTTCGCTAGTGGTATCGTATTTCTCGTGCTCGAGTTCCACGATTTTTTGAGTTTCGAAAAGGAAGTTTTCTGAATCAATTGTCCGTTCGTAGGTCGGCATTTCAATTGGTCCAGTAATTTCGAGTAGGGCAGGGATAAGGTCTGCGTTAATTGCGATAACACCATCCACAGTTGGTTCACCGGCTTTATCGTAGAACCACATTAATTTTCTAGCTGAAGTTGGAAAATCTGGGAACCAGTTAGCGTCGTGAAATTCCCAGCGATCGTTAATTAGACCAAGTGGCTGAGGCGCTTCTACAAACTTGGTGAGCTGACCCTGAAGATCATAAGTGCCACCCTCTGGAATGTGGATATTTGTAATTTCGCCGTTTAACATATCCATCTCTGCAAAACTACCGATAAATCCACCAGTTGGTCGTAACTCAGTGTTGTTTTGGAAGGCGATCAAATATTTCATTTTTCGTTCATCACCCAAAATTGTTGTAAGAGTGTCGGCAAACTCAATGAATTCACGCATTGATTCAGCAATTTTTGGCGTTTTATCTTTGAGCTCACTCACTTTAATTGCCTCTTCTGCACCCAAAACGCTTGGATCAACTTTTTCGAGCGCTTTAGAAGCAGTGTCAATTTTTGGCAAAATACTTTCAACGTAGGTTTTCATCATTGCGAGCTTTGTTGAAATTGTTGGTGACTGCTGAGCCTTTATATTTTGTGCTGCGTCTGATAGTTGAGATGCAGCTAGTGAAAGTGACTGTCCAGCTTCGATTAAACCTTTAGCAGTTTCCAGGGTTCTATCTGTTTTTGGGATAGCCTTTGCAATACCTTGGACTGCTAAATTTAAACTTGCAAGGCTTTCTTCGGCATCAGCAAAATTTTCCGAAGCTCTTCTGAAGTTCGAACCTGCAACGTCAAAACGATCAGCTTCGAGCGCGTCCGTACCACGTGTAAAGTTTTCTATGGCCGCTTTTCCGGCATTGGTAATAGTGGCCTGACGATCTGTAACCCCAGAAATGCTTTTCATTGCCTGAAGGGGTAGTACAATCGAGAAGGAAAGTAGGACAAAAACTGCGATAGCTCTAAACCTAACTTCACCTAAAAATGGTAACAGTCCAAAAAAGCTCGAGCTAGTTTTTTTAGCCTCTTCTTCAAACATCGTTTCAATTTCTTCAGCAATACCACTGTCTTCGTGAATTACATAGCCTTTGTTGTTTTCTGAAAATTCTTCGAATTCTTCCTGTGATTTGATTAACTCAAGAAGTAGACTTACAAGATCATCGCGTGTAAACTCGGTTATTTCAAAACTAGCTATTTCACTGTAAATATCTTGCGGAAGTTGGTTCTGTACGGGTACTTCTGCAGGACAAATATTTGAGTTTATTTTTTTAAATACAGTTTTAGCTTTTGGAACTTCTAAATATTTCGGTTCACTTAGTTGAGCAACTATTTCATCGAAAGTAAGTGACAAATCATTTTCATCAACAAACGCAGAATCGTCGTCAAGCAATAGTTCTGGGTCGATCATTAAACTTTCAGCTAAAGCATCCAAATTTGGCGTAGCACTTTGTGGCTCCTCGTGATTTGAAAGGTGGATGATGTATGGAGAAAGTGGTGTGGTGTTGTCGGTGTGTAAATTCAAACCTTTTTTATTTTTAGGCACCACGCCTTCGAACTTGAGTGATTCTGGCAGAGCGTCATCAAAAAGCATGGAAACATTTTGTTCCTCATTTTGTTTTTTAATATTAACTTTTTGGTCACGCATAAAGGTTTATAGTTGTTGAATGACTAACGCATTTTTTTATATTCGGCTAGGGTTTTCTCGGCTAAGTTTTTCCAGGTGAATTTTTTCACCTGTTCTTTACCAGCTTCAACTTTAGAACGAATAAGCTCAGGATTTTTTATGGCTTCAATCATTATTTTTTCAAGTTGATCAGCCTCTTCAGGGTTAAAATAATGTGCAGAGCTACCGAGGACTTCCGGCAAACTGGAGGCAAAAGCCGCAGCAACAGGCGTACCATAGCTCATAGCTTCAAGCGGTGGCATACCAAAGCCCTCGAGTTTAGACGGGTAGATGAAGAGATTGGATGATCTATAGAGGGCAGATATTTCATCATCGCTTGGCAGATCGATAAAACGTAAACGTTCTTGGTTCACCCCTAATTCCCGAGCATATTTTTCTAGCTTTTTAGAAAACATGTCTCTTCTGCCAGCAATAACTAATTGAACGTACGGAATTTTTTCAGAAAAATCAGCAAAAGCCTCTAACATTGTTTCAAGATTTTTATGCGGGTAGGCGTTGCCAACATAGAGAAAATACGGTTCGTAAACGCCCATCTTTGTGAGACTGATATTTTTATTGTTTAGGGCAGGAATGATTCCGTTTGGCGTAACCGTAATTTTGTCCTGGCGGATACCGAAATGTTTTAAAATAGCTTCTTTGCTGTAACTTGAAACGGTTAAAATATGTTTGCTTCGGTGAATGGCATTTTCAAGCACCGTTCTAAAAATTGCGTATTTGAAACCGTGCAATATTTTGTTTCGTGTACTCGATCTAGCTGAGTGTTTGTCTTCGATTAAAATGAGATCGTGGACCGTGACTATGAAAGGGACTCTAGAAAAAAGTGGAATGTTCCAGTGGGGGTAATGCATAAAATCAACTTTAGATAGCCGAACTTCTCTCGGCATCACCATCTGCTCCTTTAAACCGTACCAATGAACATCTACCATTTTTTTGTAAAAATTGGGATTAGTGATTTTGCATTCGTGGAAATTTTCTTTTTTTAAGAAAATTATGTATTCATTTTCCTGATCAAGTTCCTGCAAATGAGTCACTAATTCTGCGACATATCTTCCAATGCCACCACCACCTACGCGAGGTCCATAAAATCGTGCGTCAATTCCGATCTTCATAGTCATATTTTACCATATTTAAAGTGATTTCTTCAGAATAAAAAGGGGATAAGATTTTGTAGTTTTGAGCACTTAATTTATACAAAATCAAAAATTAATAATTCTTATAAAATAAACAAATTATTTATTTGAATTAAATAATTTTCAAATAAAAAAATGCCACCAGAAGGTGGCATTTGTAGTCATAAACTACTCCGAGATACCCGGTATGATGATCGAGGCTACGAACAACGGGTTTGGTCCCGCGTCCTTGTTTAGAGTATCCTCGATACGCTTTTGCTCGGCTTTTGCGCTTGTCTTCAAAAGTTGAGCGAAGCACATGTAACCGAAAATCTGGCTCTTTGCCAGTAGTCTAAGTCGACGCGACTTAGACGCGAATCCGATTCTCTTCAATGTCCCAATAACGAGCTTTCGCTCGTCATCGGTTACGAAATCAAGACCCCGCAGGAGGATTCGGATCTGGTCGATGGAATAGATGACCGAGAGATAAAAATCTCCACGCAGGTTTCTCCAGCCCAGGATCGCGAATGAAAAATCACCCACTACACGAAGTTCGAACATATGAAATCTACCGGGAGGCAGTGCGTCCAAATTGAACTCTCTCAAAGTGGACATCTCATACGCCTCGATCAAGAGTTCGTTCACCGCAGAACTTTCCGGAGCGTCCAAGATCTGAACCTCGGACTCGGCATTGATCTCAACAAAGTCTTCTTCGAGAGCTGTCTGTGCCTCGGCAAGGTCGGTGTCTGCAGTGCAAGCGCCAAGGATGATTTTTGCCCCGTCTTTGCTTGAGAACACACAGCCGATCGGCGACCCGTGTTCGTCGTTCATCAGAACCATACCGCCACACGGAAAGAAAACCAAAGATTGAAACTGCATTTTTCTACTCCTGTTGTTGAAAGATCAATGCTGAAAATTACCCTAATTTTCTTAGATTGTCAAGCGTTTGCTCTGCTGTTTTATGCCAAGTAAATTTAGCTGATTGTTTTTTGCCCTTATCGATTAACTCTGATCTTAGCTCTGAATCATTTAAAATTCCGAGCGCCATCACAATATCTGAAACATTATAGGGATCGATTAGTATAGCTGAATCTTCAACAACTTCCGGCATCGAACCAGTAAAACTGGTTATTACGGGTGTACCACAAGCCATTGCTTCGAGCACAGGCAAGCCAAAACCCTCATAAAAAGATGGAAATAAAAAAATATTTGCGTTTCGATATAGTGCTGGTTTATGTTTGTCGGCAACGTAACCGATTAAATGAATATTGTTCTTAAATTTTGAAGTTCTAGCAAGACGGATAATTTCCTCGGTTTTCCAACCACTGCCACCAGCGATGATTAAATGAGGGGAAGGATTCTGTTTAGAATTTTCGCAAAATATCTCGTAGGCTTCAATCACAGATTCAATATTCTTCCTTGGTTCAAGCGTTGAAAGTGTTAAAAAATACGGAAAATTTATTTTGTATGTTCGTAAATAATTTTTATCAGCTGAGCTTAATTGCGAGTTATAATTTTCCGAAACTCCGAGGTGGGTTATTGTTATTTTATTAGAATTAATCCTCCAGATATTTTGTAAATCTGTGTTAGTGCTACCCGAAACTGAAAAAATTATTTGGGCATCATTTAAAAGTTTTTTTACATTGGCCAGCCTGTGCCAGACTTTAGTTTTTTTAGTGAAAAATTCTGGCATTGTCCTAAAACTAACGTCGTGCATTGTAAGCGCGTACGGTAGTTTTGTTCGGATCATATTAATGTTTGGGAAAAACCAAGCTGTAATTTTTTCGTCCAAAAAGTCTTCAAGCGCCGGACCGTAAGGCGATTTCATATAGGTACTCACGATTTTATTCGGCAAATCTTTTTTTACGACCTTAATATTGCTTTCTGAAAACTGAGGCACTTTTTTCAGTGCAGACGCTGTACCGGACGCAAATAAAATAAACTCGTCGTTTGGTGCGAGTTTACTCATTTCTTTAATGATATTCACGGTATAATAGCCAACTCCGGAAAGATCTCCGCCGGCTAAATGACGAATGTCTACTCCAATTTTCATACTAGAGTTGACCTAATATTTTTCGCTTGTGATCTTCCCATTTTTCAGTCACGAAATTATAAATATTTTTTCGGAAAATTGTAGTTGAGAATTCTTCTGCGTGCTTGCGAATTTTTTCCGGATCGTATTTTGTATGATCAAAATTCATTACTATGTCCGCAACTTCCTGCCAGGTTTGTTTGTTGAAAAGTGTACCAGTTTTTCCTTCAATAACAGACTCAACTGCACCGCCACGATTGTAGGCGATCACTGGTCTCCCGGCAGCCATGGACTCAACTGGCGTAATACCGAAATCTTCTTCTTGCGGATGCATAAAGGCTATTGCCTCTGCAAAAAGCCGAGCTCGTTCTTCGTTTGAAACGCGCCCTAAAAACTCCACGTTATCACCAGCTGAAGCACGAAGTTCTTTTTCCATTGGTCCGTCACCAAAGACTTTGAGTGGTAAGCCGAGTTGAGTAAAGGCATCAATAACCAAATCGTAGCGCTTGTAGGCAACAAGCCGACCACCAATAAGAAAATAATTTTTTGGTTTCTGACTAATGGTGAAATGTTCTATATCAACTGGCGGATAAATGACATCACTTTTATGTTGATAGTAACGGCTAATACGGCGTTTTGTTGTGTCTGAATTCGCAATAAAAAAATCAACACGGTCTGCAGATAGTTTGTCCCATATTCGGAGATGAGTTAATAAAAGCGCCGAAAATGGTTGAAGTAATTTTGGAATATTATTTTTACTATATTCATGTGTGTCACTCCAAAGGTAGCGGGTTGGTGTATGACAGTATGAAATATGAATACCGTGAGGTGGCGGGATAATACCTTTTGCAAAAGCGCTTGAACTTGAAATAATCACATCAAAACCCGACAAATCATAGCCTTCGGTTGCGGTTGGCATAAAAGGCAAATACCATTTGGATTTTGAAATAGCAAATGGTAAATTTTGTAACGAAGATGTGCGAATCTCACGATGCCCAAAAGTACCCTTCATTTTTTTCTCATCATAAAGAAGCGTGTATGTTGGAGCTTCTGGCCAAATGGCCTGCAGGGCTTCTAAAACACGTTCAGCTCCTCCGTTTTGTGTGAGATGATCATGAACCAAGGCAACCTTCATAATGGGTGGAGTTTATAAGAAAAAACTAGATTGATCAAGTAGCTTGATCTTGAATGAAAACGTAAGATTGTTTTTGAAACGGTTTCAAAAACTAGGTTTTTGCGGTTGCTTTAAAGACGTTTTTTGCCGGTTCCTGTTTGTAAGAGTACTACGAGTGGAGTTTTAAGTAACACAATAAAATCTAGCCACGGACTCCAGTTTTCAATGTAGTACATATCAAGCCTGACTTCCTCGTCAAAAGCTAAGCTAGCTCGACCACTAATTTGCGCCAGACCAGTAATGCCAGGCTTAATTGTGAGTACTTTTTTTTGTTCTGGATGATAGTTTTGAACTTCTTCAGGCAAGTGAGGGCGCGGTCCAACAAGACTCATTCTACCCATAAGAACTAAATAAAACTCTGGAATTTCATCGATCGAAAATTTACGTATGAAGGCGCCAACTTTGGTAACTCTTGGGTCTTTTTCAAGCTTGAACATTGGTGAACCTGCGCGCATATTTCCGTGCTCTTTTAAAAAATCAGGATTCGAGCGAAGCTGGTGCGCGTCTTTAATCATTGATCTGAATTTGAAATATTTAATCGTTTTACCACCTTGACCAACCCGTTCTTGTTTATAAAGAATACCGCCTTGTTTTTCAAGAAGTAGAAAAATAACTGTCGGAATTTGAACTGGTAAACTTAAAATTATTAAAAGTGCCGCGAAAAAAATATCAAACCCGCGTTTGTAAATTGCTCCCCAGCCGTCGAGTGGAGTTTTGGGGACTTCAATAACTGGAACACCGGCAAACATATGAATAATCGGCACCACGGCTGCACTTGGAAAGAGTTCGGCTGAATACTGAAAGGTGAGGTGTTCAATGTCGGAAAACGATTTAATCCTTAGAATTGTGACGCGATCGAAGTTAGGATCAACTACGAAGATAGTATTTATCTTATTCGTTTCTTTTAGTTCCAGAATCCTTCGTTCCGTTTCTTTATTAAAGTTTGCGTAGTGCGCACTGACAGCGTAACCAAGTCGAGGGTAGCGGTCGAAGTAATTTTTCAGGGCTTTACCGGTATCTGTGGTGCCGATGATAACAATATTATTTACACCAATCCCGTAAGTGTAGAGTTTTTTTTGAATAGTTCTAGTAATAAAACGCTCAAACATTACAAAGACTGTTGAAATAAACCAAACAGCTAGCACGATAAAACGGGAGTCGAAGAGTTCCCGGGAGAAAAAGGCAATCGCTAGGACAACAGCAATACCTGCAGAAACAGCCAGAATAACGCGCGTGAGTTCAGTTGCTAGGCGTTGACGTTGAGTGGCGTAAAGCCCAGCAACGGCAAATACCAGAATCCAGACCAGTGCTAACGGCAAAACGGCGCTCATGTAGTTTGTAAAATTCAGGTCAAAAGTAACTGGTCGAATATTGGCAAATATTGGCGAAAAACGCAAAGCGTAAGCTAACCATCCGGCAACCAGGAGGGTAAGATAATCAAGTGGGATTAAGACTACAGTAATAAATAAATCAATCCGTTTCATAGATACAAATACCTTATCAAACTGGGGGAAAATGACAATACAAGATTGTCATAAAGATAGAAAAGAATTTTGTGAACTTATTCGTACTAATGATTCTAATGCACTAGTCTAACGCCAAAAAATAAATAAAAACACCCCGCGATAGCGGAGTGGTTTTAGCACTTAGAAAATCTATAAGCCGGATTTTGTATCCGGCGGAGCCGGACGATGATCATCTATCTGCGATATTTGTTGCCAAATATCTCTAGCAAACTACCAAATTTGTTCTTGCACCTAAGCGGGTTTACCACACCACTGCGTCACCGCAGGGCGATCGGTGTAGCCGTAAACGACCTCACCAAACTTTTCACCTTTCACCAAGCTAGGCTTGGCTAGTATTGTCTCTGTGGCACTTTCCCTAGATTTAATCAGGAGGCAGGGGATGATTAAGTTAGACTTAAAGATTCTCCAATTCCTTGATTCCCAATACATATTCCGGTCGCCGTTAGCGACGCTCGTTTTCAATATACGTTGCCATATAAGGAGTGTCCGGACTTTCCTCTCGAATATAAATACTCAAGTGATCATCCAATTTTCTAAGCGGGTAAAGAATATCATTAATTAGCTGTTTTGTCAATATAAAAAGTGATCAAAACTTGGAATTATTGGCTAAGATCGGCTTTCATGTTACATTGTGGACTGTATGAAAAAACCTGAAACTTATTATATAAATGCTCGAATCGAGATGCTTCAATTTGTTCCGCGGACCGCAAAAAAGATCTTGGATATTGGTTGTGGAGAGGGTGTCTTTGGTTCAATTTTGAAAAACGAATTACAGGCTGAAGTCTGGGGAATCGAAATGGATGTAGTGTCTGGCACTAAAGCGGGGCAGGTTTTAGATAAAGTGATCATAAGCGATGTGTTTAGCGCGCTTCCAAAAATTACTGGCGAAACTTTTGATGCAATTATTTTAAACGATGTGCTTGAACACATTGTGCAAAACGAGGTTTTGCTTACTGAGTTGAAAAAATATTTGAATGAAGATGCAGTTATCGTTGCTTCCATACCAAACGTTCGGTTCTTGAATAATTTAATCAACCTTATTTTTAGAAAAACCTGGGACTATGAAGATTCCGGTATTTTAGATAGAACACACGTTCGTTTTTTTACGAAAAAAAGTATTATAAAAATGTTTGAAAGATTAGGTTTTAATTTAGACAGGATCCAGGGTTTGAATGGGTATGTAGACTCCTCGAAATTTAGTTTAATTAATATTTTAACGCTAGGACTATTTGCGGATACCAGATATTTACAATTTGGAATTGTGGTAAAAACTAAGAAATAGACTTTTTTTAAAAAAAGACCCTCACGTCCACGGGGACGCAAGGGTAAGATGCCTAGTTAGGCTGACGCGCTGTTCTCAGTTTCGCTGAAGCTTTTGGCGAAGTACGAATTGGCTGCTGTCCGCCATTCCTCCTTTTCGCGAATCTCTTCTGGTGGAATCATTTCGGCGCAAAAACGCTCGAAAGAGAAGTCAGGGGTGGTCACAACCTTGCGGAGATTTTCCCGCCAGATGGCAACCGTATGGTTGCAGGTTGCGTACTTCTCGGCGAGCATGAGCATAGCCGAAAGGATGGGGCGCTTCCCACTCTCGACCGTGGCTCGCTGTACGGCGAGCTTCAGGTACTCAAGTAGTTCTTCTCGCGTGAAAACGCGAGCATGGGCTACGACCCGATGCCAACTGCGAATTTGAGACACAAATGGACCGGTGTTTGGTCCTTCGTGACTGAAGATCATCTCGCGGTAAGCTTCGGTGAAATTTGCGCAGAACTGCTGGTCCATCTCAAGAACGATCTTCCCAAGGGCGATCCAAAGGGCAGTGATCTTGGTGATGGGTAGTCTCCGATCTGCACAAGCGATCGCATAGATCATGTAGAGACACTCTGCCTCTTTACTTAAAGGATCCGGATTGCGGACCAGGAGCTCGTATTGAATGCGCTCAATGAGTTGTTGACGCGCATCTTCTACGAGCTTTGTTTCGGTGGGAGTCAAGGGGTGGTTGTCGTGATGGGGAATTTCCACGATCTTTCCAAGTTTGGGGTTTCAGGGAGGGTGTCAAGCAGAGATGCTAGACTAGAAAAATATAGCTAGAATAGTGTTATTTGTCAACAAAATTCTAGATTAATATAAAAAACACAAGTTTTTTGAACTTGTGTTTTTTTGGACTAAAGTAAGCCCATCTTATTTTTTACAATTTTTATTTGATTATTTGCCAGTTTGTGCGCCTCTCGTGAACCAATTTCGATAATCTTCTGCAGTTCGTCTTTATTTTCGAGTAAACCCCTAATTTCCGCCTGAAGTGGACCAAGATAAAGTACCAAAGCTTCGGCGAGATCATCTTTTAGCTCCTTCATTCCTTTATCTTCATAACTGCCTGCAATATCGACTAGACTCTCACCGGTAATTAAGTGCAGGATTGTTAAGAGGTTTTTTAAGCCTGGACGGTTGTCGTCAACAGTAATTGTTCGCTCAGAATCGGTTACAGCCGACCGAATTTTTTTAACTATTACGTCCGGCGTGTCCATAATAGACACGTAGCTCTTGGCAGTAGGTGAGCTCTTACTCATTTTTTTTAAGGGATCGTTCAGTGATAAAATTTTTGCCCCATGTTCAGGAATCAGAGGCTCAGGCACAACAAACGTTTTACCGAACTGATGGTTGAAGCGTTCTGCTAGATCTCGAGTTAGTTCAAGATGTTGTTTTTGATCGGCACCAACCGGCACAGCTTCGGTGTTATAGAGGAGAATGTCTGCTGCCATTAGGGTTGGGTAGGTGAATAAGCCAACAGAAACCCTTTTCTGATTATCACCTGACTTGTCTTTAAACTGAGTCATCCGCTCAGCTTCGCCCATATAAGTTAGAGTTTGCAATATCCAGCCAAGCTCAGTGTGCTCAGGCACCTGTGACTGTTGAAAAAGAACAGTTTTTTTGGGATCGATTCCGGTTGCAATATAGGCAGCGGTGGCAAACAGAATATTTTCTTTTAATTGTTTCGGATCTTGAGGAACGGTGATAGCATGATAGTCTGCGATCATCATTAACAGATCATTTTCTTGCGATAATTTAACAGCTGGTTTAAGCGCGCCAAAGTAATTTCCGATGTGAAGTATATTAGTTGGTTGGATTCCTGTTAGGATTTTCATACCTCTCTAGGATAACAAAAAAGGAGCTTTTTTCAAGCTCCTTTTTTATAACTTATACTTCCAAAATAACAGGCAGGATCATAGGTCGTCTTTCTGTTTTCTTGAAGAGGAATTTTCCAACTTCATCGCGCACCTGATTTCGCACGTATTCACGGTCGATTTCAGAATTTGGATCGTTGTTTGAGGCGACTTTTTGAATAAGTGCCCTTGTTTCATTGATTAAATTCTTATTGTCTTTCATGAGTACGAAACCACGACTTACGATATCCGCAGTTCCAACAACCTTTCCGGTTTTCTTTTCAACCTGAACGATTGCAACCACAATTCCCTCGTCCGCAAGTGCATTTCGATCACGAAGTACAACGTGCGAAACATCACCAACGCCAAGACCATCTACAAAAACATATTCGCTTGGGACTTTCTCGTTAGTCATTCTAGCCTGAGATTCTCCTTTTTCGTCTTTCCAGATCTCGATCACCTGACCATTATCGGCAACGAAGGTATTCTCCTCTTTCCAGCCCATTGAAAGTGCTACCATTTGGTTTTCACGAAGTAGGAAATGATTTCCTTCAATCGGCATGTAGTATTTAGGTGTGAAAAGCGAAAGCATTAGCTTAATGTCGTCCTGCATCGCGTGACCTCCGGCGTGCACATCCATAATATCTTTGTGAATAACGTGGGCTCGCTTTCGATAGAATGTGTCTTTTAGTTTCTGAACAGACTGTTCATTTCCCGGAATTACTGAACTTGAGAAAACAACGGTGTCTGTTCTGTCGAGCTTAATAAAGCGATGTTCATTGTTTGCAATTCGATTAAGCGCGGCATTTTTTTCACCCTGAGCTCCGGTACAAATAACTACAATCTTTTCGTTTGGATAGTTTTTGAGTTGCTCGGTGGTAATAATTGTTTTGTCTGAAACTTTAATGAAACCGAGCGCTCGAGCGATTTCAACGTTAGCTTTCATCGAATAACCTTCAAGAGCAACTTTCTTACCCATGCCTTCAGAAAGCTCCATAATCTGCTTAACTCTCGAAAGTAGGGAAGCAAAAGTAGCGATAATTACACGTCCTTCAGCTTTTTCTAAAATCCTCTCAAGTTCAAGCCCAATCACGCGTTCGCTGGTTTGGTGACCTGGCCTATCTGAGTTTGTTGAGTCACCCATAAGAAGAGCAACACCAGCTTCTCCAACACGCGCGATCTTTCGAAGATCGGCTGGAGCGGCACCAACTGGGTGGTAGTCAAATTTCCAGTCACCAGTGTGACAAATAGTTCCCATTGGCGTTTCAACCACGATACCAGCAGAATCTGGAATGTTGTGGTTGATGTGAAAGAAGTGAACTTTGAAAGCACCAAGCTGAAGTTCGGTTGCGATCGTGATGTCTTTAACATTGATCTGGGCAGTTTTAAAGTCTGTTTGACGCTTCTTAATAATTCCAGCTGCAATTGGTAGTGCGTAAACTGTTGGGTTACCAATGTATGGCACAGTGTGAGGGATAGCTCCAATGTGGTCGTAGTGACCGTGAGTAATAATAACTCCGCGGACATTTTTCTCCTTACCCTTTAGGTAGCTCATGTTTGGAATAATGTAATCAACTCCGGGCATACCTTCGTCTGGGAATTGAAGCCCAAGGTCAATGATAATGATATCGTTTTTATACTCAATTAAGGTACAGTTACGACCAACTTCTTCTAAACCACCCAAAACAATAACGCGCACCTTGTCTCCTGTTGGAGTGGTGTAGGTTTTAGTTTGAGTTTTAGTATGAGGTTGTTTTACGATTGTTCTGTGATCGCCGGTTGACCTTACGGTTGACCGAACGTTCTGCCGACTATTTGGCCGTCTTGCAAGTGGCCGTCGTGTTGGTGGGGTAGTTGGCTTATTGTTATCCCCTGGTGTGTGTTTAGGCTGTACTGGTTTCTTGTTTTCCATATATTTTTATTGCTGAAATCTCACTAAAAAATGTTCAAAAGAACAAGAAAGTGTTTCAACTATTTTAAATTACAAATTAAAAAAATAATTGTATTGGCTCGAATGCAAAACTCACTACAAGCAAAATCAGCTATTTTATTAAAAACTGCAAAAATACCTTTAAAACACGAAGTCTTTGAAAAAATATCGGAACAGAAGCTTGAATATTAGCATTTTTTAGAGAGACTGTCAATGCTTTTACTCAAAAATCTTTTTTGTTTTAATATACCAGTCAGTGATCGTGCTAAAACGATCGGCTGGTGAAATGATATGTGAAACCGAGACATTTTGGAGTTTTTTAGGTAATGCAAAGCTATAAGTCGGTTGGTACAGGAAGATGGCCGAGTTTTCTTCAATCACAAGATCCTGCAAAGCGCGGTAGGCTTCGGCACGTTTTTCAGGGTCAGTATCAATTCTGCCTTGTTCTATGAACTCATCAGCTTTACGGTTGCTAAAACCTGAAAGGTTAAATCCAGGGTAATTTGTTTGTGAAGAATGCCAAAAAGCGTAAGGATCTGGATCAATACCATAAAGTTCGCCAGAAAGCAGAATGTCATATTCCCGGTTGCGTAAGGTATTGTTCTGGAAGTCGGTATTTGAAATTATATTTATAGAAATATCTGCCCCCACTTTTAACCACTGGGTTTTTAGAACTTCTGCTGTCTTAACAAATTCCTCTGAACCTAAAGTTGAAATTTGAATACTTAAGGATTGTTCACCTTTTTTTCGAATAGGGGAACCTTCCTCGAGAAGCCAACCAGCATCTTCGAGGGTTTTATTAGCATCTGCAAGATCTAGTTTTGGCACTACTAAGTCTGGATAAGCACCAATCATACCGTCTAAAATAAAGGAATTTGTAACTTTTCCGCGGCCTCCTAGCGCCTCGTTAATTAGTTCAATTCGATCAACTGACCCCGCTAACGCTTTACGAACAGCGTCATCTTCGATAACCACACTGTTTTTTTGGTTGAAGAAAACCGCATTATATTGGTGAAGTGCTGGTGAGAAGATGTTTAATTTTGGATCATTTTCAAAATCAGTTACTACTTCTGGAGGTAGGTAAGAAATTCCTTCAATATTTTGATTTCTTAATGCCTCGGTTGCGGAAGTTGCGTCGGTGTAAAATTTTACAATGAAACTATCAATTTTTGGCGAACCTCGGTAAAAATCACGGTTCGCGCTAAGGGTGTAGCTCCTAATACCTTTACTATCTTTTTCTAGTTTTTCGAATGTAAAAGGACCAGAACCGATAGGTTTTTTATTGAGTTCAGTAACAGCTACGTTGAGTGGGGCGATATCTTGCCACAAATGAGAAGGTAAAATCCCAACTGTCAGTAGGGAAAGGAATGGATTGAACGGTTCGCTTAGCTCAAAAACCACAGTGTGCTCACCTGTTTGTTTTATTGAGATACCAGAAAAGCTAATTTGAAGGGGACTTCGGTATTCAGGATTTTGAATAGCGGTAAAAGTAAAGATAATGTCATCCACCTGAACAGGCTTGCCATCGTGCCATTTAGCATCATCTCGCAAATTGAAAGTGTAGGTCTTACCGTCTTCTGACACAGTGTAGGACTCTGCGAGATCTGGAACTAAACCTTCATTGCTGTCGTACCGCATTAATCCAGAATAGATTAAGTGAGCTAGGTCATTGTCAGCGTCACTGGTGCTGGCGTAAAGTGGGTTGATAAGTTGTGGAAAACCAATAAAACCTTCTGTATAAACACCACCGATCGAAGCAACTTCAACACGGCCACCGTTGAAATATTGAAAACCTAGAACCGAACCAGTGGTAATGATTGTTAAAATAGCCACAAGTGCTATCTGTTTTTCGGTAGCTGTAAGTAATTTTGGTAGGTGGACAAGCTGAGCTAGTGAGGGAAAAGTCTGAGTTTCTCTAGCTTTAATAACCTGCTCCATCGCAAGTCCAATATCGGCTTTTTTTGCCCCTCCAGATTTTTGTTTAAACAAACTTCGCGCATTATGCTTAATGCGCTTAATTATTCGTGTAATAATAGATGTTTTACCTTGGGACATTTAGAAGTTCTGTTTATTAGAACAAAACGTTCGCTAAAGAAATACCGAAGAATAAAATAGCAATAACTATTGTGGTGTTGTGTAATTTTTTTTCTACACCGCGTTTAGTTCGGAAAACTGTTCCTTCTCCACCAAAACCGGCGCCAAGACCGGTACCACGAGCCTGCAAAAGGATTGATCCGATTAACAGGACAGCTAAAATAATTTGTACAATATCTAATATCATAGTGTGGTTAGACTACCAAAAACCCTTGTTTTTGTAAACCCTCTGTTCCGCTGTTATTAGTATAACATCATTTAAGGATCTTTGTGCTATAATTTGTTTAATATGTTTAAAACCCTGTTTAAATTTGCCTTAATAATTGTAATTAGTATCGGATTCGCAGGTACCTCTTCTTTTGTGGGGGCGAAAACCACAACATCAGGAGATATATCTTCTTGTGACTGTTTTTGCAAAACCGAAAATGGGGCTGAGAAAAAAACTGCGGTTGCAGGGATAGAGGAGTGTAGAAACTTATGCAAAGGCCCGGGCATTAGTACACTTGGTTGTTACAACCAAGATCAGGTAGATAACCGACCGGAAAATAATAAGATGTGCTGGACAGCTGCGGCCTGTTCTTCGGATAGAAGACCAGTTGAGGATAAGGCAGAACCTGAACCTTCGGTTTGGGGAGGGCAGGAAAATTTTTGTTTGCCGGGCCAAGGGTATTGTTATAATCCGTCTGGTTATATTCCAGATTTCGGCGGTTCAACAAAGGTAACTTTAGGGGTCCCAATTGGGAGTCTTAAAAAATCAGGAAATCTTGGTGAATATATAAACGCGGTTTATGATTTTTTGCTCGGTGCTGGAGCTTTAATTGCGATAGTGATGATTATGGTCGCTGGCGTTGAGTGGATGCTGGCCCGTGGTCGCGAAAATGAAATCAGTAAAGCTAAACAGAGAATTAACTCAGTGATTATTGGGCTCACTTTATTATTCTTTGCTGTTACTCTCGGAACTCTTATTGATCCAAGTGTAGTTAAGTTTAAAAATTTAGGTGTACCGAAAATAAGGGAGATGGATTATGTAGATAAGAGCCTTGGATGTACTGCACTGTCTGAAAGAAAGGATGTCATTTTTACAATTACAATGGAAAGTCAGGCGCTCTGCGGTAAAAAGGGAGTGATCACAAGCATAGTTAGTGCAAACGGAGATGAACTGCAGGGTTCGGATGGTTTTGTGGTGGGAGATACCTGCACATACTTTGAGTGTCCCGGAAAGACCGAGGAGTGTTTGCAAGACACAGAGCACAACTACGCTTGCTATACCTGCGGGGAGATTGGTTACAGAACCACAGATGTACCGCCGAAACCTTCACAATCAACGTGTGCAGCACTAAGTAATCTCGAAGTTAAGGATGGTGTTAAGTCCTCGTGTCATTATTTTAATGCATCGGTTTTAAGTTCGGTACCGATAGACAGGTGTGTCGAGGTTTACTACAAGCATGCGGACAATGGGCTAGATTGCAATATATTAAAAGCGGAACATGGAGATGAAGGTTGTTCGGCCTACACTTATCTTGGGACTAGGGCAAATAAGTTTACTACTAGAAATTTGTCAGGTATTACCACTTCAGAATTATCTACTCAGTTCGGTTTTCTTTACTGGTATGTTCCAACAGATTTCGTGAATCACGAGGAGTATAAGAAACTTTTTGATTCAGTGTGTGGGAAAGATGTTTGTAATATTGCGAAGGACGCTGGGGGTAGTTGCGCGACTAAAGAATTGACGGTGAACGATTTAGAAAATGGCTATATAAAAGTTACGGCACTGGGAATTTTTGGTCCAGATAAGTTCGTAGCTTTCGACTGTCAGAATGTTGGTTTCACAAGTGGAGCGCCGAGTTCTAATATGAGTAAAGCAACGGATGCCGCACAAAAGTTAATTTCTCCAACTCCATAGTTTTTAGAGCGAACATCTACTCTTGCCACGCCTTTTATTAAATGCTATGCTCCGTTCATTTAAAAATGAACGGATTTTGCATGAAAAATGATTTTATTTCCATTCGCGGAGCGCGAGTGCACAACCTTAAAAATGTTGACTGTGAGATACCGAAAGACAAGCTAGTTGTCTTTACCGGTTTATCTGGAAGTGGAAAATCTTCACTGGCATTTGATACTGTTTACGCAGAGGGACAGCGGCGCTATATGGAATCTCTGTCGAGTTATGCGCGTCAGTTTTTGGAACTTCAAGATAAACCTGATGTGGATTCAATAGACGGTCTTTCACCAACGGTTGCAATTGATCAAAAATCATCATCTAATAATCCACGTTCAACCGTCGGAACAGTGACGGATATTTATGATTATCTTCGCGTGCTTTACGCGCGGATAGGTCGGCCGCATCACCCGGAAACAGGTGAGCCAATCAAGGAAAATTCAATCGAGAATATTGCTGATCAAATACTCAGTGTAATTAAATTTTGTGAGGTGCTTTTGTTTATTCCGATGGTTGAAAACCAAAAGGGTGAACACCAACATGTATTAGTCGGCGCTCAAAATGCGGGTTTTAAAGAGGTAAGATTTGACGGCCTGCTTATGGACCTTGATGAAGCTGTGGATATGCGCAAGCTAAAAACCAAAGAGCACACTATCGAGATTTTGGCCGGGCGCTTTTCAGCTGGAGAAAGGATTAATACCGAAAGAATGAAGACTATTTTGGAGAGAGCCTTTGATCTTGGCAATGATCGATTATTGATGTACCGGGACGACAGTGGAGATGAGGTGGAACTGGTAAAAGGTTATAATCTCTTAAACGGTTTTAATATTCCAAAACCCGAGCCAAAACTATTCTCTTTTAACTCACTTCACGGAGCTTGCGAAGAATGTACCGGTCTTGGAATGAAGCTCGTTTTGGAACCGAAGTTAGTTATTCCAAACAAGCGACTGACTATTGCCGAAGGTGTGGTGAAACCTTGGAGTAGAATTGCTGGGAATCAGTCTGGCAATTTGGAGCTTTTAACAAAAGTTAGTAGGAAGTATAAGTTCAGTTTAAACGAACCACTTGAAACTTTTAGTAAGAAAAATTTAGAAATATTTTTAAACGGAACAGGGGACGAACTGTTTGATTTTAAAGGTGAAAAGGTGAGATTTTTAGGTGTGCTCGGGATGCTCGATAAGAAGTATCGAGAAACAAATTCGGACTACGTTCGCAAAGAGCTCGAAACATATATGCGCAGTATGGTTTGCCCTGGTTGCAAAGGGATGCGCCTTCGACCAGAGGTTTTATTGTTTACAATTGCAGGCAAAAGTATTGCGGATGTAGTTACGCGCCCAATTGAAGCTGTACCTGCGTTTTTCGACGAACTTCTCAAAGTAACAAGTAAAAAAAATAATTTACTTGGTTTCTCAGAAGCTGAAAGACTAGTGATTGAACGGGTTCAAAAAGAGATTCGTGAAAGAGCCGAGCATTTAATTGATGTTGGTTTGGGTTATCTTACACTAGACCGTAGCGCAATGACGCTTTCAGGTGGAGAATCACAGCGGGTTAGGTTAGCAACACAACTTGGGTCAGCACTTTCAGGGGTAATTTATGTACTCGACGAACCTTCGATTGGACTTCACCCTCGAGACAACGAACATCTGATTAAAACCATCAAACACCTGAGGGATATGGGAAATTCCGTTTTAGTTGTTGAACACGATGAGGAAATGATCAGATCAGCTGATTATGTTTTTGATGTTGGTCCAGGTGCAGGAGCGTACGGCGGACAGATAGTTGCTGAAGGAATTCCAGAACAGTTAATTAAGAATCCAAACTCATTAACTGGGCAATACTTGTCTCGAAAAAAGAGAATTAAAATTAGGGACAAGGTGCGAATTGGGAACGGTAAAAAGCTTTCAATTAAGGGGGCAACTGAAAACAATTTGCAAAATGTTTCGGTCGATATTCCGCTTGGAAAAATGGTTTGCGTAACCGGCGTGTCTGGGTCTGGAAAATCAACGTTAATTTTAGACATTTTAGGTAGGGTTCTTGCAAAACATTTTTACAGAGCTAAAGCGTTTCCAGGGGCGCATAAGGAGATAAAAGGTTTGAATAATATCGATAAGGTTGTAACGGTGGATCAGTCGCCAATTGGTCGCACGCCAAGATCAAATCCGGCAACGTACACAGGTGTGTTTACGGCGATTAGAGATTTGTTTACTGAAACGCCAGAGGCAAAACTTAGAAGTTATGATGCTGGAAAGTTTAGTTTTAATGTAAAAGGTGGGGGTCGCTGTGAAGGTTGTGCTGGAGATGGGCAGATTCGGATTGAAATGCAGTTTATGCCTGATGTTTACACTGATTGTGTTCAGTGTAATGGTACTAGATATCATGTAGATGTACTTGAAGTTCACTACCGAAGTAAAAACATCTCCGATGTTTTAGGGATGACAATTGACGAAGCGCGAAGATTTTTTGCTGACAAACCTCTGATTGCAGATAAGTTGAATATTTTAAACGAAGTTGGGCTGGGCTATTTACGTTTGGGTCAGTCGGCGACGACGCTTTCAGGTGGTGAGGCTCAGCGAGTAAAATTAGCAACAGAACTTTCAAGACGTTCAACCGGGAAGACGCTGTATATTCTTGATGAACCAACAACAGGCTTACATTTTGAGGACATTGAGCGATTACTTGGTGTGTTACAAGCGTTGGTCGACAAAGGTAATACTGTGCTTGTAATTGAACATAATACCGACATAATGAAATCGTCAGATTGGCTTATTGATATGGGTCCAGAAGGTGGGCAAAAAGGTGGAATTGTGGTCGGTGAAGGAACACCGAAAGATATTGCCAAGAACAAAACACTAACAGGAAAGCACTTAAAGATATCAATGAAATAAAATATCTGACTGTTGGTTAGATATTTTATAGGTTCGAGCTAGGTGTGAGCATCAAACTTTATTTGGTGCGTGTCTAGCTGACAAAAACCCACGTTTTTAAACGTGGGTTTTTTGCTTACGATATAAAATCGTTATTTATTTTGTTTTTACCTCGATCATCTTTCGTTTGTGCTTTCCGCGCAAGAAAGTGATTTTAGCTCGTCTAGTTCGATACTGCTTCACAACTTCGATTTTGTCGATGTTTGGTGAAGAAAGTGGGAAGATTTTTTCAACCATCCAACCCTTTGAGTTTTTTCGAACAGTCATTGTTCTTGCAGAGCTTGCACTCTTTAGACCAAGCACAATTCCTTCAAAAACCTGAATTCGTTCTTTAATTTCTCCCTTTGGGTTTGCTTCTTTAATTTTTTCGTGAACTCGTACAAGCATTCCTGGGCGAATGTCTGAATGTGGCATTTCCACAACTTCAGCCTCTACATCTGATTCAGGGATTGAAGTAGTTTCTACCTCTTTTTCCTCTGACTGGGCTTCCATTTCAGGAGCTTCTACAGCTTTCTTTTCCTCTTCCGTCATAAGACTTTTGTTACTTCACCTGATCAGAGGAAGGCATTAATGTCTTCATTCATCGGTTGTTAAATAGTGGCGTCAGTGTAGCTTACTCGCTAATATTAGTCAAGTCCTGCTTCTGCTTCATAAACTGCGCGATGCTTACTAGGCTATCTCGGAAAGTTTCTTCAATTCCAGTATTTGAGGTATCTATTATCAGGTCAAAATTCCTCTCATCTGCAATGTTAATGTTGTAAAGCGCCTTATATCTGGCAATTTCATTTTCTTTACGCGCTTTGTTTGCCTCGACAATTTGTTCTATCGAGCTATAAGTGTCGCGCAAATGATTGTCATTATCACCCCAAACCCTTTGCGCTGCAATATCCGGGTTTACTTTCAAAAAGATCTTTAGATCAGCGTTTTCCACAAAGTACCAAGAAGTTCGCCCTTCAAAAATAACTTTTTTATAGCCTTCGGCTTTTTTTCTTTGCGCCAAATCAATTTCTTGATCAATTGTTTTGTCGATTTTTAACAGCTCATTAAAATCATCCAAGGTCATACCACGTCTTTGTGCCTCCTCACGCATTAGTTGACCTATGTAAATCCGATCAATACCTAGGGTTGCAGACAGCCGTTTACTAAAAGTAGATTTTCCAGATCCGATATCTCCTGACAGGGTGATTTTAAGGTTCGGAATTTGTTTAAGATAGCCTAGGGCTTCCTCGTAGGTCATATTTAGTATTGAGTTCAAAGAAATTATTCAAGCAAAAAACCAGCGTTAACTCTAGATTTATGATTTTGGAATCTCTGCAAGTACCAGCTGAAGATCCTCAGGTAGGGGCGCAGTAAATATTTTTTCTTCACCGTTTGGTAGAGTAATTGTGAGTTCCCGAGCGTGTAGGAAGATTCTTCCGATCGGACGAGGTTTGATCCCCTTCATTCGGTACAGTCTATCACCAACAACCGGGTGGGCAAGTGCAAACATATGGGCTCTAATCTGGTGGGTTCGCCCAGTTTCAATAGTAACGTCGAGTAGGGAATGATGACGGAACCGCTCCACAACATCGTAATGTGTAATCGCTTCTTTTCCACCCTGGCTCGCTGGCTTAGCTGCCATTCGGCCATGAGTTTTAGAGCGACTGATTGGCATCATGATTGTTTGGTGATCCTTTTCCATCTGACCCATAACCATAACTGTGTAGCGTTTTGTTGTCTTTCGTTCCATGAATTGCCTCTTAAGATGGTCAAAAGCGTTGTTGTTTTTAGCAACGATCATTACACCAGAAGCGTCTTTGTCGAGTCTGTGCACAATACCGGCACGCTTTGGATCGTTGCCAACTTTTGCTATTTTTTTATTATACGCTAAAATCGAATCAACTAAAGTTGTCTCTGTGCTAGATTCTGTTTCGTGAACCAGAAGGTTGGCCGGCTTGTTTATAACAAGAACATCGTCATTTTCGTAGATGATGTCTAACGGCAGAGGTTTGTCGATACTCATTACTTTATCGTCAAAACTTGTTGGGTCAAAAGCGAGGATTTCGGTTCCCTGAAGCTTAAAATGAGGTGTTTCAACCTTACCGTTTACTAGGATTTGTTTGGCCTTTATGGCTTTTTGAACTTTACTTCGCGAAATCTGAAGAGCTTTGGCCACCACTTGGTCAAGACGCTCTGGAGTTTCAATTTTGTATGCAAGATTTTTCATTCTAGGAGTATGGCACATTACTTTGACAAAATCAAGTCTAAATGGTATTTTTTTTTCAGTTTCAGACACAATTTTTTTTCAATCTGAAAACAAATTCGGACCCATAGCTCAGCTGGTTAGAGCACCGAGCTTATATCTCGGCGGTCCTTGGTTCAAGTCCAAGTGGGTCCACCAAGAAATACTTCCCTTGCGGAAGTATTTTTTGTAGAGGTTTAATTTAACTCTGAATAGTCTGGTGGAAGTTTTCTGATTCCTTTTTGAGGTGTACTTTTCCAATTAATTCAATATAATCCTGATATTTTTGATCTTCTACTGAAATATGGTTCCACCACCAGTTAGCTAGGAAATTCTCTATGTTGTTTGTAACGACCTCATTAGACTCGGTTTTTAGCTCTATTTTAAAGGCTTTATATCTTTTTTTGAAAGTCTGGTGAATCTGCTTATGTTCTTTATATGCAGGATATTGGTGTTTTTTCATATACACTTCCTCATAAGCTAAATGATCGTTAATGTAATCATCCAGAAACTTCAAACTTTCTTCAGTCTTCTCTTTTTCTGAATGAGAACGTATTGTTTCTAAAAGTACATTAATTTGATGTAGTAGTTTTTGGTGTTGACTATCTATAGTTGCGTCGTTAACGGAGATTGAGGGGTTCCATTCAAGCATAGGAAAATCGTGTTTCTTTTATTTATAAGCTATAATCAATATATAACTCAGAGCCTAGCTTGCCAAGACGTTCTACTTCATCTAAGTTACTCAAATAAACTGTTGATTTGTAGAGCTTATGCTACCATTTGCCACATTTGTATTTTTTATTGGAATTTTGATTACATATTATTCTATAAAAAATAACTCTTCAGATGCCCGAATGTTTGCAATTTCAGTTTTCGTGGTGAGCTTTGGTTTCGGTTTTATCGATTACCTGATTAATTTTTAATCTATGACAGAAATATTTTGGTTTGTAGCGATTATTACTGCTTTCTGGTTTCCGGTTTACTGGTTTGTAGGTGGTGTTTTTTTTGCCGTGATGGCACTTTTTAGAATGACCAAAATGCGAAAAGCGAGATTCAGTTGTTTGTTTACAATTACTTCGATGGTTACCGCAATTAGTGCCAGTTATGGTGGCATTAGGCTTGGAGAAGGGCAGGTGAAAGCTTGCGCAGAACCTAACCTGAATTTTTTAGACACACTTTCGTCTGTGATTGGTTGTGGGGTTTTAGAGCTTACAATCGCCGGTCTGATTGGTTTTGGGGCGCTTATAATGATCGGTTTGTTTTTAATGCTGATCACAAGAGCTGGTAATCAATCATGGATCGATAGTAATATGGGTCTTGATAAAGAAGAAGAATTGACGTTTGACAATATTTAGGTAAAATAACAAAAATTGGACGTATAGCTCAGCTGGTTAGAGCGTCACATTGACATTGTGAAGGTCGGAGGTTCGAGTCCCCCTATGTCCACCACAAAAAACCACAGCATAAGCTGGGGTTTTTTGATTAGATTATTAAGAAAAAAGTGCTTTTTCGCTTGACAAAACCTACAAATTATGCTATACTAGAGAGGATTTTTAAAATTGATAAAGAAACAGAAATAACACATAAAGATGAAGAAAAGGCGTCTTTCACATCATAAACTTTAGTCTAAAAACCATCAGAAAGCTAATGTTAGGGTTTATTGCAGTACTTTTGTACCTACTCACTAAAGCAATATTGGCTAACATTAGCTTTTTTTCTTTGGATGAGTTCGAAAGTTATCGAATATTTCGGCTAGTTACTTTTCTGGAGTAGAACAAAATCTATTCCATAGTTCAGTAAAGGTTTGAATGAGATTCAAGTTTTTACTGAACTTTTGGAGGTTTTATGAAAACTAAAGAGGAGATTGCGGCATTTGTGCTTGATTTCCTTAAGTACGCCTGTGCCAGGTACGCTGACGGCGCTGTCGTCGAGTGTCTGGTAATGAAGTCTCTCTGGAGGGAGCAGATTGACTACTTCGAAGCGGTAGTTGATCTCGATGCTGGTAACGCTTATGCGGAACTAAAGCATGGTCAACACGGTTTGATTATGGTCAGTTATTCCAGCAAGAGATAATTTGAGGATTCAATGAATTTTCAAATATTAGCGACCACGTCGCCAGCTCCGACTACAGCCTAAGATAAATTGGGCTGCTAACGGAGGTGAAATTGTTAACGCTCAACCTGGGTCAGCTTATGAGGGTGCTCTACGCAGAGTATCTCCTTATTTACCGGGATGCAGATTTGGCCGCTATGGCGACTGCGTCTATGATTAACCAGCTGATTGAAAACAGCGTGGATGAAACCGAGCGGGTTTTGGAGGATAGAACTAAAGGGCGTAGTTCGTGAAGAGTAATGCGAGTGCAAACTCTTTTTTTTTGTTTAATAAAACGACCTCACTAAGGTGGGGTCGTTTTATATTTTATTTACAATATGGCGTAAGAAAGTTTTTGCGTCATCGAAAGAAACAATCTCACCAGCTAGTTGAGCATCGCGAACTTCGTCTAAAATTTCACGATAGGTTGGGCCAGGCAGAATCCCGAACTCTTGAATATCTCGGCCAGAAATTAATTGTGGTAATCTACCATTTAGATCACTATCTGCAAATATAGTTTGCATAGCGTCTTTAATCCGCCGAGCCGTATGGAGCCTTTCTCTTGCCACACTGTGTTTAGCGCTAGCAATATGTTTGGCATGCATCAGCAGTAGAAGCTCCTGACCGCGTTTTGAAAGAAACATTTTTTCAAATTGACTTGGTCGAATACTCGCTGGATCAATTTCCTCGAACATATCAACGTGTTCGACTAACCACTTAATTGTTTCACAATTCATACTTGCTTTATGGTCAGGTGGAAATTGATGGAAGTGAAGTTTTGTACAAATATTGTGCGCGTGCTTGTGCTTATCGCCGTGTGTAAAGACCATGAGACCAGCCACGAGCACATTAAGAGGAGTGTTCAAGTATCCGTAACTGGCGATAAAAGATTTGTTTTTGAGGGTATTTAGAAGATTGAGTGTTTTTTGCAGTTCGTTGTCATTTTTAAATTCTAGTTCGGCAAGTTCTGGCATGAACATATGGAGTGCCTTTGATTCACTCCAGAGTCGAAGCGTGTGCACGGGGTGCTCCATAAAACCCAGAATAAACTCGCGGCCAATTGCTTCACGGGGCACAATGTAGGCTCGGGTACCGTCTTCGGTTGGCGCTTTTTTATTGAGTAGCTCGATGTTAGCTAGAATTGCTTGCCAAGTAAGTTTTTCAATTCCAAAATTAAGCTGACTTGCAAAGCGCAGACCACGAAGTAAGCGCGTAGCGTCTTCTTCGAACCTGGTCGCTGGTACAAGTACAGCGTTAATAAGTTCGTTGTATAAATCCTGAAGGCCAAGAAAGGGGTCAATGAGCCGACCAGTTTTAATGTTGTAGGCCATGGCGTTAATTGTAAAATCACGCCGAGCTAGGTCGTCTTTAATCGGCAGTTTGTAATCAAAAGAAACATCCATATCACGACGCCCGCCAGCGTGATCTTCCAGTTTGCGTTCGGTTCGAGGTAGCGCGATGTCGATTGCTTGTTTATTTACATTCCCGTGTGGCACAAACTTGTAAGTTCCAAACCTACCCACAAATTCAGAAGCGCCGTGTGCGTTTAGCCAGATATCGAGTTCTGCAGGTGGTACGTTACGAACTAAAAGATCGATGTCGTTTGGTACGCGACCGAGAATAATGTCACGCAGAGTTCCGCCAACTAGGTAAACTTCAGCGTTCGGATATTCATTAAAAAGTAAGCCTATCCAGGTAAGTCGTGTTTCTCCACGAACAAAAAGTTCCACCCGGTGCTCCGGCGGTGCTGACTGTCTGGCATATGTCTGAAGAATACCTCCCATTTAAAAAAAATTATACCACTTTGTGTAAAAAATAGGAATGCATTTTTGTATTAGGCTTTAGGCTATAAAAGGAGCTTTTTAAATTTACTGATTGACCCTGGCCAAGACCTGGGTTACGGTTTGATTTGATTTGATTTGATTTGATTGCGGTGTTTTTTTATTATCTAAGACTGAGTTGCAGATGCGACTCAGTCGCATCTGCAACTCAGTCTTAGTTTGTGAGCATTTTATGCTCACAAGAATTGTGTTTTTGTTTATGACAATATTGACTAGTTAGTCAACGCACCAAATCGTCATTCTGAGGTGAACGTGGATCACACCGAAGAATCTCATTACCGAATCACCAAGCAAATGTCGATTCAGCACAGGGCGAAGGAGATCCTTCAGCGTGAATCGTCGCTCGCTTCAGGATGACGGTATGGGTGAGGGGTGACTAGTCAAAATAACGACATAAAAATCACATCGCACTACTAAAAACCAAACCGTAATTCTGAGTCTAGTATGAATCACGGCGAAGAATTTCATCATATCCTCATTCAGAGCCTGGTGTGAGTTACATTGAAGAACCTAAGTAAACCGTCATTTTGAGGTGAACGTGAATCACACCGAAGAACCTCATTACCGAATCACCAAGCAAATGTCGGTTCAGCACAGGGCGAAGGAGATCCTTCAGCGTGAATCGTCGCTCGCTTCAGGATGACGGTATGGGTGCGGGGCGACTAGTCAAAATAACGACACAAAAAATCACGGTTAGCGTGATTCTTTTAGTTGTGTTTTTATGTGCGTAATGGCTCGTTTCTCGGCTTTAACTAGACTGTCTTCTTTTAAGTTGAGAAAAGCCCGTTCTCTGGTTCCGGAGGCAGAGAAGGGGGCACCGAGCAAGAGTGCGTCGTACGGTCTGCTGGCGTGAAGGAACGCTCGAACATTATTATTTTTTTCCTCGTAGAAAACGGCTGCAACATTGGCGTCCGGTGATGTCATCATCAGTTCTTCGATTACATTTTCGAGCGCAGTTTCGTCGGCTCCAGCGTTTATAAAGTCTTGGCGACTAAGGAGTGTCCACACAAAACCAAGGCTGTCATCGGATTTAAGTCTGGCTAGCGCTCTGCCCCAGAGGCGTAGTGTTTCCACGGTTCTGGTTTTGTAAAGATTTTTAACAATCTCGTCTCGCCTAGCTCCGCGAGCAATAAGTTCTCCGGCAACTTTGAGTGTTTGAGGTGTTACATTTTCATTTCGAAAACTTTTTGTTTTATAGATAATTCCAGTAAGAAAATACGTAGCGATTTCTTCATCAATTAGTCCGGGATCTATTTCTTTAAATAGTCCGTGAATCACTTCAGAACTCGAAACAGCATTTATATCGACCAAATTCATTTGGCCAAAAAATTCATTGTCTGTGGTGTGGTCGATGTTGATGATTGGCACTGAAAAGAAAAAATCTGCGTAAAGCTCGTGAAGCTTGCCGAAATGTTCCAGCTCTTTAGCGCCAATTGAAATAATTAAATCGTATTTGTAGCTGTCGGTCACAATCTTTACATCTTCCGCTGTCCAGGCTCCGGTTTTTGGAACAATATTTATTTGCAGAGTGTCGCCCTCAACCCGGTAAGAAAGTTCGTCCACTTTTGCTGTTTGTGTTTTTAGGGTTAGGGTCATCTTCCGGATATTTGGCAGGTCACCTTTTATTTTTTGTGCGCTCTTTAGAAAATTTAAACTTTGCGGAGAGGCACCACCGGCTGAAGCAATGTCAACTGGTTTGTTTAACTTTGAAAGTAATCCAGCAACACCAAAAGCTGAAGCGAAATCGTCTTCATTTGCTTTTTCAGGAAGCACAATAAGCGGTCTTTTTGACTGCTCAAGAGTTTGCAAAAATTGTTCGTGCTGCTTTAATGACATGCGAAGCTGAAGGTGTGATTTATATCTGATCTATTTCCTTTCAGCATGGGGAAAAAGTAGATTATCGTGAGCAAGCTAATTAGTCAAGCTTTTGATTGTAAAATCTCTATAATATTTATTTTCTAACCCACGGTGAGTTTATCAGATATTCACGGTTTATGTGAATATCGTTTTAAATAAGAATCAGTTGCAACAGCGGATCAGCCACATTTGAACTGATCCCTAGATTCATTAGATTGACCCACACACGGAATTTATTACACGCATTGACAAAATTTACCCTAATATTAGTAAATATTGACCTATTTTCTCAAAGTGTCCGCTTCAATCTGTTAAACATTGATCTTTTACTGCTTTTTCGCTAAACTGGCCTTATTATGAGTGATTCTGAAAAAGAGCTATCAAAAGCCTATGACCCAGCTTGGGTTGAGGACGCAACTTATTTAAAATGGTTAGAAAGTGGATTCTTTAATCCAGATAATTTACCTAACCTTGAAAAACGGACTGAACCGTTTACAATCGTACTTCCACCGCCAAATGTGACCGGTACCCTGCATATGGGACACGCGGTTATGTTGGCAATAGAGGACGCAATGATCCGGTTTAATCGAATGAACGGTAAACGAGCGCTCTGGCTCCCAGGCACTGATCACGCTGCGATTGCAACGGAATCAAAAGTTGAAAAATTGCTTATCGAGAAGGAGGGTATAAATCGTCACGACTTAGGTCGGGAAGCATTTTTGGAGCGAGTTAATCAATTCGCTCAAGAGAGTCACGACACGATTGTTAATCAGATGAAAAAAATGGGGGCTTCGGTTGACTGGAGTCGGGAGGCCTATACGCTCGATGAAGAACGAAATTTTGCAGTACGAACCGCCTTCACACAAATGTATGGCGACGGTTTAATTTACAAAGGTCACCGCGTGATCAACTGGGATCCAAAAGGACAAACCACAGTTTCAGATGAAGAAGTTGAGTATATTGAAGGTACTGCAAAAATGTATACCTTTAAGTACAGTCAGGATTTTCCAATTAGTATTGCAACTACACGACCAGAGACAAAGGTTGGCGATACAGCTGTAGCGGTCAACCCCGAGGATCCAAGATATATTGAATTTGTTGGCAAGGAATACCAGGTTGAGTTTGCTGGAGCAAATTTGAATATTAAAATCATTGCAGACCCAAATGTTGATCAGACTTTTGGAACGGGTGCGCTTGGTGTAACTCCGGCTCACAGTATGGTCGACTCTGATATGGCGCGAAACCATACGCTTGGTATGGTTGTTGTGATTGGCAAGGATGGCCGAATGACCAAAGAGGCAGGAACGTTGGTTGCCGGGCAAACAACAATTGAAGCTCGGGAAACGGTTGTGAACTGGCTAAGAGAAAATAATCTACTTGAGGCAGAGGTCGAAATTACTCAAAATTTATCCGTGGCACAGCGAAGCGGGGGAGTGATCGAACCTTTACCGATGGATCAGTGGTTTATTGATGTAAATAAAGAGTTTGCTTTTAAGGCAACTGGTTTGAATACCATGACTGGTATTCAAAATGGGGAAATGGTGACGCTCAAAAAACTCATGCAACACGCAGTGAAGTCTGAGCAAATTAAAATTTTGCCAGAGCGTTTTTCGAAAACTTATTTCCACTGGATTGATAATTTACGAGACTGGAACATAAGTCGTCAGATTTGGTTTGGTCACCGCGTACCGGTTTGGTACCGAGGTGATGATATGTACGTTGGTGTTGAAGCGCCTGAAGGTGAGGGCTGGGAGCAGGATTCAGATACGCTCGACACTTGGTTTAGTAGCGGGCTTTGGACATTCTCAACTTTGGGTTGGCCAAAAGAAACTGATGACTTGAATTTTTACCACCCAACTTCAGTGCTTGAAACTGGTTACGATATTTTGTTTTTCTGGGTAGCGCGAATGGTACTTATGTCGACTTACCTTGTTGGTCAGGTGCCGTTTAAAGAAGTTTATCTTCACGGTTTAGTGCGTGACGAAAGCGGACGTAAAATGTCGAAGTCGCTCGGAAATGTAATCGATCCACTCACAATGATTGAAAAGTATGGTGCCGACGCAACTCGTCTTTCTTTGATGATCGGCGGGACTCCGGGTAACGATATGAAGCTTTCAGAAGATAAGGTTTCTGCATTTAGAAATTTTACAAATAAACTCTGGAACATTAGTCGCTTTGTCTTAATGTCGGTTCAAAATGTTGAAGAGATTACCGAGGCTGATGGCAAGACACTACCAGATAAATATATTCTAGGCCGGCTTTCAGAAGTGATTAAAAAAGTAACGGAGCATCTTGAGAAGCACGAGTTCTCGCTGGCTGGTGAAACTTTACGTGAATTTACTTGGAATAATTTTGCCGATGAATACCTTGAGTTTGCAAAAACGCAAAAGCGCTCACCAGAGCTTGCGGAAAACACCGACAAAATTTTGTTGTATGTATTGCAAAACGTCCTAAAACTTTGGCACCCGTTTATGCCATTTGTGACCGAGGAACTTTACAAAGAGTTTGGGCTTGGCATGCTGATAGTAGCGGAGTGGCCAAAGCCTCTACGCGAACTTGAAACAGAGGTTGCTGAAACCTTCGAAGTTTTGCGGGGAATAATTGCTCAGCTTCGAAACGTGCGGGCAACTTATAATATTCCATATTCAAAAAAGATTGATGTTATTTTAGTCAATGCGGGTGCGGTTCAGAGTGAAGAAAAAATTATTATTGATCAGGTAAAATTAGGGGAGGTAACTTTTGTAGAAACCGACACAAAACCAGAACAGGTGACAACACGTGTAGTCGGACAAACTACTATTCACGTTCCACTTGCTGATCTAGTTGATCTTGAGGCAGAAAAAACCAAGACAGAAAAAGAATTTGCAGAAGCAAAGGCTTACGTGCTTTCGCTTGAAAAAACTTTGGGTAATGCTGGGTTCAGGGCGAATGCGAGCGCAGAAGTTATTACGCAAAGAGAGGCTTCGCTTGCGGAGGCGAAAGAGCGTGTTTTAAAACTCGAGGCAGTTATAAATAATCTATGAACAAAGAAGAAAAAATCGATCAGTTATTAACTCGAGGTGTGAGTGAGGTTTTGCCTTCAGCTGAAAGTTTAAAAGTTGCGCTTCAGGGAAGAAAAAAACTAAAAATTTATATCGGAATCGATCCAACCAGTCCAATGCTTCACATTGGTCACGCGATTGGTTTGCGAAAGCTTCGAGAGTTTCAGGATTTGGGCCACGAAGTAATTCTGCTTTTAGGTTCGTTTACCGCAATGATTGGTGATCCAACCGATAAAACTGCAGTGCGAACTCAGTTAACACAAAAGGAGGTTTTGAAAAATGCAGTAACTTACAAAGAGCAAGCTGGGAAAATTTTGAATTTTGAAGGTAAAAATCCAGTGAAGTTAATGTTCAACCACAAGTGGTTACAGAAAATGAATTTTAGCGAAGTGGTTAATCTTGCGAGTCATTTTACTGTTCAGCAAATGCTTGAACGTGATATGTTTGAAACTCGAATCAAGGAAGGGAAGCCAGTTTATGTGCACGAATTTATGTACCCGTTAATGCAGGGCTATGATTCAGTGGCAATGGATGTAGATGCGGAAATTGGTGGTAGTGATCAAACATTTAATATGTTAGCCGGTCGCACACTTCAGCGTCAGATCAATGGGCGTGAAAAGTTTGTGATTACTATGAAACTTCTCGAAAACGCGGAGGGGAAAAAGATGAGTAAATCAGAGGGTGGGTTTATTGCGCTCAATGATTCTGCAAAAGATATTTTTGGAAAGTTGATGGCGATGGACGACAGTATGATTTTGCCATATATGGAACTTGCTTCTGATTATGCACCCGAAGAAATTGCGGGAGCGCGAAAACAGTTGGCGCTTCAGGTGAATCCACGTGAGATCAAAGCGGAGCTAGCAGAACGGGTTTCTGCAATGTATCACGGGAAGAAAGAGGCCAGAAAAGCTAGAGAGGGTTTTGACAAGGTCTTTAAAGCTGGTGAAACTCCAGAGGATATTGAACTTAAAAAACTTGTAAATACCAATATAATTGATGTTTTGATTGAGGTTGGTTTTGCAAGTTCAAAGTCAGAAGCCCGCCGATTAGTTGATCAAAATTCCGTAAAATTAGATGGAGTAGTGATAACTTCTTATGAGCAAGAGTTGCAAGGACTGACAAAAGAGGGCAATGTACTACAAAAGGGCAAACGACACTTTGTTAAAATAAAAAATAAATAACACTTCGGGACTACGATTGCCACTTCACTTATGTATACAAAACAGAAAGCTATTCAAGAAGCAATTACCTCACTTAAAAAAGCGATTGGAAAAAAGTTTTTGGTGACCGTTGATATGTTTGACGCACCACCTGATAGAAAAATGGGAGATATTGCCTTTCCATGTTTTGAGTTAGCTAAGGGTGAAGGGCGCAACCCAGTTGAAATCGCAACTGAACTTGCGGCGAGCATCGGACCCACCACATTTATTGAAAAAATTATTGCGGTCGGACCATATGTGAATTTTCACTTCAACGATGAAGCGGTTTTTTCGGCTGTGCTTGAAGATGTAAAACGGGCTGGAACAAAATATGGTTTTGGTGAGTCGGGTAAGGACCGAAAAGTTTTAGTTGAGTATGCTCAGCCAAACACGCATAAGGAATTTCACGTGGGTCATATTAGAAATGCTGTGCTTGGGCAGGCGGTTTTGAATATTTTGAAGGTAAACGGCTACGAAACAGTTGGTGCTGCTTATATCGGCGACATCGGCGCTCACGTGGCAAAAGCACTTTGGGGCTTTCAAAAGTTTCAGGGAGACGCTGAGCTGGTTAAGGAAGACAGAACTAAACGTTTGCAGGAAATTTATACCGAAGCTACAACTTATGTAGCAGAGCACGAAGAAGCTAAAGCTGAGATTGATGCCGTCCAACGTGATCTTGAGGCGCGAGAAGATGAAATTACTAAGCTTTGGAAAGAAACCCGTCAGTGGAGCATTCAGGAATTTGAACGTATTTTTGAGTTACTACATGTTAGCCCTGATGTTTGGTATTACGAAAGTGAGGTTGAAGAGGGAGGTAAAGAACTTGTAAAAAAAATGCTGACGGATGGTATTGCGAAGAAGAGTGAGGGTGCAACGATTGTTGATTTAGAGGCTGAAAATTTAGGCGCATTTTTAATTCTAAAAACCGATGGTTCTTCGCTTTACGCAACAAAGGACTTGGCTTTAGCCTATAAAAAAGACAAGCAATTTAGTCCTGATCGTCAGATTTTTGTAGTTGATAATAGACAATCTCTATATTTTAAACAACTATTTGCAACTCTAAAATTGATGGGCTTTCAGGAAAAATTGGTGCATTTAGCTTACGATATGGTTAATCTGCCAGAGGGGGCGATGTCGTCTAGAGCTGGGAATATTGTAACTTTTAATGATCTGCACCAAACAATGGTAGGCGCGATTAAGCGAGAAACTGCAGAGCGGCACCCTGATTGGAGTGAAAAACAACTTAATAAGGTAGCGGAGACGGTAGCAATTTCAGCAATCAACTTTATGATGTTGCGCCAAGATCCAAACACAATTATTACTTTTGATATGGCTGAGGCGCTCAGTTTTGATGGGTTTACCGGGCCATATATTTTGTACACGATTGCCAGAATCGAAAGTATTAAGGCAAAAACAAAGATTAAACCAAAATATACAAAGGGCCTATTAACTTCAGAAAAGGAGGAGGCTCTAATTCGAACAATTGCTGATTATCCGCTAGTGATTCAGAAGGCGGGTCAGACTTTCAACATCGCTTCGATTGCGCAGTGGGCTTTTGATACCGCAAAAATGTTTGCGGAGTATTATCACGAAGTTCGCATAGTTGAGGAAGAAGATAAGGTGGGAACCTCGGCTAGACTTGCATTAATTGACGCAGTACGTCAAACTTTAGATAATGCATGTGAGATCCTTGGCATGGAAACGCTGAAGGAGATGTAGTTTTCAAATAACTAACCTAAGATTGAGTTTTAAGTGAAGTGTGAAATCTCACTGAACCTCAAAACCAAAAATATATGGCAAAAGGAAACGGACAAGAAACTATTATCGCGCTTGGTGTGCGCGTAGAGGGGGATTTTGTAAGTGAGGGTGACGTTGTCATTGAGGGAGATGTAAACGGGAATATTCAGACAGCTAGTGATTTAAGAATTGGTGAGCAGGCAAAGATTAAAGCGGATATTTTGGCACAAAACGCGGTAATTGCTGGAGAGGTACGCGGGAATGTAACAATTGCTGGGAAATTAGAACTTTCACCAAGCGCTAGAATTATTGGTGACATTTCAGTTGATGTGCTGTCAGTTTTGTCTGGTGCGCAGATAAACGGTAAGGTCACAATGGATGGTAGTGAAGTGAAAATCCCAAAAGGGAAGCCGGGTAAAGATATCGAAACGGAGGAATAACAGTAGCGGTGACAATAACAATAACGATAACCTCGACAATCTGAAGTTATAGTTAGGGTCATGGTTATAGTCTTATATGTACTACTACGTTTACGATGAATTCGTACAGGACGCAAAGTATGAACGCGAGCTGGCGAATATTGAAACAAGGTTAACTGACCTTGGCATAAGTGGCAAGATTGCCCGTCTTGCTCTTTTTCGAGACGCCTCGGAACTTATTCGTGACGCTAGTCTGAAAGGGGCAAAAACTATCATCGCCGTGGGTAATGATTTAACCCTGCGTAAAGTTATCGACGCTGCCGCTGACCACCGCTCGGTTCTTGGGATTATTCCACTTGGCAAAGACGGAAACTTTATTGCTAGTATGCTGGGGATTCCAAACGGTGTGGCTGCCTGCGACGTTATTTCTGCTCGAATGGTTGAGGCAATTGATACTGGTGTCATCAACGGTCATCGTTTTATAAATTCCTGCATGATCGACAATGGCGCGGGTATGGAAATTGATTGCGGTCGAAAGTTTAAAGTCTTTCCGGTTAAAAAATGCTCGATTGAAATTAGAAATCTGGCCATTGAAGATGAAACTGTTCCAGCAGCTAATCCGGCGGACGGAAAAATTGAATTAGTAATTCGAACCGTGAATCGATCGCTCTTTAGTCGAAAGAAAGTTAAATCAACGGTTGTGCCCGTGAAAGAACTCACGATGTCGGGCGAAAATACGGTTCGGATTCGAGTAGACGGTGAACAGTTTGAAGGCAAAGAGTTTAGAATTTCGGTTTTAGCCAGCCATTTGAAATTAATTATTGGTAAAGAGCGGAAGTTTTAATATGAAAAATAAAATTAGTAATTACGGGATTGTATTGGTGTTTATATTGGCACTTCGAGCTGTTGCTCAGGTTTCTGGTGCGATATCATTGATTCCTCAGCCTACCGGTGTGGTATTTATATTAGTTGGTGTAGCTTATTTTGCTGCGATTATAGGGACTATACAAAGAAATAGCTGTACTTTAAATTTAGTCATATCGATCGCGGTTACGGATATGCTGATGGCTCTAGGTTTTACTACTGGCTCCTTTTTAGTGGGTGCTGTAATTGCTGACTTGCTGTTAATTTGGCTAGTACGCAAAGATCAGGTTGATTTACCGAGCAAGACGGACCTTAAACAAAAAAATGACGAATAAATCGTCATTTTTTTGCTGTCAACTACCGCCCAAACAATTTGAGCAGGACTCGACTGGTGCGCGAGAGAAGACTCGAACTTCCACGCCCATTACAGGCACAGGCCCCTCAAGCCTGCGTGTCTACCAATTCCACCACCCGCGCGTGCAACGAATATAACTAGAAAATGGCGACTTGTCAACAACACTTGTCAAAAATTTAGGTCTATGTTATATTTCTCTCACAAATGAATAAGGGCGCTTAGCTCAGCTGGCTAGAGCATCTCGTTTACACCGAGAGGGTCGGGGGTTCGAGTCCCTCAGCGCCCACCACAAAAATTCTCAGTTTACTGGGAATTTTTGTTGTTAAATTTGAAAATCAAAAATTATTAAGCTCGTAACATCGTCTCCCAGGTGCTTAATATTTCCATTGCTCATATTTAATTGGTTATATTTCAGATCGAGCAAACTTGTAGTATAATTTAGATAACTATTTCAAGTGTGCTCTTTTAAATTAATTAAGGAACGATACAGTTTATGGTCATTAATAATTGACGGTTTAGCAATTTCCGGAGACAAAAGTAGAACTGAAACGTGATTTAAGCCGCTTTGAAGGTGATACGCTTATTACATCTAACGATCTTGATAATGTGTTCAATTAATATCTCTGAGTTTTAAAATTTCGGAAGGAATAGTAACACAGATGAATCCGATTAAGCTTTTTATAAAATTAAGGGATGACGTTTGAGCCTTATACAAAAAAATAAATAAAATTCAGGTTCATTGGCACTGCATATCCAAAATTTCCACTCGTTTTGCTTGTGCTAAAATCGGATCATCGGTGAACCATTTGGGATTCACTGCGGAAGGTGTTGGATGGCTACTGTGTTAGCCGCGATTAGGATGACTACTTTGCCAGTAATCTTTATTAAGAAAACAATAAACAATAACATTATGGAAAATAATCATTTAAAAAAATCGTTTGAATCACACAAACTTCTTGCTCAGGAAAGAACTATTCTTGCCAATGAGCGCAACACACTTGCGTATGTAAGAACGGGTTTTTCTGCATTTGTTCTTGGCATTGCAGCTATTAAATTATTTGAGGAGGATAGTTTTTTTCTATATGTTGGAGGGGCTGCTGCTGTGAGTGGGGTTTTGTTTATTATTTTTGGAGTAGTCTATTATCCTATACGGAAAAAGCGGATCAAATCATATTAAAGCGTGTGATTAGGGGTTGCTACTTCGTTATGTTTCGTGCCACATTGCGCCCTATTCTTTTTAGTTTCCGTGGCGCCTAGCGTCCACTTGTTTTAACAAATTTTCAAATTTATTTTTCTTTTAATTAGGGGAAAAATGGTTTTTTCCGCTCCACCACGGAAACACTTTTTTGATGAGGATAATATATGGAGTTCCACCTATTGGCGGAACAACTTTTTTGACAGGAGGAATTTAAAGTAATATTATTCAACAAAACCTATACATTATATTGTATGCAAAATTTTAAAAATAACATCGGAAAAAACATTAAACGATTGCGCGTAGAACAGAGTATTTCGCAAGATCGCCTTTCAAAATTAGCGGACCTTTCTTTAAATACCGTGGTTACTGTTGAGAGTGGTGCAAACAAGAATCCTACTATCGACACGCTAACCAAAATTGCTAATGCCTTTGGTGTTGGTGTAGATGATTTAATTAAATAATTATGACAAATTTAAATACAACAAAAGAGCAAGAACGCTCGGAGTTACATCGTGCTATTTGGCAAATTGCGAATGACTTGCGAGGAAGTGTCGACGGCTGGGATTTTAAACAGTATGTTCTTGGAATGCTTTTTTATCGTTTCATTAGCGAAAATCTAACTAACTTTATCAATGAAGATGAAAGGCGAGTTTTCGGACAAGAACAATTTGATTATATTAAGTTGAGTGATAAAGAAGCGGAATTTGGTAGAATAGAAACAATAATTAATAAAGGTTTTTATATTCTGCCGAGCGAACTTTTTATAAATGTTCATAAAAATGCCCGTAGCGATGCAAAGCTTAACGAAACACTTTCTAAGGTTTTTGATAATATCGAAAATTCTGCCAAAGGATTTGATAGCGAAGACGATCTTAAAGGATTGTTTGATGACTTGGATGTGAACTCAAATAAGCTAGGCGGAACAGTTGAGAAAAGAAATCAAAAACTTGTAAAACTGTTAGAAGCTATCGGTGATCTTCGCTTGGGTGATTATGGAGATAACACAATTGACGCTTTCGGTGATGCTTATGAATTTTTGATGACCATGTATGCTTCAAATGCTGGTAAATCTGGAGGAGAATTTTTTACCCCTCAAGAAGTAAGTGAACTTTTGGCTGAAATTACAACCGTTGGTAAAACAGAAGTAAATAAAGTTTATGATCCTTGTTGCGGTTCCGGTTCACTTCTTCTTAAATTTGCAAAAGTGCTCGGTAAAGACAATGTTCGTCTTGGTTTCTACGGACAGGAAATAAACCTCACTACCTACAACCTCTGCCGTATAAACATGTTTTTGCATGATATCAATTATAACAATTTTGATATTGCCCATGGTGATACTCTTACTGATCCAAAACACTGGGACGATGAACCTTTTGACGCCATTGTTTCCAATCCGCCATATTCAATCAAGTGGGACGGCGATGCCAATCCTTTAATAATAAATGATCCTCGTTTTTCTCCCGCAGGAGTTTTGGCACCAAAAAGCAAGGCAGATCTAGCGTTTACCATGCACATGCTTTCTTGGCTCTCAACCAGCGGAACCGCGGCAATTGTTGAATTTCCGGGGGTTCTTTATCGTGGTGGAGCTGAACAAAAAATCCGTAAATATTTGATTGATAATAACTACATAGATTCAGTTATACAATTACCGCCCGATCTCTTTTTCGGAACAACTATCGCAACCTGTGTTGTTATATTGAAAAAAAGTAAAAAAGATAATAAGACTTTGTTTATAGACGCTTCTAAAGAATTTGTGCGAGGTGGAAATAAAAACAAATTAAGTGAAGAAAATCGCAAAAAAATTCTTAATGCGTTTATTGAGCGTAAAGACACAGAGTATTTTGCAAAACTGGTGGATAATAAAACTATTAGCGAAAATGATTATAATATTGCAGTATCAAGTTATGTAGTAGCAGAAGATACTCGCGAAATAATTGATATAAAAGAACTTAACAGTAAAATTTCCCAAATTGTCGCAAGGCAAAATGAGCTTCGAAATGCGATTGATGAGATTGTGGTGGATATTGAAGGAACTAACTAAAATAGTAATATGGCAAATACTCACAACAAAATCGCACTGTTTGAAAAAAAACAAATTCGTAAAATTTGGCATAATGAAGAATGGTATTTTTCGGTCGTTGATATATGTTTTGCTCTTACAGAAAGTCCTGATGCGGGAGCTTATTGGAGAAAATTAAAACAGAGACTTAATGAAGAAGGAAGTGAAGTCGTGACATTTTGTCACGGGTTGAAACTCCTTGCACCAGACGGAAAAATGAGAGAAACAGATTGTGCAAATACTGAAGGGATTTTAAGAATTATCCAGTCCATCCCTTCTCCAAAAGCTGAACCTTTCAAAAGGTGGCTTGCCAAAGTGGGTTATGAAAGAATCGAGGAAATAGAAAATCCAGAACTGGCCCAAGAAAGAATGAAAAAGCTCTATGAAGCAAAGGGCTATCCTCAAGATTGGATAGACAAAAGACTTCGTGGAATTGCTATCCGTCAAAATTTAACGGATGAATGGAAACAGAGAGGAATCACAGAGCAAAGAGACTATGCTATTTTGACCGCAGAAATCAGCAAAGCGACTTTTGGAATGACGCCGAGCGAATATATGAAGCTCAAAAATATTCCCGATAAATCTAAGGCAAATCTTAGAGACAATATGACGGATCTCGAGCTTATTTTTACAATGCTTGGCGAAAAAGTTACCACGGAAATATCGAGTCAAGAAAAACCAAAAGGAATTACTGAAAGTAAAAGAGTAGCCAAAAGAGGTGGTAAGGTGGCAGGCAACGCGAGGAAGGAAACTGAAAAAGAGCTTGGTAGAAGTGTAATTAGTGAGAAAAACTATCTTGGGAATGATGATAAAAAATTTTTAAAGGATAATGAAGGATAATATGAAAAATCCAATAAATGTAGAAAACGTATTAAAATTCTTTGAGGACAATAATGGTGCCAAATTTATTGATCTAAATACAAAAAACCTGTATTGGAGATGATTAGCCAAAATAAAACTGAACATAAGTTAGACGTTGATCTGTGGTTAGAAAGCCAAGATGAAGAGATTCAGTTAGCTTGTAAAATGGCTGAAATATAATATAACAAACGCGAAATTAAAAATTGCAGTGGGGCAAAATGAGCTTAGGACGGCGATTGATGAGATTATGGCGGATATTGAAAAAAATCATTAAAAATTATGTATATATCAAAAATAAAACTCCATAATTTTAAAGGCTTTAAAGGTGATCACGAAATTCTTTTTGACAAAGGCGTGAATTTTTTTGTTGGTGACAATAATTGTGGCAAATCATCAGTTTTTGAAGCTATTGACTTTATACGCTCAAAAAAGGATAGAAGTGAAGTCATCACTAAGACAGAAATTGAAACAGATAGTTTTGTTTCTATTGAAATTGAATTCAAAGGTGAGGATATTGAATCTATTGTTGAAATAGATGCCTTAAAAAAATATAAATCTTCCCTCATTGATACTAATGGTGAAAAAAGTTTACGCATAATGCGTTCTAGCGAAGAAAAAGAAATTACACAAGACGGAAAGAAAAAGAAGCTTGATATTAAAAATGTTCGTGTGTTTAATCCAACTGCAAACCAATTTGAGAATCCTACAGGAATAGATAATACAATTACGGCACTTTTTGATGCACAGTTTGTTTGGGCTGATACAAATTCTGGTGATATTTCTGATTTTTCAAAAACAAAAATTAGCGGAAAAATTATAAATACGATAACAAAAGATTTTATTACTTCTGATACTTGGAGAAATTTTCAAAATTCTCATAAAGAAACTTTTGGAGAGGGCGAAAATAGTTTAGCTAAAACGCTACAACCAGTTGAACAAAAAATACAAAGTATTTTGTCTGAACAGTACGGAGAAACAGAAGTAAGATTTAGTTTTTTATTACCTGAAATTGAGAGTTTTTTCAAAACGGGGAATATTGCTCTATCTGAAAATGGCATTGAAACAAAAAGTTCTGAAAAAGGTACAGGAATGCAACGAGCCTTAGCATTAGCACTTATTCAAGTGTATGCTGATATTTCTTCATCAGATGAAAACGGAATTTCTAAACCAATACTATTTTTTATTGATGAGCCAGAAACTTTTTTACATCCGCAAGCTCAAAACAAACTTCTTGACGCCCTTGAAAAAATATCCGACAAGTCACAAATTTTTATAATTACTCACTCACCATATTTATTGAAAAAATATAAAAAAGAAACCCATTCAATGAATATATTCTCAAAAGATTCAGGAATGAACAAAGTTGAAGCTGGCAATGAATTCGATTTGTTTGGATCCTCAAGTCCTTCTTGGGGGGAAATTAATTATTATGCGTTTGGCGTTTTATCTGTTGAATTTCACAACGAGCTTTATGGTTTTATTCAAGCAAAAGCTATTTTAGAAGACGAGAAATATTGTAAATCAGAAGATTTTGATAAATATCTTTTTAATAAAAGTGGTGAAGCTATTAAAATAGACAAAAAGTATAAACATTTAAAGTCAGACAAAACCGTTATTGAATACAATACTACCTTACCCACTAAAATTAGAAATATAATTCACCACCCCGAAAATCCAAATAATACAAAATTTACAGATGAAGAACTTAAAACTTCCATTGAATCTTTAATTCCATTATTAGTATGACAACCAACCAACCAAAAATCGAAAAACTAATCTCAGAACTATGCCCAGCAGGTGTGGAGTTTTTTGATATTGATAATTTGCTTATAAATAAAATCGTAACAACCTGTGCTCCTCCTAAAAAGCTTACAAAAAAATACTACAAGGAAATAGGTGAATTTCCTATCATAGATCAAGGACAAGATTTTATTGTTGGCTATACTGATGATAATGCTGCAGTTATGGCTAAAGATTTATATGTTATTTTCGGAGACCACACTGAGGCACTAAAATATATTGATTTTTCTTTTGCTCAAGGGGCGGACGGTATTAAAATTCTAAAAACAAATTCAAATATATTAAATATAAAATATTTTTACTATGCTTTAAATAATTTTTATTCAAAAACAGGTAAATACACAAGACACTTTAGTTTTCTGAAAAAAACTTTAATCCCCATCCCACCTCTTGCCATCCAAGAAGAAATTGTTAAAATTCTTAATAGTTTTACAGAACTGGAAGCAGAACTGGAAGCAGAACTGGAAGCAGAACTGGAAGCAAGAAAAAAGCAGTATGAGCATTATCGCAATGAGTTGTTGACTTTTGATGCGAATTCAAAATGGGATTTACTACAAGGTGTTGCAAAGATTAAGAATGGAAAAGACTGGAAGAAGTTAGGAAATGGTAAAATTCCTGTTTATGGCACAGGAGGGGTTATGGGTTATGTAAATAAATCGGTCTACGATAAGCCTACTGTTTTAATTCCAAGAAAAGGAAGTATTACAAACCTTTACTATTTAGAGGATCCGTTTTGGAATGTAGATACTATTTATTATACTGAAATAAACGAAGAAAAAATTATTCCAAAGTTTTTATTTCACTATTTGAAAACTGTTGATTTAATGAAATTGGATACAGGATCAGGACGTCCAAGTTTAACTCAGGCAATTTTAAATCAAATAAAAATCCCAACACCTCCACTTACCGAACAAAAAAGAATAGTTTCAATCCTCGACAAATTTGATGCACTTGTAAATGACATTTCAATCGGTCTTCCCGCTGAACTCAAAGCTCGCAGACAGCAATATGAATATTACCGCGGGAAACTTTTAACTTTCAAAGAAAAAGAATATGCCAAATAAGAACAAATACAATTTAGTCGCTGAAAGCACACAAAGCACGGTTGTTTCCGAGTATGTGTCTGATGAAAAAAGAGTGGCTCACTACCAAAGTGAGGCCGAGCTTGAGCGTGCTTTTATTAAGCAACTGGAAACTCAAGCGTATGAATATTTGAATATCACTTCAGAAAATGAATTGGTGTTAAACTTGCGTCAGCAGCTGGAAAAATTAAATAATTTTACTTTTTCAGATACTGAATGGGAAAAGTTTTTTGTGAGTGTTATCGCTAATCCAAATCAGAGTATTGAAGAAAAAACCACTACTATTCAAGAAGACAGCACGAAAATATTAGACCGAGATGACGGAACTTTTAAAAATATAGACTTGATAGATAAGAAAAATGTCCATAATAATAGCCTGCAAGTAATTAATCAATATACGACCGAAGACGGACAGCGGGCTAATCGTTATGATGTGACGGTACTTGTGAATGGACTACCTCTTATTCATATTGAGTTAAAACGCCGTGGAGTTGCTATTTCCGAAGCATTTAATCAAATTAATCGTTATCAACGAGAAAGTTTTTGGGCTTCCAGCGGACTTTTTGAATATGTGCAGTTATTTATCATCTCAAACGGAACTCATACAAAATATTACAGCAATACAACCAGATTTCAACACATAAAAGAATCAAGCGAGGGTAAAATTAAAAAAGGAAAAAAATCGAGCAATAGTTTTGAATTTACGAGCTGGTGGGCAGACGCAACCAATCGGCCGATTACTGATTTAATGGATTTTGCCAAAACATTTTTTGCTAAGCATACGATTTTAAATATTCTAACTAAATATTGCGTATTTACTACCGAAAAGCAACTTTTGGTAATGAGGCCATATCAAATTGTTGCGACCGAACGAATATTGAACAGGGTTGAGGTTAGTACAAATTATAAAAAACTCGGAACAGTTGAGGCTGGCGGTTATGTTTGGCATACAACCGGATCGGGAAAAACTTTGACAAGTTTTAAGACTGCTCAGTTGGCTAGTAAATTGCCGTATATAGACAAAGTATTGTTTGTAGTTGATCGTAAAGACTTGGATTATCAAACAATGCGAGAATACGATAAATTTGAAAAAGGGGCGGCGAACAGTAATACGAGTACAGCTAAATTAAAAAAACAGTTAGAAGATTCAAACTCTCGAATAATCGTTACCACAATTCAAAAATTAGATAGATTTATAAGTAAAAATAAAAATCATACTATTTTTGACGGTCATATTGTTTTAATTTTTGATGAATGTCATCGTTCGCAATTTGGCGATATGCATGCAAGTATTGTAAAAGCATTTAGTAAATATCATTTATTTGGTTTTACTGGCACGCCTATTTTTGCTGTAAATTCTTCATCTGGTGGTCGGCTTGATTTTAAAACTACCGAGCAGGCTTTTGGCGAGAAACTTCACACCTATACAATTGTTAACGCTATTGCTGACAAAAATGTTTTACCGTTTAAAGTTGATTATGTTTCAACCGTTCATGAAGCGGAAAATATTGAAGACGCTCAAGTTCGTGATATTGATCGCGAGGCTGTTCTTTCAGCACCGGAGCGACTGGAAAACATTGTGAAATATATTCGGGAACACTTTGACCAAAAAACCAAACGAAATAGTTTTTATAAAATACAGGATCGCAGACTAGCGGGCTTTAATTCAATTTTCGCCGTTTCTTCTATTGATGTGGCAAAAAAGTATTATCTTGAATTTAAAAAACAATTAGCCGACGAACCTAGCGATAAACGACTTAAAATAGCAACAATTTTTAGTTTTGGAGTAAATGATGAAGACGCGGACGGAATGATTGATGAAAATTCTGAAGATACAAGCGGACTTGATATTAGTTCTCGAGATTTTCTTGAAAATGCCATTAGTGATTACAATAAAATGTTTGGCACTTCTTATGATACTTCGTCAGATAAATTTCAAAACTATTACAAAGATGTTAGTGAGCGAGTTAAAAATAGAGAAATTGATATTCTGATTGTAGTAAACATGTTTTTGACTGGATTTGATGCTACAACTCTGAATACCATTTGGGTAGATAAAAACTTGCGTTTGCATGGTTTACTTCAAGCATTTTCTAGAACTAATCGTATTTTGAATAGTGTAAAAACCTTTGGAAATATTGTTTGTTTTCGCAATTTAGAAAAAGCGACAAACGAATCTATTGCACTTTTTGGAGATAAGGAAGCCAGTGGGATTGTTCTTCTTAAAGCTTATAATGACTATTACAATGGTTATAAAGACGACGATAAAGAAGTCCGAGGATACAAAAGTTTGATTGATGAGCTTTTGGAAAATTTCCCGGTAGGAGAAAGGATTGTAGGAGAGCAGATTCAAACAGATTTTATTAGATCATACGGAGCGGTTTTGCGTGTCCGAAACATCCTTACAACTTTTGATGAATTTGCAGGAAATGAAATTTTGACTGAGCGTGATGTGCAAGATTACCATAGCATGTACATTGATTTATATAATGAATTTCGTAAAGGTGAAGAGGGAGAAAAAGAAAATGTTAATGACGATGTGGTCTTTGAAATGGAGCTTATTAAACAAGTAGAAATTAATATTGATTATGTTCTAGGTCTTATTAAGCACTATCATGAAGATCATACTAAAAACAAAGAGCTTTTAGTTGATATTAATAAAGCCATTGATTCTAGTGTTGAACTCCGAAATAAAAAAGATCTTATCAATAAATTTATTACTTCTCTTGATGTTCATTCAATCATTGATGAAGATTGGCAAAAATTTGTAGAAGAAAAGAAAATTGAAGAACTCAACAAAATAATTGAAAATGAAAACCTTGACCCAGAAGCTACCTACAAATTCATAAATAATGCTTTTAGAGACGGAAATGTAGCGACAACCGGTACTGTAATTAGTAAAATAATGATAAATCGCCCATCTCGTTTTTCTCCTGATGGCGGTTATGGCAAAAAACGAGAAAATGTTTTAAATAAGCTAACAAGTTTCTTTGAACGATTCTTCGATATTTCGGCTAAAAATCTATAAAAAATACAAATAATGCAAATTTTTATCCCAGTAAAATATAAATTGACTATATAATGAAAATACTCTAAGCTTAGTAGGTTTAATAATAACATCTATTCAAAATTTTCATTTATGTTTTCTAACACTTTAGATTTGGTAAAGTCTGTGGGTCGGAACTGGAAATCGGGCTTAACTGTGAGTATTGTTAGTATCCCGCTGGCTCTGGCGCTTGCAATCACTTCGGGCGCAACGCCGACTCAGGGGATTATTACTGCATTTTGGGCGGGTTTGTTGGCGGCAGTAGTTGGAAGCAGTAATTACAACATTGTCGGACCAACTGGGGCGCTGTCGGGAATTTTAGGGTCCTATGCTTTAATTAATGGTTACCAAGTTCTCCCGGTTGTAGCGGTGCTTTCTGGGTTGCTAATTTTTATCGCTTACATTTTTCATCTAGATAAATATATTATTTTCATCCCGCGGGCGATTGTTCACGGTTTTACGCTCGGGGTGGCTTTTATTATCGGCCTCGGTCAGCTCGACAACGCCCTTGGGATAACTGGTTTAGACAAAGTCGAAAGTGTACTTGGCAATACTCACCTACTTTTACAAAATTTAGAAAAAACTAACTGGCAAGTTTTGTTGATCTTTATTTTCTGCACAATGTTTATAATTGTTTGGGATAAAAAATTTCCAAAAGTCCCAGGTTCTGCGATAGCCGCTTTTGTATCGATCGCTCTTATGCTGGCACTGCCAGCACTTGGTTACACACCAGCTATTCTAACGCTCGGTGATAAATATCCTTCAATTCACGCCACACTGTTTGAAAATCCACTAGCGCAGTTTTCCCTAAGTATTTTGCTTAGCAAAGAAATCTGGCAGTTGGCAATTGCGACAGCAATTATTGCCATCCTTGAAACCCTGCTTTCTGGGCAAATTGCGGACAATATGACCGACAGTAAATTTGATCACCGCAAAGAAGTCCTTGGTCTTTCAATTGCTAACATCGGTTCGGGTTTAATGGGCGGAATTCCAGCCACGGCGGCACTAGCTAGAACTGCGTTAAACATAAAAAGCGGCGCAACACACAAATCCTCGGGACTAGTGAGCGCAATAGCGGTTGGTGTAATTGCGATCTTTTTTATCGATTTTTTCAAATTACTACCAATGGTAGCGATTGCCTCAATTTTAGTAGTGGTGGCGATCAGGATGGTAGAAAAAAAACACTTCATCCACCTTATCGAAAACGAAAAAATTGCATTTGCGCTTTCACTTTTTGTGGCAATAATTGTGGTGGTGGAGGACCCGATTATCGGGATTTTGATTGGTACAGTAATTGCGCTCCTAATTTTTGTAAATAAGCTTTCGTACGGTCAAACTGAGGTTTTGCTTTGGAAAAATGGTGCCATAACCGAAGCATTACTGAAGAATGAATTTTTGAAAAAAGAAGTGGTAGATTCGGATGTGGTTGTGTACAAAATTTCAGGAACTATGACTTACATAAATATGCCGGCCCACCTCGAGGCGGCCGAAAAAATTCGTAACAATAATTATGTAATTGTTTCACTTAGATATTCATTTTACGCTGACATTGACGGTATAGATTATCTTGGTGAATTCATCTCCGCCTTAAAGAAAAATAAGAACAAACATATCTTGCTTTCAGGGATTAACAAGGAGGTTGAGAAACTAATTTATAAAAAAGATTTTTATAAACAAAAACAAGTTGACGGAAAAATCTATAACCGAACCTCGGACGCGATTAATGCGATTACCCTGGAAGAGGGTAAAGATTAACGAACAAAACCACGCCTTGAACGTGGTTTTATGTGAACCTATAAAATACAGAATAATAGAATACCTATATTATATATAATCTGTACCCCAATATTCAGATTTATGGCATAATGGAGAAAAGAAATATATGTCACCACTTACACGAATATTAATTGGGCTGGGGGTTATTATTGTCTCCTTTTTAGCCGTCTGGAAAACTGAAACTGTGCAAAGCATCTTTGGCCGAAACGACTGGGCAGAGCGGACTTTGGGCGTTGGACAAACGAAGACTTTTTATAAAATGGTAGCAGTCGGAACCATGATGCTCGGGGCGATTATTTTAACCGATATGGTGGATATTTTGTTTGGTGACTTTTTAAGAAAAATTTTTGGGGGAACGGTATGATCGGAAACACACTTTTAGACGCGCGAAAATTACTGCGTGAATGTGGAGTTGGGCCAGGGATGCACGTGGCGGATTTTGGTTGTGGGATGGCGGGGCACATGGTATTGCCAGCGTCGTTAATGGTAGGGGAAAACGGGCGAGTGTACGCAGTGGATATTATGCCGCAGGCGCTTGAGTCTTTGCAAAGTCGTTTAGCAAGTGGTGGGCATTTGAACACGGATATTATTTGGGGGGATTTTGAACGGGAAGAGGGAGTGCAGATTGAAGCAGGCACGCTCGACCGGATCTTTTTTGTGAATAACTTGTGGGTAGTGAATGACTTACGCGCAGTATTGCGGGAGATGCGGAGACTGTTAAACCCGAGCGGACGGATTTTGATTGTGGATTGGTCACCGAGAACGGAAAGTTTGGTCGCGCCACCGGTTGAGCACCGAACAGACGTGATGGAAGTGATGCGTCACTTGGCTGGAGAGGGTTGGCAGGGGCTCTATGATTTTAGTGCAGGAGAACACCACTATGGTATTCAGGCGATGCTTGACGAAAAACTAGCAAATAGTTAATATTCCAACCGTATGATAGATCTAACACCAGTTTTAAATCCGAGTTTTTGGCTGAACCTAGCACCTGTTGGTCTTAGCCCAGTTTTTGAAAAAGCATTTTTCCTAGGGTTTAGTGGTTTAATCCTTTTTGGAGCCGTAGCTAAAATCGTAGCGAAAAACAAAAAAGATGATCGTTACCTTGTGAAGACTTACCAAAAACTAGCTTCAATGCTCGTAACTATGGGATTTGTAGGGATGGGGATTTTCTTTTTTACCTACGAAGAAATCTACTTGTTCAGTGCACGTTTTTGGTATATTCTTTGGGCGATCGGTTTGGTTGCTTGGGCAGTAAGTATTGTGCGTTTTGCAAAAGTGATGGTACCTAAGGCAAAAGAGGAAGCGACAAACAGAGCAACATTCAATAAATACATTCCAAGACGAAACCGATAATATGGATCTTAGAAGAATATTTGGAAACAAGGCCGAAGACCTCACTGCCAAATATCTTCAGAACAAAGGCTTAAAAATTATTGCAAAACAATACCGAAGTAGATTCGGTGAAATCGACCTAATTGCTTTAGACGGTAGTGAGGTCGTTTTTGTTGAGGTGAAGGCGCGTAAAACTTCGGACTTTGGTTTTCCGGAAGAGTCGGTAACGGCCAGTAAAATTGAAAAAATTATTGCCGTGGGGGATAAGTTTTTAAAAGAAAAAAATTGGCTTTTAAAACCGTGGCGAATTGATGTGGTGGCAATTACTTTTGGTAAAACCGAGCTAGAGTTCAATCACATTGAGGGTGTGGGGGAGTAATTAAAAATGCTGTGCACTTGATGCACAGCATTACTCCTCACGAACGGGCTTTAATCGACCGGCTGTCAGTTCGGCAAGAAACTGTTCAGCATAGCTTTTATCAAGCGAACTGACCTTGACCTTGAACTCTCCGTTTTTAAGTTGCGTAACTCGTCCACTTGAAAAATACGCACGGTAGAGTCCGGAATCGATTAATTGAGCTTTTACTTCAACTTCTGTCGTGAAGGGGGCTGTAACAATCTTCTTGCCCCGCCGAGCAATCCGATCGCGACTCGCTACCGGATTTAGCCGTGGCGGAGGCGGTGCTACTTCCGGTATCACGCTCAGGTTTCTGAATTCTCCCGCCGACAATCGTTTTTGCAGGAGGTGAAGACTAACTAGATCGGCAGCCACAAGACTAATTCGCCAGCAAGTAGCATCACCCGTTGTTTCAACCACGATGCGCCAGTTGTTTTTTTTGTCTGGATAGCAACCGGGTGAAGGTAGTTTGCTGAGTGCAGGACCGCGGGCCAAGAATACATAGACCACTCGGTACACAAACTTCAAGACCGAACGTGGAAGAACAGCATATTGTCGGATCACGTTCTCATCGATCTCAAATTCTCGAGATCGACTGTACTTTAAGGTGAGATCAAAGGCGTTGCCCTGATCATCTTTTAAAGATTGCACAAGATACTGGTCATCAGTACCCATAATTTTCCTTGGTCCTAAACTAACAGGATCAATGAAGAACTGAAAATATGGGTATTTAAATGTAGGGGTCATGATTTCTCCAAGTTTAAATGAACAGAACGGTTCAGATTAGAATTATTTAGAGGTTTTGTCAAGTATCTTGCCTTAATTCTGATGTTCTGGTAGTATTTTATTACTGATGAATGCTCGGCTGAATGCCGGGCACGTTTATTATAAATGTAAAATAAAATTTAAAAAAATATGGCTTCAGATATTGAGCAGGCGATTAGACAAATTTGTGAAGAAAAAGGGCTTTCTTACGATTCAGTAATTGAAACAATCGAGGTGGCACTTGCGGCTGCGTACAGAAAAGATTATGGCGACAGGATGCAAAACATCGAAATTGAATTCGACACCGAAACTGGTGGCGTAAAGGCTTTTGATGTAAAAACAGTGGTTGACAACCTAACTGAGGAGGAAGTAGCTATTATCGAGGAGCGTCAGGCTGAAGAAACAGCAGCTCGGGAAGCGGCAAAGGCAGCGCGAGAAGCTGGCCTTCGGGTTGATAGAAATGAGGACGGTGACAAGATTAACCAAGAGGAAGAAATTTTAGATGGTCCAACTTTTAACCCAAAGACCGAAATTATGCTTCGGGACGCGATGGTGCTAAAGATGACTTCAAAGATCGGAGATGTGTTCAGAAGAGAGTTACCGTTGCCTGGTGAGTTTGGTCGCATGGCAGCGATGACCGCTAAACAGGTAATTACTCAGAAGCTTCGAGAAGCGGAACGTGAAATTGTTTTCAATGAGTTTAAGGGGCAAGAAGGCGAAGTTCTGGTTGGAACTGTTCAACGCCGTGAAGGTCGGGTTTTGCTTGTTGACCTTGGTCGAATTTCGGGAATTATGTTGCCTGAAGATCAGATCCCTTCAGAAAAATACACTGCAGGTGACCGAATTAAAGTTTATGTTCGTGAGGTTACCCTTGGGACACGTGGCCCACAAATTTTACTTTCACGAACTAGCGAGGAATTGGTTAGAGTTTTGTTCGAACTCGAGATTCCGGAAATTGCTGACGGTACAGTGGTAATCAAAGCTATGGCGCGCGAGGCTGGAGCTAGAACAAAGGTAGCTGTTTCAAGCACAGATAGCACAATCGATCCGATTGGTGCGGCCATTGGTCAGCGGGGTGTTCGAATCCAAACAATTATCAATGAGCTAAACGGAGAAAAAATTGACGTGATTGAGTGGAGTGAAAATCCTGCTAGTTTTATTGGTTCAGCTTTAGCGCCAGCAAAAGTAAAAGAAGTAACGCTAAACGAAGAAGAACGAATGGCGTTAGCACTCGTGGAAGAAGGACAGTTATCGCTCGCTATTGGTCGAGGTGGTCAGAACGTAAGATTGGCTGCTAAATTGACTGGCTGGAAGGTTTCAGTAACTGACGGCGAAGAAGTTAAACCAAAGCCAACAACTGAAACGAAAGATGAGGAAGAGGTGATAGTTCCTGGAGCTACTGAGGTAATACCAGAGCTATTGGCGGAGGCTGAGGAAATTGCAAAGGCGGAAATTGAAGAGGATGACAACGAAAAAGCGGAGGAAGTGACTGAATAATTATGGATATTTTCTTTGCAATTTTTTATCAGCCACTTTACAATCTACTGGTTTGGTTCTACGACGCTTGGCCTGGAGCGGGGATTGGTCTAGCGATTGTGGCTGTGACCGTGGTTATCAAGGGGCTCCTATTTCCGTTAACTTTCAAGACTTTAAAGAGCCAGAAAGATATGCAGGAGATTCAGCCAATTATTAAGGAAATTCGGGAGAAGTATAAAGACGATAAAGAAACGATGTCGAAGGAGTTGATGGCGGTTTACAAAGAAAATAATGTTAATCCGTTTGCTTCTTGTTTACCACTTTTAGTACAATTACCAATTTTTATTGCACTTTTTCAAGTTTTGCAAAAAGGATTGGGGGAAGTTGATCCCACTATTTTGTACGGTTTTGTGCATAACCCAGGAGTGATTGAGTCGGTTTCGTTTGGTATTGATCTAGCCGTGGTTTCTATCCCGCTAGCGGTGGCGGCAGCGATTGCGCAGTACTACCAGGTTAAATACACAGTTCAGACCAGACCAGCACCTGATGTTAGAAAGCAATCAGGAGCAATGGATGAGGATATGGCAGCAAGTATGAATAAGATGATGATCTATATGATGCCAGCTATGACTCTGCTCTTTGGTTCAACATCACTACCAGGTGGAATAATGCTTTACTGGCTAGTAACAACTTTCCTAACGATTATCCTCTACAAGATTTTCTTGAGTGATAAGAAAACAGTGAAGGTTGGCAATGTTGTGGAGGTGGAGGCGAAGAAATAAGATCGAGTTATAAAAACAGCTTCGGCTGTTTTTATGTATTATAGGAGTTAGGAATTGGGCGTTAGGTTTTAGGTCACGAAAAGAGCTTTGTTAATTTACTGATTGACCCTAGTCAAGGCCTGGGTTACGGTTTGATTTGATTTGATTTGATTTGATTTGCAAGTTTATTATTTATTATCTAAGACTGAGTTGCAGATGCGACTGAGTCGCATCTGCAACTCAGTCTTAGTTTGTGAGCATTTTATGCTCACAAAGATTGTATTTTATTTTTACAACATCGGATAAGCTAGACAACGCACCAAATCGTCATTCTGAGGTGAACGTGGACCATACCGAAGAATCTCATTGCTGAATCACTAAGTAAATGTCGGTTCAGCTAAACGAAGGAGATCCTTCAGCGTAACCTGGCGCTCGCTTCAGGATGACGGTATGGGTGAGAAGCAATAGAATAAAATTGTCCTCATGAAACCAAACCGTCATTTAGAGCCTAGCGTTTGGCACATTGAAGAATCTAATTAAACCGTCATTCAGAGGTGAACGTGAATCACACCGAAGAATCTCATTACCGAATCACCAAACAAATGTCGGTTCAGCACAGGGCGAAGGAGATCCTTCAGCGTAAGTCGTCGCCAGCTTCAGGATGACGGTATGAGTGAAGGATAAAGTTCAAAGCTAAGCTCATTAAACCAACCAAACCGTCATTCTGAGGTGAACGTGGATTACACCGAAGAATCTCAGTGTTGAATTATATCGTAAATGCGTTTCGATTCAGTACGGAACGAAGGAGATCCTTCAGCGTAAGTCGTCGCCAGCTTCAGGATGACGGTATGAGTGAAGGGTGACTAATCAATACAACGGCATAAAAATCACATCGTATCATTAAAACCAAACCGTCATTCTGAGACTGACGTTTGGCACCTCGATGAAAATTACAAACCGCGTCATTTTGAGCCTAACGTGAATCACGGCGAAGAATCTTATTGTTGAAATACTTTGTGTCTAGTTTCTGTTATAATGATAGAGTTATGACAAAAAAGACGTTTTTGAAGGTATTATTATTTTTAGTCACATTAACCCTTGGGTTAGGATTATTTTATTTTTTAGTGGCACGTCAGGGCATTGGTGAGGTCGTTCAGAGCATTCATTTCTTTGGCATCTCTGCGTTTTTAGGCTTTATTTTATTGTCGATAGCAAATTTTTATCTGTACAGTTTAAGGTGGCAGGTAATTTTGAACAGCCTACTGCCCGCTAAAAAGCGTTTATCGGTTTTCAAAATTTTCTTGAATCGTCTGGCTGGTTTCTCGGTTAACTATCTTACTCCGGCGGCGCAGGTTGGTGGTGAACCAGTTCGCATTGCTATGTTAAACGCAGACGGAGTGCCTATGAAGGAGGCAACAAGCTCGGTACTTTTAGACATTACTTTTGAACTTACCGCTTACGTTGCTTTCATCTTGGCTGGTGTAGTGATGGCGTTCACTGGAGATTTGGTTTCTGGCTATTCACTTTGGTTAATTTTGGCTGGAGTCGGTTTAATGTTGTCATTTTTAATGACGGTTTTGCACGCACTTTCAAGAGGTAAGGATATAATGTACCGAACTTTTAATTATATCGGTCTAAATAAAATCAAGTCTTTAGCCAGTTTTGGTGAGGACCTCAGGCAGACAGAAAAAATGATGACTCGTTTTTTAAATCACGATTACTCACTAATTTTTTTGGTGGGCGTGTTATCATTTTTTATGCTAGCCTTTCGAGTCTTTGAAATGTACTTTATTGCACACTTTTTAGGCTTTGATTTAAACTTTGCTCAATCATTTTTGATTGCCACGTTACCTGGTTTTGCGCTACTTCTGCCGATTCCGGCTGGGGTAGGAGTTTTTGAAGGGAGTTTTGCGGGAATTTTTGCGCTACTTGGGGTACCCGTGAGCGCGGTCGCTTTTGCCCTTGTGATAAGGGGCCGTGATTTGCTTTTTATTGTGACCGGCGCCCTATATTTGATTAGCAAAGGTCACGAGTTTATACAAAAAAAGATCTTTGCAGTAAAGTAATAGCGTAAGAATTTTATGCCAAATGAACTTGAAAAGGATATCTACCGGACAATTACCTACTTTGCCTATTTTGGATATCCGGTCACAGGTTTTGAGATTTATAAATGGCAACTTCAGCCACAGAAAACTAGGAGTTATTTTGATATAACGAGCACACTCGCTACTTCGAGTTGGTTACGATCACAGATTGAAAGGAAAAACGGGTTCTATGCTTTGAAAGATATTAAGACTGAGGTTCGTCTACGGCACGATCGTTTTTTGAATGCAGTTCAAAAATATAAGAAGCTGAAAAAAGTTTTAAATTACGTAGCGCGCGTTCCCTCAGTTAAAGGAGTGGCCCTTTGTAATTCACTGCCATTACATTTTACAAAAAGTACTAGTGATATTGATTTATTTGTTATCACAAAAGATCATAAAGTCTGGACAACGAGAATGTTAACGGTTTTGCCGATGATTTTATTAAGGCAAAGGCCAGGAGAAACAAAACGTGATCCAGTTGATTTGAGTTTTTTAGCCAGCGAGTCAGCGTTAGATTTTAGTCAGCTAAAACTGGGGGAAGCAGATCCTTATATGTCGGTTTGGCTTCGAACATTAGTCCCAGTTTATGAACAGGAGACGGGGATTTTTGAAAAATTCTTATTGCAAAACAGTTGGGCAAAATTAGATTTACCTAACTCAATACTCGCAAATAGAGCGCTTAGGGAACGAGTAAAAGTTAAAAATAAACTGCCGTTATTTATCGGTGAACGACTAGCAAAAAAAATTCAACTTAAAAAATTTCCAGTTGAGATTACTGATCACCAAAATATAGATTCAACCATTGTGGTGAGTGATAAGCTTCTTAAATTTCACAAAAATGACCGGCGGGCTGAGGTAGCGGAATTTCTCAATAGTAAAATGAACATATGAATTTTTCGAAAATTGCCAGGCGAATGAAGACCATTTCTAAAACGCAAATTTTGAATTACGGTTTAGCACTTTTCTTTTTTTCCTTACCCTGGCAAACACGATTTATTTTCGGTCAGGTAAATATTGGTGGCTCGCCGTACGAGTACGGAATACAGAGTTTGTATGTAACACAGATGCTGGTTTTATTTATAGCGTTACTGGTGTTAGATCTGAAATGGAAAAAAGTTTACGCTAAACTGGTGGTGCTGGGGCTGGCTTTAGTTTGGTTAGCTACGATTTTTTCTTTATTTTTTTCAATCAATAAAACGCTAGCTTCCACAAGTTTGGTTCAGTTGATATTTTCTTTTGTTCTATTTTTGCTTTTGCTCGACAAAAGGGTTCAGCTCAAATTTTTATTAAAAGCTTTTATTTTCGGTTTAGTGCTACCGGTGATGTTAGGAGTTTTTCAATTTTTTAATGGAGCGTCGTTTGCTTCAACTTATTTAGGTTTAGCATCAAGATCATCTGAAAGGCTCGGCGATGCAGTTCTACTTATTGGTAATACTCGAGTTTTAAGAGCTTACGGTAGTTTTTCACACCCAAATATTTTTGGCGGATATTTGGCAGTTGGCCTTGTTGCTATTTTCTCAACTTTACAGTCAGTAAAGAAAAACTCTGAACAAATAGTTTTTAGTTTAATTGGTGTTCTACTGTCACTTGGCCTAATCCTGACTTTTTCAAGGTCTGCGTTTGCTGGGCTGGCGGTTGGTGTGGTGCTTGGCACTGTCATATTTTTGGTGAAGCGACCAAGTTACGCCAAGCGCTTGGTGGGACCGGCTGTGGGTTTTATGGTGGTTTTAGCACTACTTATTACGCTATTTAGCTCAGCTATACTTTCAAGATTCTCCGGTGTCAGCCCGGTTGAATCACACGCTATAAGCGAACGACTCGATCAGTACAGAGATTTCCCAGAGGTGATCGGTTCTAGCTGGTTGCTTGGCTATGGGCTCGGTAATTACACTTTGGCTATTCACGAAGCTTTCCCTAATAGACAGTGGTTTGAATATCAGCCAGTCCACAATGTGCCATTGCTGGTGGTTGGTGAGATCGGCATTCTCGGTCTGTTTATTCTAATCGCTCTTGTTATCACTGCTACGCTAATTAATTTTAAACGTTTCTCACACATCGATGCGGTCTTTGCTTTTATGACGGCTAGTTTAATTTTAACGATCACATTTTTTGATCACTACATTTGGACGAGCTGGAGCGGGCAGACTTTAGCGGTCTTTGTTCTGGCGCTACTCGCTAGATCTGGTGAGCGAAAATAAGCATAAAAAGATACTGGAAACAGTAGCTTTTTTATTTAATCTTGGTTGACAAAAGTGAACGAAATAGGTAAAACTAGGTGTACTAATGAACACTAAAATTATGAAATTAAAACCAATTGGAGACAATATTATCGTCAAAGCTACAGGTCGTGTAACGCAAACAGCGTCAGGAATTTATATTCCCGAAACTGCTAAAGAAGAGCGACCAGAAAAAGGGGAGGTAGTAGCTGTTGGCCCAGGCCGACTCCTTGACAACGGCTCTCGTAGTGAAGTCGAAGTTGAAGTTGGTCAAAAAATTATTTTTAAAACTTACGCCCCAGCTGAAGTTGATATCGAAGGCGTAAAACACCTGGTAGTGCCAGCTAAAGATGTAGTGGCGGTAATTGAGGATTAATTTATTTTTGGATTTAAAACAGAAAAAGTAAAACAACTTTAAACTTAACCAAGATTATGTCTAAACATATTATTTTCAATGAGGACGCTCGGATGAAGTTGAAGAGCGGAATTGATCAATTAGCAAACGCGGTAAAAGTGACGCTCGGACCAAAGGGCCGAAACGTAATTGTTGAACGAAGTTACGGCGGACCAATGGTTACGAAGGACGGTGTTTCGGTTGCGAAAGAAATTGAACTAGCGGACAAAATGGAGAACTTGGGGGCGGAGCTTATAAAAGAGGTGGCCTCTAAAACTGCCGATGTGGCTGGGGACGGCACCACCACCGCAACGGTTTTGGCGCAGGCTATGGTTAGCGAGGGACTAAAACTTGTTTCAGCCGGTATTGATCCGCAGGGACTCCGCCGGGGTATTGAAAAGGCGGTAACACAGGCAGTGCTTGAAATTAAAAATTTAGCAAAACCAGTGCACGGCGACTCGTCTGCAATTAAACAAGTGGCTTCGATTTCGGCAAACGACGCTGAAATTGGCGAACACATTGCTCACGCTATGGAAAAAGTGGGTGAGGACGGGGTGATTAGTATCGAGGAAGGTCAGAGTTTTGGAGTGGAGGTTGAAGTGGTTGAAGGAATGCAGTTCGATCGCGGGTACTTGTCCCCATATATGGTGACAAACGCAGAACGTATGGAAGCAGAATATAATGACGTAGCGGTTTTGGTATCAGCTGAAAAAATTAGTTCTGTGCAAGCAATGTTGCCAGTGCTTGAGGCACTCGCAAATTCCGGAAAAAAAGATTTGGTAATTGTAGCAGAAGATATTGATGGAGAAGCTATGACTACTTTAGTGCTCAACAAACTTCGTGGTGCTTTCAATACTTTGGCTGTGAAGGCGCCGGCTTTTGGTGACAGAAAAAAGGCTATGCTTGAGGACATTGCGGTACTTACCGGAGCAACGCTTATTTCGGAAGAGATTGGTTTGAAACTTGAAAATGTTACCTTGGCTCATCTTGGTCAGGCCCGTAAAGTTACCTCTACAAAAGACACGACTGTTATTGTGGAAGGAGCTGGCGACAAAGCTCAGATCGAGGCGCGAGTGGCGCAGGTTAAGGCGCAGATTGAAGCTTCAGACAGTGAGTTTGATCGTGAAAAAATGATGGAGCGTTTGGCAAAACTTTCAGGTGGTGTGGCGATTATTAAAGTTGGAGCAGCGAGTGAGGTTGAGATGAAGGAGAAGAAACACCGAATCGAAGACGCAGTTGCAGCTACAAAAGCAGCGGTGCAGGAGGGGATTGTGCCTGGAGGTGGAGTTGCTTTGGTAAGAATTCAGTCAGCACTCAAGACACTGCGGGAGCAGACTTCAAATAAAGATGAAGCGCTCGGAATTCAGATTGTGGAGAACGCTCTTGAAGCACCGCTTAAGCAAATTGCCGATAACGCCGGAGCTAAGGGTGAGGTGATTGTGGAGCGGGTAAGGATGCAAACCGGTAACTATGGCTATAATGCCTCTACAAATCTAGATGAAGTAGATATGGTTTTGGCGGGGATTATTGATCCGGCCAAAGTTACACGCTCAGCTGTGCAAAATGCGGCTTCAATTGCAATGATGGTGATTACGACCGAGGTGGCAATTACCGACAACGCAAAGGCAGAGTCTTCAGATTCTGGAATGGCTGGTGGTATGCCAGGTATGGGCGGAATGATGTAAAAATCTCTCAACTCAAAAAAAGGTCTCGAGTCACGGTTTTAGCGCGCGACCTTTTTTATTCAGGTTGAGTTTTTATGGAAATAAGGTATGCTGTGGCCTCTAAGTAGCTCTCAGAACAACCTCGGTACTTTTGGTTGTTTTGGTGTTTTGGGGGCATAATATGAATATGGCTTTTCAAGATAAACAAATTAAAGATCTGCTTACGCGACTGCAAAAGGTACGTGATATTTTGAAGATTGATAATTTGTATCTTGAACTTGTGGATTTTGAACAACAAATGGCTGCGCCAAATTTCTGGAGTGATCAGGACCGGGCGAAAAAAATTGGTCAGGAAGCGTCTCAAATAAAATCAGAGATTGATGCTTACGAAGAGTTGCAAGCGGAACTTCGCGAAGCTAGTGAGGTAGCGGTACTGGCGGAAAGTGAAAATGATACCGAAATGTTGGCGGTTATCAAAGATCAACTGGACGGAGTTGCTAGTCGTCTTCAAAAACTGGAGTTCAGTACACTACTTGACGGTGAGCACGATAAGGGTGACGCCATTATTTCACTTCACGCTGGAGCTGGTGGTGACGACGCATCGGATTGGGCTAGTCTGCTGTTTCGAATGATTATCCGTTACGCTGAGTCAAAAGATTGGCAAGTTGAAATTTTAGAGCAGTCGCTCGGTGAGGGGGCGGGGATAAAAAGTATTACTTTTGCTGTGCGTGGTCGGTTTGCTTATGGTTTTTTGAAGGCCGAGGCTGGCGTCCACCGTTTGGTGCGTATTTCTCCGTTTGATGCCGAAAAAATGCGCCACACGTCTTTTGCTCTTTGCGAGGTAATTCCTGAGCTCTCCGAGGTGCAGGAATCGAGTATTGCAATCGATGAAAAAGATTTACGAATAGATACGTTTGCCTCTTCTGGGGCTGGTGGTCAGAGTGTGAATACGACTAACTCAGCAGTTCGCATTACGCATATTCCAACAAATACCGTGGTGTCGATTCAAAATGAACGCAGTCAGGGGCAGAATAAAATGACAGCAATGAAAATTTTGAAATCACGGCTGTATCAGAAAATGTTAGCTGAACAAAAAGCAGAGATAAAAGATTTAAGAGGTGGACATATTGCGCCTGAGTGGGGGAATCAGATCAGAAGCTATGTTCTGCACCCCTATAAAATGGTCAAAGACCATCGTACTGGCTACGAGACGCAGGCGGTCGAGGGGGTTTTAAATGGTGAACTTGAGCCATTTATTGAGGCGTTTTTACAAAAAACTGCACTCGAACGTTAGCTTGAAAATTTTGCTAAAAGTTGTTATATTATCACCATTATGAAGTTTGGAAATGTTATCGTAACCGGAGGTTCTGGCTTTTTGGGTTCACATCTTGTGGATGTGCTTGTTTTGATTTCAGAATCGGTTACGGTTATTGATACCAAAAAACCAAGAAAGTTAAACAAGAACAAGCAGGCAAGTTACAAAATTGTCGATATTGCTTCGCCTGAGGTACACACAATTTTCAAGAAAATTAAACCAGAAGTGGTCTTTCATTTAGCTGCCCATATTCACGACAGGGAAAGCCAGCGGGAACCTATAATGAACGCTGAGAACAATATTATTGGATCAATTAATATTTTCGAGGCTGATCGTGAGTATGGCAAAGCTAAAATAGTTTTTGCGTCCTCGAGTATTGTTTATGGCAACCAGGAGGATTTACCAGCTAACGAGCTTGCAATTCCAAAACCAGTCACACCGTACGCAATTTCGCAATTAACTTGTGAGCGCTACTTACATTTTTACAACAGTGTGCACAAAATCCCAGCAGTGGTTTTACGAATGGCAAACGTTTATGGACCGCGCCAAGACGCTAGTGCGGAAAGCGGAGCGATTGGTATTTTTGCAGCTCGGCTTTTAAAGGGGCAACAGGTCTACATTAATAACGACGGCAACACCACCCGAGATTATGTTTATGTTGACGACGCTGTTCAGGCGCTAATAAAAGCGGCGGATTCTAGCTATGTGGGGATTTTGAACGTGGGTGGCGGCGTGGAATTTTCAACAAACGACATTTTTAAAATTGTCCGGGAAGAGGTGGGCGCGCAGGCTGATTCAGATCACCGTGAACTTGTGGAAGATGTGGTTAAAAGAGTTTCACTGGATATTTCGAATATTAAAAAAGAACTAGATTGGGAGCCAAAAACCAGTATTACAGAGGGCGTTGCTAAAACTGTGGCTTGGTACAGAGAGTTTGTTTAAGGATAATTTAGCCCAAAAACGTAATCTATTTTATGAAAATTATTGTTACTGGTGGCGCTGGGTTTATTGGGTCAAATTTAGTTGATGAGTTGATTTTTGCTGGGCACAGTGTTGTTGTGGTTGATCATTATGAGCGTAGTAAAACACGTTTTGAAAACCCAAAAGCAAAAATTTATAAAATAAAATTTGCGGATATAGAAATGGCTTCAGTTTTTGAGAAAGAAAAACCAGACGCAATATGCCACCTGGCAGCGCAGATTAGTGTAACCGAGTCTGTGAAAAATCCGCAGAAAGATGCGCAGAATAACATTGTTGATTCAATCGCAATGCTCGAGATGGCCAAAAAGGCTGGTATAAAAAAGATCATCTTTTCTTCAAGTGGTGGTGGAATTTATGGCGACCACCCAGAAATCCCAACAGGAATCGATCTAAACGCCAATCCACTTTCGCCCTACGGCATTGGCAAGCAATCGTTTGAATACTACTTAGCGGGAAGTGGTATTCCGTATGTAGCGCTTCGCCTGGCGAATGTTTATGGACCTCGGCAAATGAGCGAAGGTGAGGCTGGGGTGATTTCGATTTTTATTGAAAAGATTTTAAAGTCGGAACCGGCTAAAATTTTTGGCGACGGTTTAGCTACACGTGACTACGTTTCTGTTGGTGATGTTTGTAAGGCTTTTGTAAGGGCTCTAACTACCGATTACACTGGCATTTTAAATATAGGAACAGGGGTAGAGACTTCAGTTAAGGAACTCTGGCAGATGGTGACGGATATTAGCGGGCAAGAGACTTCAGTTATTTACGAAGCTGGTCGTGACGGTGAAGTACAGCGTAGTGTGATCGACGCAACACTCGCAAAAGAGATTTTAAATTGGCAACCAGAGGTAGAGCTAACAACAGGCTTAAAACTCACTTACGACTGGTTCAAGAAACTAAATCGTGGAGTTTAGTTGTAGGCCTAGAGAATATTTATGTTGCAGATTACTTCAGCTCAAATCGAACAAGCGCTCGAGGCTTTAATAGCGGGGAAGGTGATTGTGTACCCAACGGAAACGTCTTACGCTTTGGGTTGCGATGCCACTAACGATTCTGCTGTTCGGCGGATCTTTGAAATTAAGGGTCGTCCGGGTGGCAAGGGACTTCCGGTAATTATCGGTCTAGAATCGGAGGCAGAAACCTACTTAGAACTTTCTGAAACTGCGCAACAACTCGCAAAAATGTTTTGGCCGGGTTCATTGAATATAATTGTACCTATCGTTTATGGCTCAAAAATCTCGTCTGCTTGCTCACAGTATGGTACGCAATCGATTCGGGTGAGTTCGCACCCCTTTGCTAGCACATTAGCTAGCCGTTTAGGTAAGCCGATTGTAGCAACTAGCGCAAACATTTCTGGTCAGGATGCAATTTACACCGTGCGTGATGTACAGAAAATTTTTAAGGGCCACACGGAGCCAGATCTTGTAATTGACGCCGGTGAGCTACCGGCAGTACCGGCCTCAACTACAATTAAAGTTTTAGGTGAAGAAGTGACAATTATTCGCCAGGGCTCAACCATAATTCCGGGGGAATTTTTACAATAATATGACACTTAAAAAATCTTTTGGTCAGCATTTTTTGCACGAAAAAACGGTTATTCAAAAAATTGTTGACGCAATAAATCCAAACGAAACAGAACTTATTGTTGAAGTAGGTCCAGGTGGTGGGGCTTTAACCGAAAAGCTGGCACCAATGAAACCAGCGGGTAAGCTTATTTTAATAGAAGCGGATCGGGATTTAATCGCACCGCTTAAAGAAAAATATGAACAGGCTGAGGTGGTGTTTCACGACGCTGTTACAATTTCGTTTGATGACATTACGCAGTCATTGTCCTGGAATTTGGTGAGTAATTTGCCCTACAACGCAGCAGCGGCAATTATTATGAATGCCTTAACTTCACACAATCCGCCTAAGAGGCAGATTGTGATGGTGCAAAAGGAACAGGCTGATCGAATGCTAGCTAAACCCGGGGCAATGAGTTTGCTAACCGTGGCTATTTTGCTCTACACCACTCCAAAAAGATTGTTCAATGTGAAACCAGGAGCTTTTAATCCACCGCCCAAAATAGACTCTACGGTTTTAGAACTTTTTACAAAAACAGATTTACCAAAAGACGCAGAGCAGATTATTCAACTAGCCAAAGTTGGTTTTAGTAGCCGGCGAAAACAGCTTCACCGCAATTTAAGTGACGCAAAAGAATGTGCATCAGGTGAAGTAAAAACGCTCTTAAAAGAGATTGGACTTAAGGAGACGGTGAGGGCACAGGAGCTCTCGATTGAGCAGTGGATAAAGTTGTCCAGAGGTATTAGAAAGCAGGCCTAATGGCCTGCTTTTTGTGATATAATATTTAGGACATGGAAAATGAAAAGCGAGAACGGATAGTGATTCGTAAAACCAAGCCCGAAGTTTCAAAGGAACAGAAGGCTGGGTTTGCTTTAGTTTTAATTACAAGCGTGATGTCGATCGTGCTCGGCGGCTTTTATATGTCTCGGCACCTAGCCTCCCCGTTTGATTTTGAATATGTGGGCCCACGGTTTTTATCAGTTGCTGAACAACGGGCAGAGGAGCTTAGTACACAAAAAAATAGTGACACTGACGAAGACGGTCTTAGCGATTACGACGAGCTCTACACGTACCACACCAGCCCTTACCTTAAAGACACGGACGGTGACGGGGTTTCAGATCCAGAGGAAATTAAAGCGGGTACAGATCCAAATTGTTTGAGTGACTCGTGCGGCGCAGACGCTAACAGTGCTTTTGAAAACGCGGGTAATCAACTGCTTGAAAATCTGCCACCGCTTGATCCAAGTATCCAACAAACAATTGAAGGTGGTTTGCCAGAAGCAACACCTGGCGACGTTTCAGCTTTAGAGGGAATGACAGCACCAGATATTCGGCAGTTACTGCTCGACAACGGGGCAACGGCAGATCAGGTGGATGCACTTTCGGACGATGAAATTATGGTGCTTTATAACGATGTATTAGCAAACCTGGAGACCAGCACAACAACTCAAAATTAGTGGGAATTTTATGGGTATCGCTCAAATCAAAAAAGGAATTTTTAAGACTTTAAGTAGTATACTTTTGGTCACAACATTAGTTGGTTCACTTGGTCTTACCCCAGGGACTGTTTTTGCGCAGACAGGTTTGCCGGTTAGCGATATTGCGGTTTTGACCAAACTTACGCAGGCCGAGGTTTCCGCTGAAGTAAAGCGTACCGCAGGGCAGGCTTTTGTTGCCAACACCGCAATGGCGCTTATTAACCTTTTAATGGCTAGCGCTGAAAAAATGGCTTATACTTCCGCGGTTTGGGTAGCGAGTGGCGGACCTGGAGAAACACCACTGTTTAACAATGAAAGCGTGAGTGATGTTGCGAAAAACGCTGGTTTGCAGGTGATGTCGGTAGCGGTCGACAACATTACTTCAAAAGAAGTGGTGAACGGAGTTTTAAGAGGTTACGGTGTTAAAGTTTCAAATAAGCACAACACACTCGCTGCAATTCGAGACGGTATTAAAGGTACATTTTTAGGCGACACTTCAGCAGATGGTTTTAGTTTCCCTGATTTCTCTGGAAATTTTCAGGGCTTTTTGGTGAGTACGCTTGGTGGTCCGGATAGCTCTGAACTTAAAACCAAGCGAGTTCTGGCTGGACTTTCAGATTCATTTACCCGCAATGATTTTTCAGGGGGTCTTTATGTTTACACTTCGACTTTGGCCAAGTCTCAATCAGAATCTGATACCAGGGCGCAAGAGGCAATAGCGAATGATGGCTTTGTTGATAAAATTAACCCAATTACTGGCAAAGTTGCAACACCGGCCAGTGAAGTAAAAAAACAATTAGACGACGCAACTGATCAGGCCAAGGAATTGCCATATAAAATTGGCGACTCACTCCCGGACAGCTCTACATTGTTAGCAATGGGGGGGTCGCTTGCAAAAATCTTTTCAAATACGCTACTTTCCGAGCTTTCAAAAAAAATGTTTGCCGGTTTGTTTGCAGACATAGGTTCTCTGTCTTCTAACCCCTTTGACAGTAGTCTTTCAAATGGTTATTCGCGAGAACGGGCGGAAAAAGCCTACAAGTCAATTCTTTCGTTTACCCCAATTTCGGTAACCGAGTATAATCTGCTTTCTAAACTTTCAACCTGCCCCGCAACTTTATTGCGAAACTCGCAGGAACTTTATTCTTGTGGAATCGACACTTCTTTTGCTTCTGCTGTTTCAAGAGCAGAATCCGGTTCAGCGCTAACGCTAAAAGAGGCAATTAGTGAGGGTTATATTAACGGTGCCTGGAAACTTATTCCGTCAACCGACGTGGCGCGAAACCAGGACCCAAGGTGCTATTCTTATGGTTTTTGTCATAGTAACTTACTCAAGCTTCGAAAGGCTCGAATTATTCCAGTTGGCTGGGAAATAGCTGCGGAATCAAATGCTAACCTCGAATCAAAACCAGTTTCTCTTGAGGAGGTGATGAATGCTTTTAATGATTGTAATGTTGATGGCCAACTAGATGCGGAGCACCCATGGTGTCACTTAATTGATCCAAACTGGATTTTGAAAGCCCCAGAAACACAGTGTCGAACTTTGGCCTATGGTCAGCTACTTATTGCTTCTGGTAGCGATAGTAGGGCCGAGGAGTGTGTTGATATTCAAACTTGCATTAACGAAGGTGATGATGGTCAGTGTGATGGTGGTTACGGTTACTGTGTTCGTGAGCAGAATGTTTGGCGTTTCAGAGGCGACGAGTGTCCAGCGCAGTATGCAAGTTGTTTATCGATGAAGGACAGAGATAACAATAATGTTGATTTTCTTACAAATACGGTAGATTTTGCGTCGTGTGATCAGAATTCAGTCGGTTGTTTGTGGACTGCAACGCAAAAACGGGCACTCGGTACAGGTGGTTTTGACTGGCCGATTATTAACAATGTAGCCGAGGCGGATGCCAAGACCGATGCTTACAAAAATCGAATTTACGTTAACAAAAACGTAGAAAAATGCGATGCTAGCCAAAACGGTTGTAGCGAAGTTATTTTAAGGACTGGCGACAATAGTTTGAACCTTATTCAAAACTCAAGTTTTGAACTAGATAATGACGCAAATAATGCGCCAGACGCCTGGTTGCCGGTTGCCTCTCTCGACTACAACGCAACTGGTCTAATGAGTAGAAGTGGCGATATGGCGGTAGATCCAGGGGCGCCTGGGCTGTATCAGTACGGCGCAGTGCTTAATCAGGCTCGTTTTTACGCACTGTCTTTTTACGCGCGTCGAGTTTCGGATATAACAGCTGGGGCGATTAATCTTAGACTCGAACTAGCTAGTGAATTCGTGGGTGAAGAGAACGTAAATGTAACCGGCACTAGCACTGTGGGTTGCACCGCTTCCGGCAACATTATTACAATGATCGGAGCTCCTGACTCAACCAGCTACCAGCGCTTTGAGTGTATTTTTACAGCGCCGATGTTAGCAAACAAATCTGCTCGAATAGATGCGCGAGTATTTGTTTTTGGAAATGGTGCTTTTATCGATGATGTTCAACTTGAACAAAATCAGGCGGTTAGCACTTATCACGAAGGTTACTCTACAAACGTTACTACTTTTGATCATATTAAACTCGCTCCAAGTTACCTCGGCTGTTCTGGCACATCTACCGATCCGGCTGAATGCGCAAACTATGCACAACTTTGTAGCTCTACCGAAGTGGGTTGCGAAAGCTACATACCAAACAATGGTGATCCGGCGATTTTTGCCACCGCGACCCCAACAGATTTTTGTCCAAACGAATGTGTGGGTTACGATTCTTACAAACAAGAGCCAACACTTTACGAACCAAATGGGGAGTTCCCAGTCCACTTTATTCCAGATACGGGGGAGCAGTGTTCACAGTCGGCCGTGGGTTGTTCAGAGTTTACAAGACTAGACAACGAGGTGAATGAATATTTCACCTACTTGCGAAGCTGTGTGAATCTAGCCCAGGCTGATGCCAACACAAACGGTGATAATATGGCCGTTTACTACACTTGGGAGGGTTCTGATACCGAGGGCTTCCAGCTCAAGCGCTGGGATTTGCTAGAGTCAAATGCCGACACTGATGCTTACCAAACCATTGTTCAGGCTTCTGGTTTTGTGGAAACAAAAGCTGGTCTAGCGCCTTGTACCCAAGCTAAAACAAATATAGACGGCATTGTTTGTGCTGACGACGCGAACCTTGACGGTAAAATCGATTCAGTAAACGCAAGCTGTGATGACCACAATGATATTTTCAGAAACCCTGATTGTAGGGAGTTTTATGATGGCACCGGTGAAATTCATTACAGACTTTGGAGCAAAACAATTACGGTTTCAGACGCTTGCAACGCTTACCGAAAAACAGATATTGCGGGTAACAATGAAATTGAAAAGCGAGCTAACTGTGAACTTTCAGGTGGCTACTTTGATGCAGGTCTAAATTCTTGCAGATACTTTGGCTTTAACCGAGAAAGTAATTCTTGTAACGCTACGCAAAACGGTTGTCGCGAGTATACCGGTGGCCGAAGTAACAATAGTCGCGTGGCGCTTGATGAACTTTTCGAAGGCGATTTAACCGCCTTTGACGCGCGAAGTGCCGGTACAGCGATTATTTCAAACGAATCAATCGCGACCGACGGGCACTCACTTAAGGCTACAGGTATGCCGGTTTGGACCTACACCTATAATATGGGAGCAGTTTGTAACTCACCTAACGGTTGTTCGTCGCCAGCAGGAACCGCGCTTGGCGCTTCTTGTGTGGTTTCTGAAGGTGAAACAAGTTGCGGAACTTTGAACAATAGTCTTTTCCCAGGTAAAACTTACACACTTTCTTTCTGGGCAAAAGGTAACGGTTCGCTATCCGTTGGCTTCACAAATAGCACATCGGGCGCTGAAAATCCTGGGCTGATGTTTACCTCGGGTGTAACACTTTCCCCAGATTGGCACGAATATAAACTAGGACCTATCGATGTTAACGCTCTTCAAAATCCAGATTTCGGTAAGGGAACTTCACTGCTGTTTAATCCAGGTCCTGGTGTAACTTTCAACCTGGATAATATCGTTTTAAGAGAAGGGGAGCAAAATATTACCGTTATTAAAAACTCGTGGGTTACACCATCGACTTGTGATATGAACCCAACCGGGCAACTATCACCGCAGTATCAACTTGGTTGTTCTGCGTACACCAGTTCAACTGGCAACCGAGTTACTGCGCGCTCGTTTAGCCGACTTTGTGACGAGGGTAGTGTAGGCTGTACCGCGTACTTTAGTACGGCGGAGTCAAACCCAGTGAATGGTCAGGTTCTAAACGCTAGTTGTAAAACTTTGGACGGCAATCCAGCAATAGGATCGACCGCTTGTCACCTAAAGTCTGTCCCTGGACCAGCTGGAATCGGAGCTATTTCATACGTTGATTCAAGCCCAGTTGTTTGTACAATTGATGTGAACCAGACAAGCTGTTTATTCAATCTGGACTACGCTCTGCCAGAATCGGATGTTGTTGGTGTACCTGAATTTAGCCACTTGGTTTACGGACCAGAAACTGTGGTTGTAAAAGCCGACACCGATCTTTACGCAATTGCAAGTAGCGGTGATCACTGTACTTCAGCCGGGGCTGGCTGTATGGAGGTTGGTGTGCCAAAGCTTTCCGCAGACCGCTCCACTGTTACTAGCTGGAAGAGCGATTTTATCGTGAACGATCCAGATAATTACAGTAAATTCCTCTGTAACAGTGAAAAACTTTACTGTGAGGAATATAACGCTGGTAACAGTGGAACTTTCTATTTTAAAGATCCGGGCGCAAGGCAGTGTGAATACAAGACCAATGTTTTTGTTGGAACTGAAAAGTTCAGTGGTTGGTTCGTAACTGGTACAAGCAACTTCTGTTATGGATCCGGTACCTGTTCAGACGACAACTCGGCTTGTAGCTTCGACTCTGAGTGCCGAGTTAATACCGGTATTTGTTCAAATAGTAGCAATGCTTGTTCATCAGATTTTGATTGTGGCGCAAGAGGCAAGTGTAAAAATATAAGCACCGCTACCTGTAACATCACGCAGGGTAGTCTAATTGAGGGCGGGGACTTCTCTGGTATTTGGCGAAATGGTGATGTAGCTTACACCGGCTGGACTGCCACTTGTCCTTCGGAGTGGAACGCTTGTTCTGAATTCCAGGATCCGCTTAGTATTGATGCTAACAGTTTCTACCCTGAAACTGCAGGAAAAGCCTACAATTTTATAAATAATGATCGTTTAACTGCAGACGACATTCTTTCCGGTACCAAGTGTAATGGTCTAGTTTCGCAAACCCTCGGCTGTACGCTGTTTAACGATACCGGTGAGCCGGGGCTCGACTACAACGCAAGCGCGACTTATGTGCTCAGCACGCACGCGGATTCAATTTTGGGCACAGAGCCGGAGGCTTTGGTGAAGCCAATTAGTTGTAGTGCGCCTGATTCAAGTATTCGTGATGTTCAAGGTAACTCGCTCGATCTTTGTGAGCAACGCTGTGTTTACGATCGCGGGGCGGTTTACGACATTACGGATGCTAAATTAGCGGGCGGTGTCTCTGGAAAACTAGCGGATAATCTACAGGGAACGGCTAACTACACAGCTAACGATCTCTACGTGTTCGCCGGTTCTTGTTACAACCAGAGCGACTGTTCAGTAATGAAGAGCGAACTTGGTGAAGACGTAAAAGGTGTATGTGCACCAGAGGTTTTCGATACAATCACACTGACCGCGACCGCACCGTACTGGAAACCGGCAAGTATGGTACCAGTACCTCGTCTTGCAAACGACACCAACCAAGTCCTGAAAGTCGACCGCGACCGCACCTGCGGTGAGTGGCTAAACTGTGCTTCGAGTACCACGGTTTGGGACGATTCTATAGGTAGTTACCGCAATATTTGCGACTCTCTGGCTCTTTGTTCTGAGTATTCAGACACTGGCGACAGTTCTTCTTGCAGTAAATGGAATGTAAAAGATGTGCCGGAGGTGTTTACCGAAGATGTTTACGCAAAACGCAATACCAGCTGGTATGGTGAGGAGTATTCGGGTTACTCAATTCCAAATAACTTTGCGATTCAGCACCTTGACCAAGTGGACATTACCTTCAAAAAAGGTACCTGTGAGCTTGATCTATATGTTAAAAGGAGTTCAAGTGACAAAGACCTGACCTCAACCGATTACTTAAATTACGATAATCAACCTTGCGCAAACGACTCGGATTGTGGTGGTTTCGTAAATACCTGCAACTTAACTAATCCAAATAATGAATTTACGCTTGGCTTTGTTGCCGGATCTTGTTCCGAGGATGAGGCATATATTGGCACCGCTTGCGTTGTTGGTCACTGTTCAAACGACGGAACTTCTTGCGGAGATAACCTTGATTGTAAACAGGGTGGCAGTTGCGTTACCGGAAGCTGTTTTGAAGTTGAGGAGGGTAGTCAGTGTTCACAAGATACCGATTGTAACGCAACGCAGATCTGTTCTTCAGGTGTTTGTGTGAAAGATCTAAATACGCAGTGTGATTCTGATTTATTATGTAAAGACGCGGGTGGACTTGTAATACCAAACGCCACCTGTTTCCAGGCGGTTTCCACGCAAGAGGGGACTTGTTACCGCGGAAGCTGTGTGCTTTCAGCGTCTGGCGATAAACTTGACGCTAATGGTTCTGAAGTAGTTGAGTGCCGAGCTCAGCCGGAACAATTCAGCCCGTTCCCAAATAAAATAGTTAGCCTTTGGTCAAAGTTCGACACTGTAATTAATAGACTGGCAATAGTCGGATCAAAAGCTATTGAAGCTGGTGCGAGGGCAATTCCGTACTCCACAAAACAGGGCTTTGAAGAAGCGAATTACTGCGCTCCGGGTGAAACTTGTGAGTGTAGCTACAAAAAACTTCAAACTTCAGGTGGGGCTACAGCCTTTGTGGACAACGAAACAACTGTCGACGACATCGAACGCCGATTGATTCAGGAATTCCCGGAGGTAGACGCCGGTTCGCTCGGAATTTGTACAAGTGGCGACGCTGCGGGTGCTTTCTGTATCGTAAGAAACGATGGTCAGCAGTTTGGCTGTGGAAGTACGCAGTCTACCGATGGAGCTTCAATGGCCAGCGCTGGAAACTGTAATGTTATCAACAAGGAGGACGACGCGGTTGGTTTAGAGGGTTACTGTTTGGAGCGCGATACCGGTCTAAACATAAACGGTGATCAAACCACCGGTGCTTGTTTAACTTGGTTGCCGATTGATCAGCTCAGAGGTTCAACTGATCTCTTTGCTAAAAATCTGGAGGCTGGTTACTTCGAAGAGACCTATATGTGTAACGACACGCGGCTCTTTGTGGATATTGGGCCAACCAGAACAGGAATGCAAAAGGGGGATATGGCCTGTGCCGAAATAGCAACGGAGGCTGTTGGAGGTTGTAGCTCAGATAATTCAGCAGACAGGTTATTCGGTACAAACGGCAAAGCTTCTTGTGCAACAAATGTAATTTGCCCTACTGGCTATTTTGCGCTCGTCGGACAGTGTGCTTTCAATAGTAACCAAGTAACTAATCACTACGCCTCAGCTTGTTTAAAATCAGCGGGAGATGACGACTGTCCTTATGTGTGTGTACCGGACGCTAGTTATCACACTAAAGCCGATTCTACCGACTTCAAAAAGCAGTGCGTGCCTCCAGCGGAATCTTCAGTAGAATTTTTCGGTAACGCCACGGAACCAAAAATTAAAAAAATACTTTCCCTTAACGACACGGTTGCTTACGCCGTTGGGATTCTAAATGACAATGCCACGTTTGATTCCTATGAAGTGTTCGATACGGCGGTTGATTCTTATTTAGATTGTTTGGAGTCAGGACTCGAGTATACGGATACTTTGATTAATGAGTTGCACAAACATGCTTGTTCATCTAATGCACCCGGTGAGCCGTGCGATGGCGCGGTAAATACAGATCAAGGTTTTCGATCACTGTATGTAAATTACACGGTTTATCCTGCTTGCAAACAATTAGTGGAAGTGGCTAGTGTAGATAAGAGTTATGCTTTTACCGATCGCATTAAAAATCCGGATTCCGGCTTTGCAATTGTCGATGCTAACCCCGCGATGCGTTACAGTATCGGTGTAACACCAAAACCGTTTGGGGCTTCCTCGGTAAATCCGCGAGATGTTAGTGCGCCGCAACCACCGCTCAAAGTTACCTCTTGTTTCACCAAAGGAACGGGTATTCCCTCACGCGTAGGGCACCAAACTTGGTTTCAGGGTATCTATAACTTACCGACTGGTGATGAATTCTTGAGTTGTCTTGAGGACCAAGTGCTGTCGCCGGCGGTGGCAGAGGTCAGAAGTTACTTGTTCTTCGACACTTCCGCTGAAACAACCAATAGCGTGCAGCAACAGGACAGATTATACCCACACTTCTGGACATCGCCAGCCATTGAAGATCCGGCCAATGCCTTTGTGGAGCGCTTTGCGCAGCTTTATGCCAAGATCGACTTCGGTAAGAAATATGTTTGGAACTCGGTTACAAAGATGTACGACGAAAACGGTACGGTTGGGTTACTTGGCACTACTGGAAATGTTCTTTCAAGCGATGTTTTAGTGAGCGGTAATCCACCAAAAGTGTATTCAGTGGACACTTTTAATTGCTACAACGGTTTGTGCGCTGAAGGTTCGGAAAACGCCATTACCGTAAATGGACAGGATTCGGGGGATCAGACCGGGGCAAAGGCGTTTTATAGAGCAACTGTGAAGTTTTTTGCTGGCGCGGATAAAAATCAGTTGCCACTTCGCCGGGTAATTGTAAACTGGGGCGATGATCCGGATGGTAATTATTCCGGTTCGGAAGCAAACAATAACTTCTTCAAAAATCACCGCGGACTCGTGCCGGATTCAAAAACCACCAGCCTTTGCGACACCGAAGATGAGTGGGGAATGACCAGCGAAAGTTGCGACCCGAACTTCTTTACTTACCAGCACAACTACTACTGCGACGACGTGCTTCTAAAGCAGCTTGATGAGTGTACCTACGATTCAGGCACCGGCCAGCCAACCAACACCCCGTGCGCAGACCCACAATTTGGTGGCCGGTGCGCCTTCCGGCCAGCGGTGCATATCCTCGACAACTGGGGCTGGTGCAGCGGAGTTTGCACGGACGGTCCAGATGGTAGCGAGGGATGTTTTGACAATGGATGGGATGCATTGAATAATCCGAAAGATGATGAAACCGCGGCTGAATGTGCTTATTTGTACGGAAAAAATATACATAATTATCCATGGGTGTATTATGGCGGCACGATTTACATCGAACCATAAACACAAAAATGAAGCTTCGGCTTCATTTTTGTTTTA
>PFWT01000025.1 GCA_002791275.1 Candidatus Uhrbacteria bacterium CG_4_9_14_3_um_filter_41_35 | reverse complement strand
AGGATTCTCACTTCAAAAAAAGCTCATCCTCGCTGCTTGGTATTTGGCTACACGACAGGGGCAAAAACCAACTTTAAATGTCGATTAGCTCACAATTACACCAAATAAACCAAACCGTAATTTTAAGACTGACGTGAATTATTTTGAAGTAAATCACAAACCCTGTCATTCTGAGGTGAGCGTGGACCACACCGAAGAATCTCAGTGTTGAATTACATCGTAAACAAGTCTCGATTCAGCACGAAAGCGAAGGAGATCCTTCAGCCAAATTCGACGCCCGCTTCAGGATGACGGAATGAGTGCGGGTCGAAATAATACAATTACATAAGATAAACGCCCCGTCTTTGCAGACGGGGCGTGTGGTTTTTTCTGGGTCTGGCTTTAGCCAAGACTCAGGACGTGTACAACTCTGTCGCTGTACACCACGACAACGATGGTGCAGAAGAGCAAGGAGCTCGTCGCCATCAACTTGTTGTGAAGTGTTTGGCGGTGATAAGCCGCAACTTTTTCTTTATCCATCAATGACCTCCTATTTGTTGTGCAGATAGGTTATCAGATTTCCGTCTGGCGCTACTAGGAAGACAAAGAACTCGATCGAATTCCTGCCTACACACATTTTTTTTACAAAGGTGTCACCAGTATACCCAAGTTCCGTTTCGATCCGCCACTTAACTTGCTCAGTGGAAGTTGAGCTGATGCAAATCTCAGCAAGCAACGTTTCGAGCTGGTGGTTTTTCAAGCTGGCGATTTTTTGGTTTCGCCAGTAAGCATTCGCTGGCGCTTTTTGGCTTTTGACCGGCTGCGCAGTGCTCGCTAGTACATTGAACAGAACCAGTGCACAGAAGCCACTGGTAATAATTATAATCACCATTTAGCCTCCAGGTTTAATACAAAGAAATAAAAGAACTGTCAACTGTATTACATTTTCCTCATTTTGTCAATTTTAAAATGAAATTTTCAGGCTAATATTAGATAATTTATCTTCGTGATATAATGTTCGTGTATGGAGGTAAAAAATCAAATTTCCTGGCACGCGCAGTCCAAAAAAGATGTTTTTGAAGCATTTTCTAGCTCAAAAAAGGGATTATTAGTAAAAGAGGCGGAGCGTCGATTACGGGAAAACGGAGTAAATGAGATTCCGAAACAGCCACCAAGGGCCGTATTTTCTATTTTTATTCAGCAATTTATGAGCCCTTTTATGCTCATCTTGATTTTTGCTGCAATAGTAAGCTTATTTTTAAAAGAGTTTTTTGATGTAATAGTGATTAGTCTTGCGGTAACTCTAAATGTGGTACTTGGCTTTTTTCAGGAGTATAAGGCAGATCGTTCACTTCACGCGCTTCAGGCTTATCTGCCACAAACTGTTAATGTAAAACGAGAGGGTAAAATTCACGAAATTTCAGCTTCTCAAATTGTTGTGGGTGATATTTTGCTATTAGCTGCGGGTGAAAAAATTACAGCAGACGGTCGTGTGATCGATGCGCAAACTTTTTCAGTGGACGAGTCAGCCCTAACCGGTGAATCAAGTGCCGTAAAAAAACATTCAGAGGCGGTAGCGTCAGAGTTAGCGATTGCCGATCAAAAAAATATGGTTTTTGCTGGGACTGTTGTGGTTGGTGGCCACGCGCAGATTTTGGTTACAGCGATCGGTTTGCATACAGAAATCGGAAAAATATCTCAGCTTGTTTCAGAGATTGAGGACGAAGATACACCACTACAAGCACAACTTGGTCGTTTTGCGAGCATTCTTGGATTGGCAGTGCTTGCCTTGGCAGGAATCATTTTCATTGGCGGATCTTTGGCGGGTTTTAATATTGCCGAAATGTTCTACCTATCGGTAGCGATAGCTGTTTCCTCGGTGCCAGAAGGAATGGCGGTTTCGCTTACTGTGATTTTAGCAATCGGTATGCAGAGAATTCTAAAAAAGAAGGCACTGGTCAGAAAACTTGTTTCAGCTGAAACCTTAGGGAGTGTATCGGTGATCTGTATGGATAAAACCGGAACTTTAACCACTGGGCAGATGGAAGTTTCCGAAATCAGAGTTGGTAATGATATAGTCCCAATCGGTAGTAATGACCAAAAGCTTTATGAAATTGGGCGGGCAATTTTAACAACAAATGCATCGATTTTAGAGATAGACGATAAAACACACAAAGAGGTGTTGAAAGGTTCGCCAACCGAAATTGCGCTCAGACGTTACACCGAGCGTTTAGAACCTAATTTAGAATGTGATAAATACACACTAATAAGCGAGCTACCATTTGATTCAATAAAAAAATACTCAGCTAGTTCTTTTACGTTTAAAAAACACCGAATTTTATACGCTGTTGGCGCTCCAGAAATGTTGTTAGCAAAGGCCGATGTAAGTGACAAGGAACGTCAACAACTCCTGAAAACCTTTGAAGAAATGACTGCAAGCGGTTTACGTGTGCTGTTAGTGGCAAAAGCAGAAGAAATGCCTGAACATAAGGAGCTTACAGATTCTTTAGTTAATGATCTCAAAGTAATTGGTTTTGTGGGCTTGAAAGATCCGATCAGGAAAGAGACAAATGCAACCATCGCCAAAGCCAAAAAAGCCGGCCTTAGGGTAGTTATGATTACAGGCGACCACCCACAAACAGCTCGGGCGATTGCGCTTGAGGCTGGAATAGAAGCAGGGGCTCAGGCGATTTTGACTGGAGCTGAGCTCGATGAAATGAATGACGAAGATTTAAAAAAACGGGTGGATCAGTTCTACATTTACGCCCGGGTAGCTCCTAAACATAAACTTAGGATTATTCGGGCTTGGCAGAGTCGGGGTAAATCAGTAGCGATGACTGGTGATGGTGTGAACGACGCACCAGCCCTAAAAGCGTCGGATATTGGTATTGCGCTTGGTTCTGGAACGGCGGTGGCAAAAGAAACAGCGGATATGATTTTGCTCGACAATAATGTAAAAACTATTATCGACGCAATTTATGAGGGCCGAACAATTTTTGATAATATCCGCAAAATGATGGTCTACTTCTTGTCGGATAGTTTTAGTGAAATTATTTTAGTGGTTGGTGCCTTGGCGTTGTCGCTACCACTGCCGATTTTACCAGCTCAGATTCTGTGGATTAATTTAATCGCAGATGGGTTACCAAGTGTGGCGCTTACTTTTGAGCCAGGCGAAGACGGTATTATGGACGAACCACCACGGCCAAAGAGTGAGCCAATTTTAAACAGTGAAATGAAGATTCTCATTTTCTTGGTGGGAATGCTCACGGATTTCTTGTTGTTTGGGATTTATTTCTATTTACTTCACCACAGTACAAATATCGAAGAAATTCGTACGTTTATCTTCCTAACACTCGGTCTAGATTCACTGATTTACATTTTTGCTGTTCGGAAATTTCGTCGAAGCATCTTCACCTCACACCCATTTGAAAACCGGTTGTTGGTAGCGAGTGTGGTACTTGGTTTTGTTATGCTGTTTATACCGTTTTCAATTCCTATGCTAAGAGATCTATTTAAATTAACCCAATTATCTACGCAGGAGTGGGTGATTCTGTTTGGCTTAGCTTTTGTTCAGTTGATTATTATTGAAATTGTCAAAGAAATCTACAATCTTAAACGTCTAAAAAAGATGTCTGTGGTATAATTTTAATATCAAGTTTCTAATATCCAATGTCAAAGCTATCTTATTATTTGACATTAGAGCTTTAACATTTGGATTTATATAATATGGATTTATCTAAAATCGAAAACTTTCAAGACGCTGTGGTAACTGTGATGGGTCTTGGTCGTTACAAACAAGGAAGTGGTCTTGGTGCTGCAAAATGGCTAATTCGTCACGGAGCGCAAACCATTATTACAGATCTTAAAGATGAGGTCGAACTCGAAGAATCGATGTCTCTAGTGATGGACTGGTACCATAAGTACCGAGATATGTATCCAAACCGCACTATTTATGCGCCACTTTTTGTTTTAGGTGAGCACCGAGAAGAAGATTTCGTAGATGTCGATTGTGTTGTTCAAAATCCTGGAGTACCGAGTGAGTCTGAGTTTATAGTAGCGGCGCGGGCAAAAGGTGTTTCAATTGAATCAGATGTAAGTTTATTTTTTAGATACTGCCCCTACGCAATCATTGCGGTAACCGGCACAAAGGGAAAGACTACAACCACAAAAATGATTGGCGAGATGCTCGAAAAGATTGATGAAAAAACCGTAATTGCCGGTAATATTAAAGTATCACCACTTGAAATGCTCGACGAAATTTTAACAAGAGGCGAACCTACACTTATCGTACTCGAGCTCTCAAGTTGGTTACTTGAAAGTATGCCCCAGGCTTTTATAGATCTAAAACGTGGGCCGGATATTTCCGTGCTAACCAACGTTTACCCAGACCATTTAAACAGGTACCACTCCTATGGTCACTACATTCACTCAAAAGAAATTATTTATGAGTGGCAGTCAGAGGAACAGTACACGGTTTTGAACTGGGATCACGAAACAGTAAGGTCAATGGAAACAAAAGTGAAGGGGAAGCTTTTCTGGTGCTCGAAGATTGACCAGCCAGAGCACGACGGTTGTTATGTGAGGGAAGATGGCATGATTGTATTTAGAAGAGAGATGGCTGAAACTGAAATTATCCCGCTGGCTGAAGTAGGCCTAAAGGGGGAGCATAGTGTTTCAAATATTCTGACTTCTGTTGCGTCTGGTTTGCTTCGTGGTATTCCAGTAGAGGTAGTAAGACAAGTAGCACGTGAGTTCAAAGGTGTTTCTGATCGTCAGGAATTGGTGCGTGAGGTGGACGAAATTAGCTATATTAACGACACAACCGCTACTAACCCAACCGCAGTGGTCGCAGCTTTAAAACATTTTGGTGCCGACAAAGACGTGATTTTAATTGCCGGCGGAATGGATAAGATGCTCGACTACGAACCAATGACCGACGAAATTCCAAAAGCATGTAAGCACGTAATTCTCTTTGAGGGGGACGCTTCCGATAAAATTGAAAAACTTCTTAATGGTAAAGTCTCTATCGAGACTGGCGTAAAATCAATGAAAGAAGCGGTTACAAGGGCAAAGGCTGTTTCGTCAGTGGGCGATATTGTTTTGCTGAGCCCTGGTGCAGCTAGTTTTAACCTCTTTGCTAACGAATTTGATAGAGGTGAACAGTTCCGTGAAGAAGTTCGTAATTTGTAGTTTTAGATTGTTGATTATAAAATGGGGGCCGGTTTCTGCCAGTTTAGGCGAAACTGAAGTCCCCAAATTTGTTTTAAACCCACCGAAAATGATAGGCTGGTGTAAGAATATGCTACATAAAATCAAACAAATAATCCCAAAACCATGGCTCCAGAGTTATCACTGGTCGCTAGCGAAAATTTCAGCGTTTGCTTATGGTTATCCTTCAAATAAGCTAATCGTTATTGGCGTGACTGGAACGAACGGTAAATCATCAACCGTACAGTTTATCGAACAAATGCTTGTAGCGACCGGAGCAAAGGTAGGTTATACCACAACCGCAGGTTTTAAGATTGCTGGTGAGGCAATAGAAAACAAAATGAAAATGACTATGCCTGGTCGGTTTTATCTGCAAAGCCTGATGCATAAAATGGTAAAAACGGGTTGTGATTACGCGATTATTGAAACATCATCACAGGGCATAGATCAGTTTCGGCATCTTGGTATAAATTATGATGTGGTGGTTTTTACGAATTTAACACCAGAACATATTGAAGCGCACGGTGGTTTTGAAAACTATAAAAAAGCTAAAGGGAAGCTATTTAAACACCTTATCGACTCACCTAAAAAGACGATCAACAAGAAGGTGATATATAAAATCAGTGTTTTAAATGCTGACGATGAATATTCCGATTACTTTGCTAAGTTCAGGGCGGATCGAACTATTTGGTATCAGTTCAACGAGGACGAGGCTGGAGATGGTGAAGATTTTGGCCAAGATCGTTTGTCTGCTAACATTGTTAAGCACAGCCAGACTGGGGTGACGATGGCCGTAAATGGGCTCGAGTTTAAGGTTCGGCTAAGCGCTAACTTTCAGATAAAAAATATTGTGGCAGCTATGGGGGCACTGGTAGCGGTTGGGTTGCCGTTGCGTGATATTGTTGCATCTGCAGAAAAAGTTGAGCCCCTGCCAGGGCGCTTTGAGATTGTGGACCTTGGGCAGGATTTTATGGTGATTGTGGACTATGCCTATGAACCATACGCTATTTCGGCTCTGTTAAAGTCCGTGAAAGCACTAAAGCCAAAGCGTATTATTGGCGTCCACGGTTCAGCAGGCGGTGGCCGAGATGTAGCAAGACGAGCCCCTATTGGTCGCCTTGCTGGCGAACAGGAGGATATTGTGATTGTGACTAACGAAGATCCGTACGACGATGATCCGCGCAAAATTATTGAACAGGTGGCAAAAGGTGCAGTAAGTGCTGGAAAAAAAGAGGGGGTGGATTTATTTTTGATTGATAACCGAAATGCTGGGATAGAAAAAGCAATTATGCTGGCGGAAAAAGGGGATATTGTCATTCTAACCGGTAAGGGTAACGAGCCAGTAATGGCAGTGGCACACGGTAAAAAAATTCCATGGAGCGACAAAGCATCAGCTATCTCGGCTATGAAGAAAAAACTGACACTATGAAGGCAGGTTTTGTAGAGTTAGATGTTGATGAGGAGATCATTGCGATTGTGAAAAAGAGCATTTTACTCGAACTTTCACGATTATTGTTTGGTTTTATTTGGATTCTTTTGCCATTCTTTTTCTTCTTTTCGTTAATGAAATTGGAGTTAACAGGTATTTTATTTTTTGTTTTAATTGAACTTGCTGGTGTTTGGTACACTTTTCGAATTTGGAATATTTGGCGATTATCAATGTTAATTGTAACCGATCGGCGGATCATTGATTTGCACCAGGTAAGCCTCTTTAAACGCGAAATTCACGAACTTTGGTATAAGAAAATTAAGTCTGTTAAAATCAAAAAAATTGGGATCGTTGGGCTACTGAATTTAGGAGCTTTGCGGGTTCACACAATCAAAGGTGAAACATTTGATCTCGAATTTTACGGACTAAAAAATCCGAACCATGTTCGAGATTTAATTCTTGAGGTAAAATGTTTGGTAACAGGAGAAGAAGCTGAAGAGAAACAGGCGGTGGACTTAGAAAAATCAAAGACACCCTTTAAAACCCCAACCATCCCAATAAATGTCGAAGAAAAAACCACTAATCAAAAAACAGAATAAGATCAAAATATTTATCTTACTGAATATTGTGGTGATTTTCTTTTTGGCTTTAACTTTTGGTAAAGAATATGTTGGCAACTCACAGATTGAGCACGAAATCGCGCAAATGGAGCAGGAACGGGCAATGTTAGAACAAGATAGATTAAACACCCTCGGTTTAATAGACACACTTTCAAGTGAAGATTATCTCGAAAAAGAAGGTCGGCTAAAATACGGACTGTCAAAAGAAGGCGAGACTCTAATTGTTGTGCAAGATAAATCGGGTGACTTTAGAGCTATGCAAAATATCCCTGAAGAAACGGAAAGTTTTGTTTCCAATCCAAAACGTTGGTTTTATTATTTTTTCGATAAACAGAAATTTGAGCGCGAAAGTCTGTTATGAAAATAGCGCGTCACGAAAAATTCCATAACCACGAAAAACGACTTTCACTTTCGTATGTGGGATCTTTTTTTGCTTTAGCCGTACTTTTCGCGAGTATAATTATTGGCTTATTTGGATTTTATGTTGAGCATTGGTACCAAGGGCCAGCCAGTTTAATCGCCAGAGTTTTTCCAGTTCCAGCAGCGGTCGTGGATAGGGATATAATTTGGTATGGTGATGTAGCAAAAATGGCGGGAATAATGGACTCAATTCAGAAAAAAACTAGCAACGAAAATAATGATCCATTTACTTTGGCTTTAAGGAGACTGATTGCCGACAAACAACTGGAGCAATTCGGTGAATCGCTTGGTGTGCACGTTTCGCAAAGTTCGGTTCAGAATTTTGTAATGAACGAGCCGGGTTTAGCGGATTTTTTAGAGTCGGTTCAGTGGTCGGAGGCTGATTATCGAAAATATATAGTCACCCCACTTTTAATCGCTCAAGACTCAGAAACTGTAGTAGCGAAAAACGCAGAGTTTCAAACTGAACCTCTGGAAAAAATGCACAAAATCTTAAATGACCTGGATTCGGGGTTTAATTTTACGGATCTTGCAATGACTCGAAGTGACGATCTCTCAGCACCGAGTGGTGGCGATACTGGTTATTTTACAAAAGATGAATTGCCGGCTCTATATAAAGATATGTTTGAGGCCGAACTGGGGACGGTTTCACCAATTTTAGAAGCTGAGGATTTTTATTCAATCGCTAAAGTAGTGGATATTTCGGGTGATCCAAATGAGCGGGCGCGGGTTGCCTTGCAAGTAATAACAGTTAATAAAACAGGAATGCTTCCAGCGTTTACAAAATTTAAGGAACAAAGTAAAATTAAATTTTTTGTAAGATAGACTCGACACCGTTTTTGTTTTGTGATAAAAAATTACAAATTTAATGCCTTCGTAGCTTAGCTGGTAGAGCAATACTTTCGTAAAGTAGAGGTCGGCGGTTCAAATCCGCCCGAAGGCTCCAAAATATCCTGTTCTTACGGACGGGATATTTTGTTTTTGTGTTACTTTTTCTCTAGTTTTTAAATTGACAAAAGCCTCTAATTATAGTAAACAAATCTTGTTCTTTCAACAATTTTGAAGAGAGGTAAAAGATGTCGAATGAGGACGAAAAGATTTTTCGGGTTGCAAAAAACAGGACAGTGCATGTCCCGCGCTCTGCACTCGTGAGGCTGAGTAATCATTTGTATTACCTTGTGGAGGACTCTGCGCAGATCTTCGAGCACGGGGGTGTACTGGCCTATAACCATCGTCAGAAAGTGTGGCACTACTTTGCGTCTCTCGACAAGTTTGACCGAAGCCTTGGTCACACCAAGGACGGCTACGGCTACGGTAGCTTTCAAAACGAGGGCTATATTTCTGTAATGCTTCGGTTAATCCAAACCTGCCTTGACCTTAACGGACAGGTGCGGGCCTGGAAACGGTTAAGCGCTGACGAGCGGGTCGCGTTTACGGCGCAGGCACTTGAAGCAAAGGCTGAGCTTTCGGGCGCTCTGCACGAAGAGCGGATCCAGATGGCTTGGCGTCTTGGTGATTCTGCGGAGTGCAGGGACTCGCTCGGCAGGCAGAATCCTGGGAAGTCAGCAGCGCAACTCATCGCTGCTGGCGATAACGGCTATCGGCTGTACCGCGCGATGATCGATATCTGCGGGCATATTGAAGAACGCCATTTGCTCGTTCGGCAACTCATTGCTCACGAAGAGCACGAGATGCGACTTCGTCACCTCGAAATTGGTTCAATTATCTACGAGGTCGAGCGGGAAGCTGGGCGTGGCAACTTTAACCACGCCATTTGGCAAATCTCGGAGCTTATTTTAAGGCTTGAAGTTACGCACTTTCAGCCTTGGCGGAACGCTTACCGCAGGTGTATTGTGGATGACCTTCGCCCAGCCAGCATTCTACTGAATGCTGGCCATTCCGGAAGTGCGCTTCAACGGCTTCGTCGGGTTAAGTTTGTCCTTGAAGCACTGGAATTTCAGCGTGAATACGTTGACTGGATGCGCCGAGCTTTTGCGGAAATCGAAAAGCGTCCGCGTAAGGAGCACGAAAAGAGCGTTCACGTCGCAAAGCTTGCTTTACTGCACAGTGAGCTCGAAGCTATGCGAGCGAGTCTTGTTCAAGACGCTACTGGCAAGGTCGTAGTTGATAAAACACTACGCTCACCAGTACTTGCCAAGTTCTATAAACGGACCGCGCTCGGAAGCCACTACTTTGGGCTCGGTTTGTATGAGGAGGCAAGAACAGCTTTTCGTGAGGCTGAGCTAGCCTGGTAGTTACTGGCTGGGATTCGTCCCAGCTTTTTTATTTGCCCCAAAACGATTAAAAATTGTCTTAACTATAATTTACCTGTTTATATCTTTTGGCTAATTTTTGATTACTTTTCATGATATAATTATTTCATGATCAAACTGAAAAACGTTAGCAAACTTTATAAGCCCGAGACGCAAGCTTTGAAGGACGTGAGTTTACACATTAAAGCTGGAGAATTTGTCTCGATCGTTGGGCAAAGTGGGTCCGGAAAGACTACTTTGGCTAAACTTTTGTTTGCGGAGGAAAAACCTACTGGCGGAAGTATAGTTATCGGTGATTGGGATATTAGCCGAATCCGTAGAAGTGAAATTCCAATGCTTCGGCGTCAGATCGGCGTAGTTTTTCAGGACTTCAAATTATTACAAAGAAAAACTGTTGGTGAAAATATAGCCTTTGCGCTGCAGGTAGCGGGGGACCGGGGAAAACGTATCCGGGAAGTGGTGCCACAAGTTTTAAAGATCGTCGGGCTATCGGATAAAATCGACCGTTATCCACGCCAACTTTCAGGTGGGGAACAGCAACGAGTGTCAATTGCGCGCGCGCTAGTGCACCGGCCAAAGATTTTAGTCGCTGACGAGCCAACCGGTAACCTCGACACTATTCACTCACACGAAATTATTCAATTACTTAAACATATTAACTCCTATGGAACGACTATTGTTCTTGTTACGCACGATCGGGATATTGTTAACGCTTTAAATAAACGTGTGATCACTATTCAAGAAGGTGAGGTGGCCTCGGATATGGAGCACGGTAAATATAAGCTTTCTTAATATGTTTACCTCGACCTACCGACTTTTTAAATTCGCAATTCAAAATTTCTTTCGAAACTTTTGGCTGTCTTTTGTTACGATTACAATTTTCATTCTAACGCTACTTACAATTAACGCCATCATTTTTTTAAATCTAATGGCAAACGCTACGCTAAAGAGTATTGAAGACAAAGTGGAAATTACCGTTTACTTCAATATTGATGCTTCAGAGGATATTGCTAAAGCTTCTCAGGGCTACTTGCTCGGATTGCCACAGGTAAGAGACGCAGTATTTATTTCAGCCGAAGACGCAACAAGCGACTTTAGAGAAAAGCATAAAACTGAACCTATAATTTTATCGTCAATCGATGAAGTTGGCGGGACTCCGCTTGGTCACGCAGTGGTGGTTTCGGCACATTCGCCAGCTGATTTTCCGTTTATTTTAGAAGCAATTGAAACACCAGAATTTTCGCCGTATATTCGTAATAAGGATTATCAGAACTACGAAGATATTATAAAAAATATCGAAACGATTAATGGTCGAATCCAAATTGGTGGAATAGTTATTGCAGGATTCTTTGGGCTTATTGCCATAATGATAATTTTTAACACTATTCGTGTTGCGATTTACGTGCATCGGGACGAAATTGGAATTATGAAATTAGTTGGTGCAAACGATTGGTTTATTCGCGGACCATTCCTGCTTGAATCAATTTTTTACAGCCTTCTTGCAACTTCAGCGGTGATGGGCGGAACATTTTTATTCCTCGGAAGTTTTGAAACGCAGATCTCTAATTTCTTCGGTGAAGTGAATATTTCAGTTTTCAACTACTTCCTAGATAACGGGCTCTTGATTTTTGGCTCACAATTTGTTGTACTTACGCTACTTAGTGTGCTTACAACTTGGTTTGCAATGAGGAATTACTTGAAAGTTTAGTTATGCCTGAACAATTTGGACAGTATGGCCGTTTACGGTTTTGGGAAATAGTGCCCGGTTTTTTAGCTTGGAGCACTATTTTGCTAGCAATTTTTGCATCATTTTTTGCCCCAGTTATCGCCGTTGTCTTTATCATAATCTTTGATTTATATTGGACACTCAGAGTGCTCTACTTCCTGGTCCACACCATCTTTGCCTACAAACAATATCAGCAAACTGTGCACCATGATTGGCAGACTGAGGTTCAGAAGTTCGAGAACTGGGAAAGAATTTACCACGTAGTAATGCTCCCAACTTACAAGGAAGATATCTCAATTTTACGCCACGCCCTTAAATCTCTGAGCGAAACCAAATATCGCTCTGATAGGTTTATCGTTGTTCTTGGTGGTGAAGAGGGGGATGAACAGAACTTCCTAGAGTACAAGAAAATTTTATCAAAAGAATTTGCGGATAAGTTTAAAAAACTGATGTTTACTGTGCACCCGAAAGGTTTGCCTGGAGAAATGGCGGGAAAGGGCAGTAACATGAGGTGGATGGCAAAAGAGGTTCGGCCGATTATAAACGAAATGCACTTGCCGTACGAAAATATTCTCGTCTCAGCCTTTGATGTAGACACTATTGCGCACGAACAGTATTTTGCTCGGTTAACTTATTTATTTTTAACCGTCGAAAATCCTCTTCGCGCCAGCTACCAACCACTCACGCTCTTTTCAAATAATATTTGGTACGCCACGGCACCGGTGCGCATTTCTGCTTTTGGAACAACTTTTTGGTTACTCACGGAACTGGTGCGTGAAGAAAGAATGTGGACTTTTTCCAGTCACTCAATGCCCTGGCAAATGCTGGTGGATGTTGGTTACCACGAAGCGGATTTGGTGTCGGAGGACTCACGAATTTTCTTGCAGGGACTTATTCACTATGACGGTGATTACAGAGTTGTCCCAATGTTTATTCCGGTGCATATGGATGCGGTCGAGGGTGAGACTTACTTTGAAAGTCTGAAAGCTCTCTACAAACAGCAACGTCGTTGGGCCTGGGGAGTTGAGCATTTGCCGTATATGATCGAACAGTTCAGAAAACACCCGGAACTGCCAAGAAGCGTTAAATTCAAGTTCCTTTTTAATCACATCGAAGGAATGTACACTTGGGCCACAGCGCCAATGCTGATTTTTATGCTGGGATATTTACCGTTCTTTGTAGCTGGCGACTCACCAACTGCGATTATTGCGAACTCGCCATTTGCTCTTGAGCGAATGATGCAGGTAGCCACAATCGGGGTGTTTGCTAGTGGTATTATGAGCTTCCTCTTTCTGCCAAAAAGACCAGGAGAGGTTGGAAAGCATAACTGGTTAATTATGATTGCGCAGTGGGGACTATTACCAATAACCTTCATTCTCTTCGGGGCAATTCCAGCGATAGATGCGCAGACGCGGTTTATGCTTGGAACCTATTTAGGGTTTAATGTAACCGAGAAGAAGACGAAAGAACAGTAAAACAAAAAATCAACTGCTTGCAGTTGATTTTTTTATTTCCCAGCAATACTCACAAGCAATTTTATGAACATTGTATGGGACCCCTACAAACATTTGCATGTTGTAGGGGTCAGCCGCTTATCGCCCGCTCTTCAGGGAGTAGCCTCCCTTCATTGAGTCCCGGATCTTCCGGGACTCCGCCGACTTCTTGGCCTTCTTGGCCTTGTAGTCGGCGGGGGCGCTTATCGCCCCCGCCCACGACACCGAACTCGAACGAGTTTCGGTGTCGCTCGGTCGCAGCGCGTCGCGCCGCGACCTTTGCGGACGTCTCCACCTTCGCCTGGAGCCAGGCGAGGTGGTCGGCGAGACGGACGAGTCCGTCTCGCTTTGACACCGGCGGGCTCTTTACGAGCTCGCCGGTGTGGGTATGCACCCACACCGTCTGGGCGAGGATGTCGCCCTGGTCGGTGACGACGACCTCGTGGGCGAAATCGCCCACGAGGTCGTAGCGGAGTGCCTGGCGCAGCGCCACGAGGCGTTGCGCGGGAAAATTTGTTGCCGGGATATCCATTCCAATCTTGGTCATAATGACCTCCGGTCATTTATTTAAAGTCCCAGACAGGGGACTGTAGTTTCTGTAGTCAATTTCGAAAATGAAAAAGACTGGATTATATATGTCGGTGAGAAATACACAATCCAGTCTTTTTAAGCATAATAATGCTTAATGCCTAATTACCCCAGGCTAGGGTCTCTCCTTGTGAAAATTACTTTTACAAGCCCTTGTAGCTGTTTAAGTAGGTTTCTGAATTGTGAACGGATGATCAAGGGCTCGTACCTCCTTTTCTCATCTTTACTATGCACATTTAATAACACATTTTAAAGCTTTTGTCAAGTAAATGCATATATTATTGGCTAGTATTAGCTATATTTGTTGTTCAGATTTACTGTACAAATTATGAAAAAATCAGGATTTATAACTTTTTTTGACCAGAAGCTTAACTTAAAGTAGACTAAGGCTATGACTAAAATATACGTACACTTTTTGGTTTGGAACGATCGGATATATTTGCCGGATCTTTTTGAATCTTTTGAAAAACAAACCTATTCTGAATTTACGGTTCGGATTTTAGATAACGGTAGCACGGACGATACTCTTAAATATCTTCAAACTTATTACCCTAAAACTATTGTTGGTCGGAATGTTAAGAATTTGGGTTTTGCCCCGGGGTTTAATCAGCTAATAAAGTTTTCAATCGAACACCGTATAGATGAGGATGAAGATCCTTACTTTTTGCTAATGAACTCAGATATGATTCTCGACGAGAACTGTATTGCGGAAATGGTAAAGGTACTGGACGAAAATACTGATGTGGGGGCGGTTCAACCAAAATTGTACCGCGCTTTTGGAGAGAATACTGGCAATGAAGTTTTAGAGGAAACTGTGAAGTCAGATATTCTCGATTCAACGGGTATGAACGTGGGTAAAGACTGGCGAATGTCAGATCGCGGAGCAGGTGAGCTCGACAAAGGGCAGTACGACAATAAACTTGGTCTTTTTGGACCAACAGGGACTATCGGACTTTATCGTTTGAGTGTAATTCAAAAAGTAATGCTAAACGACGAGTTCTACGATGGTGAGTTTTTTGCTTACCGGGAAGATTGTGATTTAGCTTGGCGACTTCAGAAACTAGGTATTATTACAAAGTTTGCTCCGCAGGCTATTGCTTGGCATTACAGAGGAATGTATGGAGCGGAAAAGCAAACGTGGCTCGATAGAATTAAAAATCGGCGGAATCAACGACCATTTTTCGCGGCTCTTTCAACGCGAAATCAACTACTTGTGCTACTCAAGAATTTATCGTTTGCAGATTTTATAAGGTCAGCCCCACAGCTTATTTTTGGCGAAGGAGCTCGAGTGCTTTATGGTTTTATTTTTGAAAAACAAACAAGGGGTAGGCTACTCTCAATCTGGCGACTGGCACGTAGAGCTTTAAAGGACAGAAAACTTATTACCGAAACGCAAATTAAATCAAACGCTGAAATTAGAAAATATGTCCGAAATAGTTGATGTTTCAATAATCATTGTTCATACTTTTGAGAAAGAGCAAATAAGACAAACTCTGAAAAGTATCGGTCGAGCTGCACCTAAAGTGAACTACGAAATTATTGTGGTTGATAACAATCCAGCAGCAGGCATGTACGATGTTTTGAAGTCTGATTTTACACATGTTAGGTATATTGCGAATGACCAAAACAAAGGTTTTGGTGGTGCCATGAACGAGGGAATTAACATCGCAAAGGGACGTTATATTTTCATTTTCAACCCAGATATTGTGGTTGGTGCTGGTTCGATCGAAGAACTGGTTCGGTTTATGGACGACAACAAAGAGGTTGGTGTCTGCGGACCACAACTTCGAAACTCAGACGGCAGTTTGCAGTACTCGTGTTACAGATTACCAGGACTCTCGTTACCAATGTACAGACGCACACCGCTTGGAAAAACAAAAAGAGGTAAAGAAATTGTGGACCACTACTTAATGGTGAACGACGACCACTCACAGGATATGGAGGTGGACGCTATGATTGGGGCGGCAATTTTTACAAGGCGTGAAGCCTTGTTTGACGTTGGGATGTTCGACGAACGTTTCTTCCTGTACTATGAAGACAATGATCTTTGCCGAAGGTTCTGGGAAAAAGGTTACAAAGTTGTTTATCACCCGGGTGCTGTGATGACTCACTACCACCGGCGCGCTTCGGCAGATGGTGGTTTGTTTAAACAACTTACTTCTAAAATGACCTGGATTCATATTTCAAGCTTTTTTAAATATCAAAAGAAATATAAGGGTCAAGAGAATCCTAGACTTAAAAAAATAAAATGAAGAAAAACCAATTTTTACAAGATGCAAGCAATAAAAAACAGGGAAAACGCTCGGTATTTATCGCTGGCGTTTTTCTTTTTGTAATCGGTTTTTTGATTTTAATCGGCTTAACAATTTTTGGGGCAACTCGAATTGCTAGTGGATTGTCGAGCACGACTGGAACTTTCGATAACATTCAGGTTGATCTCGCAAGCAGTGAATTTTCAAAAATAGAAGGTGAAATTCCAAATATTAGGTTGGGTCTAGAGGAGATGAGTTCAGGGATTAAGTTTTTAAGTTGGCTAAAAATCCTGCCCTGGGTGGGGGACCAAGTTAAAGGCGTAGATATAAGTTTAGACGTGGCAGTCGATATGACACACGTGGCTGAAGACGCGTTACTCATTATGAATAAGGTGGTTGATCAGGATAACCTAGATATTAGTTTTAACGATTTACCAGCGGACAAAAGAGAGTTACTGCTTCAAAATATTAAATTTGTAAACGCTGATCTGCAAAGGGTGGTCATTAGAACAAAAGTAATTAACGCAAAACTTGAGGAATTAAAGCGCCTGAATCTGCACCCAGTTTTCAAAGATGTAGTAGTCATGGTGAGTGATAAGTTTAGTGAGTATTCAAGTGTGCTCGATGTGGTAATTCCAATTACAGCTGGTGTTGATGAGTTTGCTGGACTTCAGGGTGGTGCGCAGTGGCTAGTGTTGTTTTTAGATAACGAAACTTATAAACCATCAGGTGGTGAAATTTATCAGGTCGGACTTGTTTTTATGAAAAATGGTCAGGTTCAAAAAGTAGATTTTGAGCCGTTAACAATAAACGACACATACTGGTTGCCGGATTTTTCCGTGGTAGCAGAACGGGCGGCCGATAATGTTCAGCTAATAGCCAAGGAGCACGGCTTACCAGCTCCAAAAGTAAATGCTGTTGTTGGGATTACCCCAGATTTTTTAAACGAGGTGGCACAAATCGGTTCAGTAAACGCAAAAAAATTATCGTTTAGTAATAGTGGAGAAACCGCTAAAGTTTCACAGGAGTTATTGATGACGCTCTATAATTTTAATGGTAGTGAACTTTTTCAATTTCTTGAGATCGTAAGGAAAAGTATTCAAGAAAAGAAACTTGTTGTCTACTCATTTTCAGATGAGGTACAAAAATCGTACGACGACGCCAGCTGGTCGGGTCGAGTCGAGGCAAATTATGATGATTTACTGATGGTTGCAGACGCAAACACGAGTACGGCCAGTGATTTATTTTTAACCCGCAAAACTGAATATAGAATTACGTCAAATAAAAATGGTTATACCGGTACTGTTAAAATTAACTACTTCAACAAAAACCGTGAGGACTGGCAGGGAGTGACTAATATTTTAATCAAAGGTCAGAGTGTTGTAACAGCTGGACCCGCAGGATTTTTTTCAGAAGACCAAGGGGCGTACACTCGGGTGGCATTTACACACTCGGTGCTAGCGGGTAGTGAAGCTGAGGTAGAAGTAACCTTTAATTTATCGGCCGATATTGCGAGCGCAATAAAGGGTGGGGTTTATCAACTTGAGGTTTTGAAACAGATTGGGGTTGATGCGGTAACTTTGACTTTAGACCTTGATTTTGGTAAAAAAGTGAGAGCTGCAGAGCCAGTTGAAAGTGAAGAACAATTTGGTGACAATAAATATTATTTAAATTCTATTTTGTCTCAAGACACCGTCTTCACTGTTGAATTATAGATTTATGGTGTTTTCAAAGAAGATCGGTATTGATTTAGGAACCACGAGTGTTTTGGTTTATCTTCCTAAAAGAGGAATTATTATAAACGAACCGTCGGTGGTGGCGATTTCAAAGATAGATAAAAAAGTTTTGGCGGTTGGTAAGGAAGCAAAGGATATGCTTGGGCGTACACCGGATACGATTGTTGCAAAACGTCCACTCAAAGATGGAGTGATTGCCGATTATCGAACCACCGAAGCTATGCTTCGTTATTTTATTAACAAAGCGGTGGGCGGAGTGAGGATTTTTAGACCAGAAGTAATGGTTGCGGTACCGGGTGGTATTACTTCAACGGAACGACGAGCGGTGATCGACGCTGCGATTTCAGCAGGAGCAAAAGCTGCCTTTATCATTAAACAACCGATCGTGGCGGCGATTGGGGCAAATATTCCAATCGGTAGCCCGTCAGGGCATATGATTGTGGAGATCGGGGGAGGTACCACTGAAATGGCAGTCATTTCACTCGGTGGAATTGTAGCTAGCGATTCTGTTAGAATTGGAGGAGTGAAATTTGACCTCGCTATTATGGAGCACGTCCGCCGAAACTATAACTTGGCAATCGGTGAACGAACGGCTGAGGAAATTAAGATCAATGTCGGTTCAGCAATGTATCTTGAAGAAAAACTCACGATGGAAGTTAAGGGTCGGGATATGATCACTGGGCTTCCGAAGATTATTGAGGTCTCTTCAGACGACGTAACTCAGGCAATTCAGTCTTTACTCGAGGGTATTTTAACAACCTTGAAAGAGGTTTTGTTTAAAACTCCGCCCGAACTTTCAGCAGATGTGATGGATAAAGGTATTGTAATTTCTGGTGGAAGTTCACAGCTTCGAAATCTGGATAGATTAATTGCAGAATCAACCGGCGTACCAACCTATGTAACTGAAGAGCCACAGATGGCCGTAGCCAGAGGTACTGGTTTAGCTCTTGAAAACTTGGAGGCCTATAAACGAAGTGTGTTCACGAACTAGTAGTATGACGACTTACGGGATTGATGTTAATCCGCTCACAAGAACGAATCGAACAGGGACTGAATGGTACCTGTTTTATTTGATTAGTAATTTAATAAAACTACCCCTTCAGGAGGGGGAGCGGGTGCTTCTTTATTCAAGTGCAGTCGTTCCAGAGTTTGCGGAGTTACCGACAGGTTTTGAGTGGCGGATATTAAACTGGCCATTTAAAAAAGGCTGGACAAAAGCTCGGCTTAGCTTTGAGCTTTTAACTAGGTCGCCGGATGTATTTTTTTCACCTGCTCACGAGGTGCCGTTTTTTTCAAACAAAACAAAAATTGTGGCTACAGTACACGACGTTGCCTTTCATCTAAAACCCGAGGTTTACTCAGAGGAAGAAAAGATAAGGCAGGAAAAGGCGATTGCAAGACAAATAAAATCTTCAGATCAACTGATTGCTGTTTCTAATGCCACAAAAAATGATCTGCTAAAAATATATAAAGTTGCGGAAACCAAGATTGATGTGGTGCCGCTCTCTGCAGATCTGTCACGTTTTATGGCACACGCGGACGGCTTAACTGAAACTTTGTTTCACTACGAACTGAATCAGGGAGAATATTTCTTTTATTTAGGGCGACTTGAGGCAAAGAAAAATATCGCTAATTTAATTAGGGCTTTTTCAAAGTATGCAGAAAATGGAAAAGCTGATTTGGTGCTGGGTGGTAAATATGGTTTTGGGGCAGAGGATATAAAAAGGGCAATTAACAGTTCAAAGTTTAAAAACCGTATAAAACTATTAGGATATGTTAGAGACGCGGATGTTCCAGCTCTAATGGCGGGGGCGCTAGCTTATGTTTTGCCAAGTTGGTGTGAGGGCTTTGGTTTGCCAGCACTTGAAACAATGGCTTCCGGAACGCCACTGCTCGCTTCTAGTATTCCCGCTCTTCACGAAGTTGTGGAAGACGCTGGTCTATTTGCGGATCCTGGAGATATTGATGCTTGGGCGGAGAACATGAGGTTAATTTCTGACGACGATAAATTAAGGGGTGAGTTGGTTTTAAGGGGTTCGGCGCGAGTTCACGATTTTTCATGGGAGGAAACTGCTAGACTGACTTTTGAGATATTAAGACGCATTTTGGCCTATGAAGAGTTTAATAAGTAGATTAGAACAGCTTGGGTTTTCCGAAAAAGAATCGGCAGTTTACCTAGCGCTTTTACAGCTCGGAAAAGCAAACGTTACTGTAATTGCTCGAAAATCTAATATTAATCGAGCAACAGTTTATAATGTGCTGGAAACCTTAAAGCAAAAAGGTTTAGTTATTTTTATACAAAAAGGTGAGGAGCGATACTATACAGCTGAGCCTCCAGAAAGGTTGGTGACAGCTCTAAAAATTCAGGCCGATGTTTTAAAAGAAAAAATTGAACTTGCGGATGATTTAAAACTTAGTTTACAAGCAATTAAGTCAACAGGTAGTTCGGCCCCAAAAATCAGGTATATTGAAACCCTTGATGGACTGCAATTAATGCGCCGTGAGTTTGAAGAAAGAGGGGATGATATTTTACAAATTGTGGGCTACGATAATTTTTTAAAACTGCTTGGCGACAGTGAAAAATCAAATCGTAAAGAATCTATAAAAACTAAAACGCACGTTCGTTCGATTTTAGTAACCGACAGAGAGGTTACGACGGGTAATTTATCAAATATTGAAATACTTCAGATCTCACCAAGTTTGTTTATAACCCCGGGTGAAATGACAGTAGCTGGTGACAGACTAGTTTTATTTTCGTACGCGGAAAATATAATAGCTATTGAAATAACCTCAAAAGCAATCGCAGACACCGCACGAGCAACACTTGAGTTAGCGTGGCAAGAGGTGAAGAGGTTGAGTGGGTTTTGATACAATAAAGAACGCAGGAGATCCTTCAGCGTAACCTGGCGCTCGCTTCAGGATGACGGTATGGGTGCGGGTCAAAATAATACAATTACACCAAATAAACCAAACCGTCATTCTGAGATTGATGTGAATTACGTCGAAGAATCTTATCGCTTCGTCATTCAGACCTTGGCGTGAATCACGTCGAAGAATCTAACTAAACCGTCATTCTGAGCCTGATGTAAGCCATGGCAAAGAATCTAAATGTTGCAGTACACCGTAAATATAGGTCCAGGTTGTTAGAGAGGGTGTAGTTTTGGATAATGTCTTATTCGCCCGAAAAGGGTGTGTATAAAAAAAGACCCCAGCTGGGTCTAAGGTTGCAAAACAGAGTGTCTGTTTGCTTGCTTGTTGATTTACCACTTGAAGCCGATCGAGGCGTCATGTGGCGTTATGATGAGAGCGGTGCCAGAGCCTGCGTGAACCACGACGAAGAATCTAACCAAACCGTCATTCAGAGGTGAACGTGAATCACACCGAAGAATCTCATTACCGAATCACCAAGCAAATGTCGGTTCAGCACAGGGCGAAGGAGATCCTTCGACCCACATTGTCGTTCGCTTTGGTAAAACAGTAATAACAAAAAACCGCCAAGTAATAATACCGGCGGTTTTTTTAAACTATAATAATTACTCTCACCAATCTGGAGGTCGAGCTGTCAAGCTTAGCCCAACGCGATCCAGTGATCACTGCAAGCAGTGATATGTTTCAGAGATATTCGGGTGTGTGCATGGAGTCAGCGAGGCCGAGTCCAGGCACTTGAATATCATGAGTCCCAACTCTCTCCTCCGAGATTGTCAAAGACATAAAACTCATTCCTCCAGATTGGTGTAAATAATTGAATGTCCATTCGCCCTGTGGTGGACGGTCAGGAACTTTGTGAGTTTTTGAATATTAAAAAACGGCTTTTTGATATTCATGTTTTCACCTCCAGCTCTTTTTTAAGAGCAGTTTTAGTCATCATTAAACGACCAAGTAATATATCATATTTTCAAAGCTTTGTCAAGTTGAGCTATGCAATATTCAACATATAAAATTACCAATGTTAGGTAATTTTTGGCATTTTTTCGGCAATTTTGTACTGAGACCTAGACATAAATTGCTACTAAATAACCAGTAAAAAAGCTTTGTTGAACGTTGCTTCTGTGCTATAATCGGGCTATATGAATCAGGGTTTTACGGGGATTATTGGGCACGAGGTGCAGAAGGAATATTTAATAGGGGTTCTAGAAGCGGATAAATTAGCGCATGGTTATTGCTTTTCCGGGGATGAACACTTAGGAAAAACATTGGTTGCTCTGCGGTTTGTGGCAAATCTACTAAAAATAGATGTTCAAAAATTACGATCGCACCCGGAAGTTATTTTTGCCGAAAAAGCTTTTGATAAAAAGAAGAAAGAGTATAAAAATTATATCGGAGTAGAAGAAATTCGCTTGCTCACTCAGCGCCTGGCGTTATCATCTTTTTCTGGCGGGACCAAGGTAGCGATTATTGAAAACGCCGAACTTATGAACACACAGGCACAAAATGCCTTACTCAAAACGCTCGAAGAACCGAGCGGAAAGACATTAATAATTTTGGTAGCAAACAGGCCGGAAGCACTTTTGCAAACAATTTTATCGAGAGTGGTGCACCTAAGGTTTGGGTTGGTAGCACGGGACACAATTTGCAAGGAACTTGAAACGACTCTTATTAAAGAGACAGCGCACGAGCTGGCGGGGATTTCCGCGGGCAGGCCAGGGATCGCAAAAGAGTTGTTAGACAAAGAAAAACGGGAGGCTTACAGTGACGCTCTGGAAGAAGCATTCAATTTTTTAAAAGCTCCACTCGCTACCAGGCTAGAGACTGCGGAAAAAATCGCTAAAGATTTGTCAAAAACAGAACTTCAGGAACAATTAGCGATCTGGCGATCGATTGCTCACGATTGCTTACTATTTAGCCAGAATTGCGAACATTTACTGAGCTATTCAAACCGACCGGCAAGGATTGGGGAACTTGTACACATAAGCGCAGCAAGGGACTGGGCAAAAGTCCTTGAGGCAATAGGTGAAACTGAGCTATCATTGAGGTATAATGGAAATGTAACTTTGGCACTTGAACATTTTGTTCTGGCCTTCTAATAATAATCGGAACAGATATGAAAAATATTCAAAAGATCGGACTTGTAGGTCTTCTACTACTTTTGACAGGTCAAGGGTGCCTAAATACAACAAAAACAGGCTCAAACACTGCAGACGGAGCTTTATGGAGAACAGAGAACCAAGGTTCTAGCTGGACTCAGATGGCAACTCTTCCGCAAGCAAGCGGAGTGAATACAATCGCTGGCGTGAGTGTAAACTCAATAGAAATTGACCCAACCGACAGCTCGGCCTATTACATCGGGTCAGACGGCAACGGAATGTTTTTTACCCTTGATCACGGTACTACTTGGCAACGTCCGGAAGATGAACAGGCTAGAACAGGTGCGATCACCGATATTGAAGTTGACCCTCGTGACGTTTGTACTATTTATGCTTTAAAGCCTGACCGACTTTTGAAATCTACAAACTGCAGTCGAACTTTTGAAACTGTGTACTCGGAAGGTCGAGTGATAGAAATGCTCACAGCGCTCGTGCTTGATTGGTTTAATCCAGATACCCTTTGGGCCGGAACAACTGCCGGTGAGGTTCTAAAAAGCATTGACGGAGGCCGAAGCTGGAGCACAGTTGAACGAACAAAGGATGATGTTACCGATATTATCCTTAGCAATGCGGATAGTCGAATCATATTAGTAGGAACTAAAACTTCTGGAGTATACAGAAGCGTAGACAGTGGAGCAACATGGGAAAGCCTTGAGAAAAATATGCGACGCGATTTTAACCGGTCAAGTGAAGTTTACGGTTTTGCTCAGTCAAGATCAGGTGGTCGATTAGTGATGAATAGTCGATTTGGACTTATCGAAAGTAACGACAACGGAGCCACCTGGAAAGAAATCTCAATTATTCCACCACCAGCCGATGAAAGAATCTGGAGTATTGCAGTAAATCCAAAGGATGACAGTATTTTGTACTACGGAATCGTAGGAACTTACTACCAGTCAACGCCAGAGGGTAGTTGGATGACAGCTGATTTACCATCAAGTCGGGCACCGAAAGTTATGAAGGTTCATCCAGACGGCACTGAAAGAGTTTTTGTGGGCTTTGCAAGTCTTGAAAAGAAGTAAAATTTATAGAAAAAGGCGTCAGTTCTATATTGACGCCTTTTCTCATTTATCGTAATCTTCTTTAGTAATAAATAAAATTAATTAAGTGTTGGGTACTGGCTTTAGGCACTAGACCTTGGGTTCTAATCTAACGCTAAAACCCCATAATTAAAAGGGTGAATAGCTGGGTGCAAGATTAAAAACCTAAAGCCTATCTCCTTACGCCCACAACCTAAAATAACGTATGTCATTTTTAAGCGATGCAAAACCACAATTTGAAGCAACGATTGAACACCTCGCAAAAGAGCTTGGGGCTATTCGAACTGGTCGAGCAACTCCAGCTTTGGTGGAAAATTTGAATGTGGAAATGTATGGCGCTGTACAACCACTCAAAGCCTTGGCATCGATCTCAACACCAGATGCAAAAACTGTACAGATTGATCCTTGGGATAACGCTGGAGCTAAGGCGATCGAAAGCGCGATTCTAAAATCAGATATTGGCATTAATCCAAACGTCAATGGGAAAACTATTCGGTTAATTATGCCAATGATGACCGACGAAACACGTCAGCGGATGGTGAAAACTTTAAAGGAAAAGTTAGAAGACGCAAAAATTCAAATCCGCCGGATTCGAGAAGAAATAAAAAAGAAAATTGAAAAAGACGAGGACGCTAGCGAGGACGATAAAAAAGCTGATAAAGCAGATCTCGAAGATGTAGTTCGAAGCTATGTAAGTCGAGTTGAAGAAATTGGTGCAAAGAAAGAAACGGAGGTAACCACCATCTAAAATAGTTTGTAGTTTAGTTTAAACAATAGAATAAAATAAAGGTAAAATCAGTACTGAATATTATGTCCGAAATTACAATGGAAAAAATTATACAGTTGGCAAAAACCAGAGGCTTTATTTTTCCTGGATCAGAGGTTTATGGTGGACTTCAAAACTCATGGGACTACGGACAGCTCGGAGTTGAACTTAAAAATAACGTGAAGTCGCAGTGGTGGAAGCGGTTTGTGCACGCAAGACTGGATATGGTTGGCCTCGACGCTGCTTTAATTATGAACCCAAAGGTGTGGCAGGCTTCGGGTCACCTCGATACTTTTACGGATCCGTTAGTTGAATGTAAAAATTGTAATGAGCGGTATAGAGCGGACAAAATCGACCTTACAAAACCATGTCAAAAATGTGGAAAAAAAGATACGCTGACCGAACCAGCGTCTTTCAATTTAATGTTTAAAACCTTTTTGGGTCCAAAGGAAGATCAGTCAAATGTGGTTTATTTGCGTCCAGAAACTGCACAGGCAATTTTTGTTGACTTTGCTAACATTCTTACAACCTCTCGAAAACGCATTCCGTTTGGAGTGGCACAGATTGGGAAGGCTTTTAGAAATGAAATTACACCAGGTAATTATATTTTTAGAACTAGGGAGTTTGAGCAAATGGAGATTGAGTATTTTGTTCACGAAAACGACTGGCAAACACATTTTGAAGCGTGGCTAAAAGAACTACACGCCTGGATTGATTTCTGCGGGATCGACAAGAATAGAGTGCATGAACTCGAGGTTCTGGGTGCTGATTTAGCTCACTACTCAAGACGCACGGTTGATATTGAATTTGATTTTCCGTTTGGCAGGGAAGAGCTTTACGGTTTGGCTTACAGAGGGGACTTTGATTTGAAGAATCACTCAGAAGCATCTCAGAAAGATTTGGTTTACACTGATCCGCAAACTCAAGAGAAATACATTCCTCACGTGGTTGAACCTTCGATGGGAGTTGATCGAACAGTGCTTGCTATCTTGCTCTCAGCGTACACTGAGGAGGAGGTGGATGGTGATGTGCGAGTGGTGATGAAATTTGAAAAAGCGTTTGCGCCGTATAAAATTGCAGTCTTGCCACTTTCAAAGAAGGACGAACTCAGTATTCCTGCTGAAGCGCTTGCTAAGAAGCTAGCGAAGAAGTGGAATGTTGATTACGACGAAACTCAATCAATTGGAAAACGCTACCGGCGGCAAGACGAAATCGGAACACCTTACTGTATTACTTTTGACTTTGACAGCTTAGAAGATGGTGCGGTAACCGTGCGAGATCGCGATACTATGAAGCAAGATCGAATCAAGATTGACGAGCTTGAAGTATTCTTCAACAAGAACCTTTAAGAAAATGACTTAAGTTAAGGGTAGTTATCTGTAAATATACGTAAAATTATGATCAAACCAAAGAAATTGAATAATGGAATGCGAGTTCACCTCGTACCTTTTTCAGGCACAGAAGCCTCAACAGTTTTAGTACTCACCAAAGTCGGTTCAAGATACGAAGAGGATAACGTTTTGGGTGGCTCACATTTCATCGAGCACCTAATGTTCAAAGGTACAGAGCGCCGACCAAACACAATCGATATTTCAAAGACGCTCGATAGGTATGGAGCGAATTATAACGCATATACAGGTAAGGATTTGACTGGTTATTACGTAAAAATTGATGCGGAAAAAACTAATATTGCGATCGATTTGTTGCACGACATGATGTACCACTCGCTTTATGATCCTAAAGAAATCGACAAAGAACGGGGGGTTATTATTGAAGAAATAAAGATGTACGAGGAAAACCCAATAATGCATCTTGAAGATCTGCTCGAGATTGCGATGTTTAAGGGTAGCCGGCTTGGAAAGGAAATTGCTGGATCACCGGAAAGTATTAGGAATATGAAACGCGAGGACTTGATTGAGTATCGAGATAGGTATTATGTACCATCTGAAACGGTGATTGTGATTGCCGGAAAGGTGCCAGAGGACGCAATGGAGCAACTTGAAAAGACTTTTGGAACTGTGAAAGAAGCAACGAAACCAGCTAGTTTTATTCCGTTTGGTGAAATGCCAGAACAGGAAAAACCAAAGGTTGAATTTCAGACAAAAGAAGTTGAACAGGTTCAGATCGGCATAAGCTTCCCTGGGCCCGGAAAACGGCACGATGATGTTCCAGCTTTATCAATTTTGGCCAAAATTTTAGGTGGAGCGATGAGTTCAAGACTATTTATTGAGGTACGGGAACGTCGTGGACTGTGTTATACAATTAGGGCCAGCTATGAGACCTATGAAGACGTGGGAATGTTTATGGTAAGAGCTGGACTCGATGAAAAACGGTTAAGCGAGGCAACGAAAACTATTTACGAGGAGCTCGAAAAAGTTGTGAGTGGTGGAGTAACTGCCGAAGAGCTTGAATATGCAAAGGATAATATTGCCGGTGGCCTTAAGTTAGCACTTGAAAATTCATCAGCGCAAGCAGAATTTGTAGGTCAGCAGGAACTATTCTTAGGAGAAGTGAGAACAGTTGACGAAAGAATCGCAAAGTTTCAGGAAGTAACAATGGCAGATATTCAGCGTGTTGCTGGTGATGTGTTTAATTTTAAGAAAATTGCACTAGCAGCAATTGGTCCTTACGAAAGCGAAGAAGCTTTACTAAAGCATTTTCCTGCGATAAAGTAAGGAGGTATGAAAACTGTTATTGGAAATTGGAAAATGAATTTAGGTATACGGGAAAGCGTGGCTTTAGCGCACGGAGTATTGCAGTCTTTAAAAGGTAAAGAACTCACGCCGGATGTGGTGATTTGCCCACCGTTTACAGTGCTATCTGAGGTGCAAAAAGCAGTTTCAAAGAGTAAATTAGCGCTTGGTGCGCAAAACTGCGGACCTGATCGAGCGGGGGCTTTTACTGGTGAGATTTCAGTACCGATGCTTAAAGATGTAGGCTGTTCATTTGTGATTATCGGTCACTCTGAACGTCGAAATTATATGCAGGAGGACGGAGTTCTGCTTCATAAAAAGTTCAGGCTAGCGCTTGAAGAAAAAATAACCCCAGTTTTGTGTGTCGGAGAATCAAAAATTGAGCGAGAAGCTGGGCAAGCAATTACTTTTGTAAAAAATCAGTTAAAGGAGATTTTTGAAAATCAAACAATTCCAAAAACCTCTAGACTTATGGTAGCGTACGAACCTATTTGGGCAATTGGAACCGGCGCACCAGCTTCGGTGGCGGATATAGTTGAAATGCATCAAATTATCAGAGCTGAGGTTGCTAAATATACAGGCGCAGAACCTGAACGAGTGGAGGTTCTCTACGGTGGCTCGGTAACTAGTGAAAACGCATACGGGTACTTAAGAGAGAGTGAAATTGATGGGTTGTTGATTGGTGGAGCTAGTCTAAAACTTAATCAATTTACCGAGATTATTAATTTAGCAAGTGATATTTTGAACGCGCAAATATAATATGCTCACAACAGTTTTACTGATGTTACTTTTTTTAGCGGTGATTGTTTTAGGTTTTTTGGTCTGGAAAAAATTGCCACAGCTACGAATTGTGAACCCTGATTCAGATAAAGATGTACAGGCAAAAAAACTGAAGTACGAAATTATGCGCCAGAGAGTGGAACGGGCTGGTGGTAAGCAGATTGATAAAATTAGTTCGGGTGTGATTAAGCCAGTAGGCGTTGGTATACAAACCATTTTTAGAAAAATGGCGGGTAAACTAGTAGCGGTTGAACGTCGGTATCAGGAAAAACAGAAAGTTGGGGCGGGCGGTAAGCTAGACCGGGAAACGGCTAAGCGACTTATTGAAGAGGGGAAAAAATTGACCGATGAAGAGGCTTGGGAAAGAGCGGAGAAAAAGTTTATTGAAGTAATTTCAAGTGATCCAAAAGATAGTGAGGCTTACGAAAATTTGGGTCGGTTATATTTAATGAAAAAGGATTTTAAATTAGCTCAAGAGACTTTTGCTTTTTTGGTGAAACTTAATCCAAAGGATGCAAGCGTGATTGCTTCGCTTGGTGAAGTGGAAGAAAAACTGGGAAATATAAAAAAGGCGCAGACTCAATTTAAGAGAGCTGTAAAAATAAGTCCAAAGAACCCAAAGTATCTCGACTTTTTAATCAGTACCACAATTGAGGTTGGTGAAAAGAACGAGGCTATGAGTACGCTTGATCGACTTAGACGAGTAAATCCAGAGAACAAAAAAATAGACATTTTTGAAAAGAGGATCTCGGAAATGACTGTGAATAAGTAAAAAACTAAAAAAAAATCGTCCAAATGGACGATTTTTTTATTTTGTTTCTTTGTGACCAATGTGGGTTCCACAACTCTTACAGAACTTTTTGATCTCCAGTCGTTCCTTTAGGGTTTTTTTGTTTTTCCGAGAATGATAGTTAACTGTTTTGCAGTCAGTACACTCTAGCCGGATCATGTTATCTTGGCTCATAGTATTTCTATAGATTTGATGCTGGAATATTACAAAATAACAGAATATTTGTCAATAGCTGGCTAAAATACTTGACATAATCCCTACATTTCCTTATTGTTGTTTAGTTCTACACAAGTAGAAGGTAATTTTACAATAATTCTGGAGGTGAAGATGTACTGTAACTGCAATTTGGCAAATGATGGAAAAACTTGTGGTCACCAGCTTCACATGAAGCCGGGTCGTAAAGGAAATGAAATTGCCACTGACGGTCTTTGTAAGATTGGCAGAGCTTGGACACAAAACGCTAAGAAGTGCACTCTTTGTCCAGTGCTAGTGCCAGAACATTTGGGTTTTCGGTTGAATCCGGAGGTTCTTACAGCAATCTTCGAGCGCACCGCAAAAATACCGACCGTGCGTTTACATCAAAGTGACAACTACCTTTTTTTGCTTGAATCCTCTGCCAAGGGTGAGGCGCCCTTCGTTTGCGACCTGTGCGCGCAATCTATGGCGGAAGCGATCAACTACCGTGATAAAAACACGGTTGGTAAACTCCTGGTGGCAGATGACCGTGTCCCTCTGTTCGTTGGTCCGGCAGAGGTACGGAGACAGGAAGCTCTGCCTGGTGTTCGAGAGTTTGCGGAGGGATTCGCTAGGGGCGATAGCTACATTTTCTCGCGAGGCTCACCTGAGACCGGTACTGATTGTGCACTATTCAAGAACCGGCAGGAACTGTGTCGGTGCGGTGGTCGAGACGACTGGAACAGGATGCGCTACCAATTGCGTGAAACCACAAACGGTCGAGTTAATGCAGCGCCTTATGGTAAGGCTTGTGCTAAGCTTGTCGAGCGCGCCGGCTTTCAGCTTTTCGACAATTACTCCGAGTTTGTCATAAGTCAAAAACAACAGCGCCTTGAAAAGCAGGGTAGCGACTGAATTACCTATAAGGTTTGATTCTGGGCAACAACGCGTTTGTGTCTCAGGAGCTCTACCTGTGCCTAGCCAGCACAGGTTTTTTGTTTGGCAAAAATTTGCTAAAATACACTTAAAATAATATGCATCGAGCTGGTGGAAAAATTACCGGAAGTCATACAACCGTTATTGCGACGTCGGCACTTGTAGTTGATAACGCTGAAAAAATGCAAGAAGTGAGAAAAATAGTCCTCGGAATTATAAAAAAAGGTAGTTCAAAAAAACGACGTCTTAAATTTAAGGCAGTGCCAGCTGGTTGGCAAGTGGTGGTTTATGGCCCATCTTTTTTTCAGGAGCTCTATATTTATGTGAGTTTAGAAGATAAATGGCGGGTTAAAAGAGAGCTCGAGAAGTTGTTTTAGGGTTAAAAGTTCCATAATGCAGAGTTAGTTCAAATAATTGAGATTGACAAATTAGCTGAAGTTCGCTATGATCAGCGTCTTGAAAATATAATTATAAGCTTTGTGGATTTCCGAAATATTGCGATTATCGCTCACGTTGACCATGGTAAAACAACACTAGTTGATGCGATGCTTAAACAATCAGGTACTTTCTCAGATCGTGAAGAGATCACGGAAAGAGTAATGGACAGTAACGATCAAGAAAAGGAGCGTGGTATTACTATTTACGCCAAAAATACTGCGATTAATATTGGTGATGTAAAAATCAATATTGTTGATACTCCAGGTCACGCTGACTTTGGTTCTGAGGTTGAACGTGTGCTTAGAATGGTTGATTCTGTGCTTATTTTGGTGGATGCGTACGAAGGTCCAATGCCACAAACTAAATTTGTACTTCGAAAATCACTAGAACTCGGGCTAAAGCCAATTGTGGTGATTAACAAAATTGATAAACCATCTGCAAGACCGGATGAGGTTCTTGATATGGTTTTTGATCTATTCGTTGAACTTGGTGCAAACGACGAACAGCTTGATTTTAAACATATTTATACAATCGCACGTGATGGTATTGCAATGAATAACGTTGGCGACGGTTCAACTGACCTTCAGCCATTATTCAAGCTCATTTTAGACACAGTGCCATCTGCGAAGAGCGATGTGAATGCGCCACTTCGAATGCAACCTGCTAACTTAGCTTATGACGACTATGTTGGTCGAATGGGTTCAGGCCGAATTTATGAAGGAACAATTAAGGTTGGCATGCCAATCACGGTTATTAAACTAGATGGTACAAGAGAACAGCAGAAGGTTTCAAAACTCTTTACAACTCAGGGTTTGCACAATATTTCAGTTGAGGAAGCTTACGCTGGAGACATTGTACAGGTGGCTGGAATTGCAAACATTAACGTGGGAGAGACTATTGCTCAGAATAAAGACGCTGAACCTTTGCCAGCTATTAACGTTGACGAGCCTACACTTACAATGAACTTCCTTGTAAATAATTCTCCGTTTGCAGGTCGTGAAGGTAAATTTGTGACTTCAAGACAGATCCGCGAACGACTAGAGCGTGAACTTGAAACAAACGTTGGACTAAAAATTGAGCTTTCAAGTGGTGATGTTTTTAAAGTTAGCGGACGTGGCGAAATGCACCTTGCTGTGCTTATCGAAACTATGCGTCGCGAAGGTTACGAATTGCAGGTTTCTCAGCCACAGGTGATTATGCTTGGTGAGGGGTCTAGTAAACAGGAGCCATACGAAGCGGTTACTATTGACGTTCCAGACGATCTTGCTGGTTCAGTGATTGAAAAGCTTGGAAAACGAAAAGGAGAAATGCTGAATATGAAGAGCGAACGCGGATCTACCAGGCTTGAGTACAAGATCCCAACTCGCGGACTGCTTGGTTACCGAACAGAGTTCGTAACTGACACGAAGGGGGAGGGAACACTGTCGCACATCTTTGCGGAATACGGAGAGCATAAGGGAGAGATTTCTCGACGAACTGCGGGTTCAATCATTTCTGGGTTTCCTGGAAAGGCTACTGCTTACGCGCTTGATGGAATTCAACAACGTGGAACGTTGTTTGTAGGTCCAGGTGAAGAGCTCTACGAAGGTATGGTTATCGGAGCTAGCGCTAAGGACAATATGACCGTGAACGCGGTGAAGGGTAAGAAGCTTACCAATATGCGATCAAGTGGTGCGGATGCTGCGATTATGCTAGCGCCACCAATCGATATGAATTTAGAGCGCGCTCTTGAATACATTGAGTCAGATGAATATGTTGAGGTAACTCCGGAAACAATTCGAATTCGCAAGATCTTCCTTACAGAAGCCGACCGAAAACGAAATAAAGTTGCTTAAATTTAACAGAAAAAATCACCCTGTGGGTGATTTTTTCTTTGACAATTAACTGATTTAGTGTTAATTTCTTGTTCTTGAAAGTCAAGAACAACGTTCTTTGGGGGTTCTTACAAATGAATAATACTCGGCAGTTTTATGGACCAAACTGGAGTCTCAACTTAAGCTTGCTAGCGTTTTTGATCGTGATTTGCCTGCTCATTCTGAACTCACTTCGGTTCGGAACCTGGCTTCGAAGTGAGCTCCACAACAAGTATCAGCTTGATCAGCCGTCAGACACGGCGCTTGAGGTTGTTGGCACCGAGACACTTTGGCAACTTCCACTTCTGCCTGCGCAAGAGGCTACTTTCAAAAAGATCACTTTGCCAAGATTAACTCCTACTCTAGTGCTTGATTTTGGTGAAGGCACTAGGCTGGGCGGAGAAACGCTTTCGTTTCGCTTGCGTGACCTGATTAAGGGGCACCCGGAGCCCGAAATCCGCGAGGATTTTTTTAAGCTGATCGAGTCTGGCGAGATTGCGCTTTCTTGGGAAACAGATCAAGCGTTTAGTGCCGAGTTTAGGGTTATCCCGCAAGAGTCAATTGCGTGGTCTCAAAACACCATCACGAGAGGTGAACAACCGGTTCTTGGTGTAAATCCAAGATGGCTAGCAAGTCTGGCAACCGACGAGGAAATTACCACCGCACTTCTAGTGATCTATCACGAGTTTCAGCACTACAAGATCTGGCTGGGCGACACTTACCGGAACCAGATGCTGATGTACTGCGCTAACGAAGCGGAGAAGACTGCAGAGTGTGACTCTTACCACTTCACGTTGGAGGATGAGTGTACTAGTATGTGGTTTTCAGAACTCGAAGCCTACCGAAGGGAATGTGTGCTCGCTAATCAGTGGGGAGTTACTGCACTTGGTGGGCTCTGCGCCTACGCAGAAACCGAATTTTGGCCACAGGCTATGTACAAACTCCAGACGATTAGCTCAACAGGTCCTTACTGTAAGCAGATCTTTGCGCGCTTAGCGGGTCACCCGGATCCCGACTCACTCTAGTAGATCGCCCCGCAAAAGGCGATTTTTAATTTGAAAATATCAATCAATTTTATAGTTCTGAAACCGTTAAAGTTATAATATGCGATGGGATCGTTCAGATATATAGACGTTGACAAAAATAATAAAATGTAGTAAAAAATCATTTCAATCTGGAGGTTGAAAATGAGTCAACATCGTAATCGGTCTACTAAGATCGATAATTTGCTTGCCGGAGTCCGGAGGGAATTCAGGAGAGCAAAGGATTTTTCGGAAAATTTGACCAGCAGGAGCCGTGGAGAAACAACGGCTCGGGATTACGAGATGAGCAAGGGTTTTGAGACGCTTCAGTACGCGAAGAACGGACGAGCGTTTCCGAACGGGACCGCGAATGAACTTATTCCTGAGTTCGTGAGCGGCATTCTGGAGGTCTTTCACGAGACCTTTGGCTACCACTTGATCGAGTATAAGATTTACTCGATCAAGACTCGCCGCGGAAGTGTGGCTGTGGTTGTAGCCTCCTCTGAAGAGGAGGCTTGGGACTTGCTCACACAGTTTGAGGGAGACGCGTCGCTTGAGCCAAGTGGCACTGGTGCCACTCTTGTCTCCAAGGACTCGCCAGGTGTGGTTGCCTACTACGTGCTATAAAACGTAGCCAAGGTTAGCTAGAGGTGGACATTTGTCCGCCTCATTTTTTTACTAAAAATATAAATAGTGTAAAATGCGAGCAAAGAAAATGTTATGGATTCTGTACTAAACCCCCAGTTAGTAGTTATCACCGGCTGTATGTTTTCCGGAAAAACGGAGGAACTTATAAGACAATTAAAACGATCAAGAATTGCCGGTCTTGGCGTTGTAACCTTCAAACCAGCTAGAGACACAAGAACAGGCGCAGAGGTAAAGTCGCGTAGTGGCGGAACACTCGATGCGCACGAAGTAAAGGACTCGGCTGAAATTTTAACTATTGTAAAAGATGTAGATCACGTTGTTGGTATCGATGAAGCGCAGTTTTTTGACCCTGGTTTGGTGGACGTAGTGCTCCAGCTTATCCGAAAGAAGAAACGAGTTATCGTCTCTGGTTTAGACACCGATTCATTTGAAAAACCCTTTGAGGTAATGGCGCAACTAATCGCGCTCGCTCACCCAGTAGTTAAGCTGACCGCGGTTTGTATGAAGTGCAGGGTGAGGGAAGCTACGCGGAGTCAACGGTTAAACGAGTCGTTCGATCGGATTCAGGTCGGTGATGGAGAATACGAACCCAGATGTTTAGGGTGTTATGAGCCGGTAATTAGGTAAAAAACTGACCTCTAAGGTCAGTTTTTGTTTATAGGATAATCTGTGTAGTTTTAGGTAACGCTTTTCTGATTGCTTCAAGATCAATTTCTGAAACTTTGTTGCCTGAAAGATCTAGGATTTGAAGATTAGTAAGATTTCCGAGTTCATTTGGTAGCCCCGTGAGTTGATTATTTGAAAAGTTTATAATTTCTAAGTTCGAGAGTTGTCCGATTTCGGCAGGAATCCCAGTGAAATTATTGTTGCTGGCGTTTAGTGTGCGTAGATTTTTGAGTTGCCCAATCTGACTCGGTAATGAACCACTTATTTGGTTATTTGAAATATCGAGTTCAGTAATTGAGGTATCCTCGAGTAAATTATTAGGCAAAGAGGTGAGATCTTGATTACTCAAGTTCAACGAGTCATTTATGGGTTTAACAGCACAGCCGGCTCCGAGCAGTAATATTAAACTAAGAACTATAATAGTGTATTTCATATAAGGATACTGTACCATATTTTTTAATCAAGCTTATAATAATTTGCGTTGACTATTCTTGGATTTCTGTTAGTTTGATACTTGGAGGTCAAATGGCTAACTTGAAGGTGGTTGTGTTTTGCGCATCATCTCCGCATGGCGAGAAGAGGGATTTTTATCTGAAGCTTGCTTACGATTTTGGAGTGTTTCTGGCAGAGGAGGGCTACACCTGTGTGAACGGCGGTTCAACAGGTATGATGGAGGCGGTCTGTAAGGGAGCTTTTCGCACTGGTGGCCAGGTGGAAATTGTGAACCTTACGGCATATCCACCGGAACACAAGTATTACCATAGCCTTGAGTTTGGCAAGACTTTGCCCGAACGTCAGAGTCTCCTGATTAGCAAGGGTGACGCCTTTGTGGCTTTGCCAGGCGGGGCGGGCACTGCCTACGAAATTCATGAGGTGCTTGCAAGAACCACGCTAGGGGAGATCGGTCAGGGTAAGCCGCTCATTTGTGTTGGTGAGGAATGGAACTTGTTGGCCGAACTGCTGAATATGCAGGCTAAGCAGGGACTGACTCGCCACAACTACGGATCCTACATCACCTTTGTTCCAGACATCGAAACTGCGATGAAGGTGCTGAACGTACGCTTTCAGTACAGCGCACGCGAGTAACATCGTGTAACGGCTAGTTTGTCTTAAAGCTAGCTGTTTTTTATTAAAGAAGTAATTCTGAGGGTATCTTTACTAATATTCAAAAAATGATAATATTCGATTAATAATTAACTTATACTAATATGAAAAAAACTTTAGGACTTTTAGTTGCGCTTACTTTAATTGGTGGTGGTTGTGTTGGCGGTGATGCTTCAGATACTGCGGTCAATGACACAGTTAAACAAATGGCAAATGTACCATTTAGTGAGGTTCTAGGAAACATTTTGGATCGAAAAGATACATACAAAGAATTCAGATACACTCACGAATCTGGAGACTGTCTTTCGCACGGCGCACCAAACGTAATTTCTTACTTTGAGGACCCAAACCTTGGCTATTTCGTAGTTGAGTCTGGCGACGGATCTTACAGAGAGAGTGTAGCTTCTGCAATGATGAATAATGAGGTTAGTTTCAATGAAGTTCCGCTAACAGATGGCGCAGCTGATTGTGCTGTGCGGGTTAAGTACGGGGAGGATAAAGGAACCTATATTTGTGATATAGCGGGTACTGTAGTTTGTACATCTGAGGTTTCTGCGGTTGGTGTGCTTCGATAAGATCAATAAAAAACTTACCGGTGCGGTTATTTAATCTATTTTTTATAAAAACCATTTTCTTCGGAAGATGGTTTTTGATTACTGTCATAATAAACACAATCGTTTTGAAAGATAAATACGTTACTTTGTAACAATAGCGTTGCCACAGGCACGCAGGTACTGGGCGTTTTTGGGCATATACAAGACGCCAAGACGGAGAAATAGACCTCACAAAATGTTTATATTCCACACTCCTATCCCTGTTTTGTCTCACGGAGCAGTGTATCCTCACCCCATATTCATACCGTCATCCTGAAGCGGGCGTCGAATTTGGCTGAAGGATCTCCTTCGCCCTTTACTAAACCAACATTTGCTCAGTGATCCAATAATGAGATTCTTCGCCGTGGTTCACGTTTGGCTCAGAATGACGGTTTGGTGCGTTGTTTAGTTTGTCAGATGTTGTAAAAATAAAACACAGTTGGTACGGCTCTTATAACTCTTAATAAAAAACTTCCGCGTAAGCGAAAGTTTTTTGGCAGGGGAGACAGGATTCGAACCTGCGACCAATGGTTTTGGAGACCACTACTCTACCAACTGAGCTACTCCCCTGTATTCAATTGTGTGCCCATAATAGTTTAATTTTTGAATTTTGGCAATAGGGGGATTTAGGTTAAATATTGTGATATTATGTAGTTCATAAGAAATAATTGTATTTTTATGGGTGAAAGACGTGAAGGTTTGCATATGCCTCAGGTGGAGGAATCAAGCGAGGCTGAGTTTGAGGCTAAACCTCGGGCTTTGGAGCTGGTGGCTCGGGTTAAAGCGGTCCGGGAGGCTTTGGCAGTGGTGCTTTTAAACGCTGAGTTTGCAGAGGGTAGGGAAGCGGTGATGCGCACCACTCTAAACGCGCTTATTTCGGTTGCCGATACAGTGCCTGGAGTTGGAGATCTGGTGTCTTGGGGAGCAGACATTGCGAAAATCTTGGCGCGAGCTCAATATAAACGACAACGGCAAATGGCAGAACTGGCTGGTGAAGATCTGGGACTGGTTAAAATGAGTAAAATTGAACTCACGCCAGATGTTTCAGTTAAGATTGCAGTATTGACTGAATTTTTAGAGCCTTTATTTCTCGGACTTTTACCATCGCACGCCATTGAAAGCTCGTTTCAGTTATATGCGGATTTTCCAAAATTAAAAGCTATGGCACTTGAACTTCGAAAGGTGTATAAAGAAAGCATGGAGGTTTCAGTTGAAGAGCGAGTGGCAATAAATCATTTTAAGGATTAATTATATGACTTCACAAGAAGCTTTGAAGATACTAATTAAGAATTCAACATTTATTGAGGAAGAAAAAGAACGATTGATTAGCTTGGTTGATGTGATGGAAGAAGGGGATGTTAAGGCGCTTGCGAAGGCACTTATTGAGCAAAGAGACAGAGAAATTGAAGCTGCCGAAGAGGCTGTTGAACATTTGGATGAATTACTAAACGCAGAATTGTTGATTGATGAAGACTAATTTTAAGATCGAGTTTAATCCGGATACATTATGGATATATTTGCCGAGAATGAATTTGAAGATCAGCTATTTAATGGTCGGGTTATATTTTCGAGCGATTTGAAAGATAAAATTTTTGAAAAGTGCAAATTTATAAGTTGCACTTTTTTAGACTGTGATTTAAGTGGAGCGGAATTTTCCGATTGCAGTTTTGAAAATTGCAGTGTGGGGCCGGTTAAGGTTTTGGATGCAAGTTTTAGAAATGTAATATTTAAAAATTCAAAACTGGTTGGAGTTGACTTTTCTAAATGTTCGTCTGGTTTTTTTGAACTGCATTTTTTTAAGAGTCTGCTAGATACCTGTAATTTTTCAATGACAAAAATGACTGTTTCAACACTGAGCGAGATTATAATTCGGGACTGCACTTTTTTTGAAACCGATCTTCAAAAAGTAGATTTTCAAAACTGTGATTTGGCTGGTTCTTCTTTTCACTTGGCAAGATTAGAAAAAGCAGATTTTCGGTCCGCAAAAAATTATTCTATTAATCCGGCAACAAATAAAATTAAAGGAGCGCGGTTTTCTTTACCTGAAGCTATTTCATTACTAAGTGGTTTTGACATCGAACTTGAGTAATTTTTTTCTTTGAACTTTTTGTGATATTATTAAATAAATTATGCAAAAAAAGGAGGGGGCTAAAATTACAAATTCTATCGTATTTACACCGTGGTTGATTTCAATCACGATTATATTTATTTCTATTATAGCTATTTCAGCAGTAACCGGAATTGTTTATTTTATTGAAAGAAACAACGAGTTGAAATTAACAGAGCTATCAGAATTAGATAAAATGGATACAGCTGAGCGGTATATATATAGCTCACTTGACTCTGCAATTTCTGATCTTTTTTTAATGTCATCGCACGGCGCGATTAAAAAGTACTTCGATGCCCTGAGTTATAAAGAAGCGGGCTCAGATCAGGATTTTGAATTGTCTGCAGATGAGGCCTCTCTCCAGAACAAACAAACACAAAACGAGGCTCTGATTGAATTACAGCAGGAATTTTCGGAATTTAGTCGTATAAAAGGACCCTACCTTGAAACAAGACTACTTAATATAAACGGAATGGAAAAAATACGGGTTGATCTTCAAAATGGTGAACCTAGAGTTGTAGATGAGTCTGAGCTTCAAGATAAGAGTGATCGATACTATTATTTAAATTCGCTGAATTTAAATAGCAGTGAAGCCTATATTTCCCATTTTGATTTAAATGTAAATCAAAATAAGATCGAACAACCCTTTAAGCCTGTAATTAGGTTTAGTGGTGTAGTTTTTGATAGTCAGGGGGAAAAGTCTGGGGTTGTGGTTTTAAACTACTCTGGAAAATTCTTGCTTGACTCTTTAAAAACTTACTTTACCGCAAGAAACGATGAGTTTTCGATGCTTAATCAGGACAGTTACTGGTTTGTGTCAGAGAATGCAGCGAAGGAGTGGGGTTTTATGTTTGAAAATGGTCAGGGTCGGACTATGAAGGTTTCAAATCCAAAATTTTGGGATCAAATAAATAGTAAGAATAGTGGGCAAATTATTAATGAAAATGGTTTATACACTTTTAGAAAAATTTACCCGCTTGAAACTACAAGAGCACCTAACGGCGACTTTCTCAAAGCTCAGAATCTAAATAAAGTACTGCTGGCTGATAAAGATCATTATTGGATTTTGGTTTCTCGTATTCCGCAAGAATACATTTTTAAAACCTCAAAGAACTCACTAAAAGGAATTGTTGTTTTAGACTCATTATTACTGATGATTATTGTGTTTTTAACATTTATAATTCATAGAACTATAAATGAACGAATTAGAGCACAGAAAGAATCGGTTGATTTAAATGAATTACTGGGAATCATAAATAAAACATTGAGACACGATATATTAGGGAAATTAACCAACATTCGTGCGTCTCTTGAAATGTCGGATCAAATTCAGAAAGATGAGGATGTAAAAAAAGCTTATACCGAAACCTTGTATGGAGTTGACCTCGTGCATCAGATGAGAGATTTGGAGTTATCTGTTCGATCTGGTTCAGAATTAACAGAGCAGAGACTGGTGCCAATCCTAAAAGAAGTGGCAGAGGAGCAGGGTATGACAGCTATCATAAATGGTGATGCTGTTATTTATGCCGACGAAGCCTTGAAGTCTGTATTTGAAAATTTATTCAGAAATGCCAAAATTCACAGCGGAGTAGATTTTGTTTATATCGAAATGTCGGAATCGAAAAGTCATATTAAAATTACGGTAGCCGACAGAGGGCGAGGAATTAAAGAGGAGGTAATGGATCAAATTTTTGAGGAAGGCTTTAAATATGGAGAAACGGGTAATATTGGACTAGGGCTTTATATTGTCAAAAAAACTATCGAAAGATATGGAGGTAATATTTACGCCAGGAAAAATAAGCCTCAGGGTGTAATGTTTGTAATAACGCTACCAAGAATCTATTAAAAAATACTAATTATTGCAAAATAATTAAATCGTGGATGATGTTTGGGGTTGCGTTGAAAGAAAAAGTCTGCAAAGGTGTATTAGTAGGTAGAACGTTATGAATGAACCCAGATTAGCTGAACTTCCTGATGAGGAGATTGTGCTAAGAGCACTGATTCTTCAGAGCGACTTTGCGATCATCATCGAGAGATATCAGGAAAAACTTCTGAGATATATAAAACGCCTCGGCATCCATCAAAATCAGGATGCGGAGGATGTTTTGCAAGATGTGTTTTTGAAATGTTATCGAAATTTAAACAGTTTTGACACGTCATTAACCTTTTCTTCCTGGATTTATCGAATAGCGCACAACGAGGCAATTAATTTTTTCAGAAAAAATAGTCGCAGGCCACAGGGTTACTATGTAAGTGATAACGAAGAGGCGCTTAAGCGCATTCAGGCAGATGGCGACACTACTTGGAGCACCGAGCAACAGATAAACTCCGAGTATTTAAACGAGGCTCTGAACAAATTAAGTCAAAAATATCGCGATATAATCATTCTTCGTTACTTTGAAGAAAGGGAATATCTCGAAATCTCGGATATTTTGAAAATACCAACTGGCTCCGTGGCAACTAACTTGCATCGAGCGAAAAAAGCCTTGCGTAAACACCTAAAACAGTTTGAAGAAAAAACTGTATGATAAATAATTCAAAACAATCGAATGATTTTCCAAGCTTTGCGGATAAAATTCTGGAAAGACTGGAAACGGAAAAGGTAACTCCAAATGCCAAATGGAAATATTCTGGTAAAAACGTTTTGTTTTGGTTAATCTGGGTGTTTTCGGTTCAGATAGGGGCGATCGCTTTTGCTTCGTCGCTGTTTACTCTATTTAACGCCGGTTGGCAGTATTATTCAGCAACACACGATTCATTTTTTAGATTCTTTATTGAGTCTATGCCATATATGTGGCTCTTGGTGCTTTGTATTTTTCTCTACATTGGTCTTGAGAATATTCGGCACACTACCAAGGGTTATCGCTACTCAATTCCGTTTATTCTGTTTTGTAGCGTTATTGGTAGTTTAATTTTCGGGGTTTTCCTCTATGTGTTCGGGCTCGGTCAACTATTTGATGAGGTGATCGGTAACAGAGTGCCTTTTCACGACACGGTTGTTGAGCATCAGGAAGCAATTTGGCTTCACCCTGAAAACGGACTACTCGCTGGAGCGTTCAATGAATTTAATAGCGAGCTTGAGCCAGCTTCGGCTTATAATTTTGTGGCGCTTGATGGTAAGAATTGGCAAATAGATACGAGTGACTTAAGGGCGCAAGATTTCGAAAACATTGCTGAGTTTAGTCGGGTGCGAATTATAGGTGTGGCTGAAGCGGACGGAGGTACGAAATTGTTTCACGCCTGTTTTGTGATGCCCTGGGGTTTAAAAATGTCGGAGGTAAACGTAAAAAGAGCGAAACCGCTTGTTCTTGAACACATCGAAGACTGCGTAACGAGCGGGTGTGAAATAAATTCAGATGAGATGCGTAGTAGTAAGTGTAAGGACTTACGGCCGTATAGTTCTTTGCAGAAAATGCGTAATTATTAATACTTATTTATGCGAGAAAAAATTAAAAATAGTGTAACTTCAACCAGAAATTATTTAGCGATTCCTGTAATCGCACTCGTTCTAATCGTAATCACGACTGGAACTGCGCTCGCCTACGATGGCGGAGGAGCGCGATCAACTACAAATAACCGCCCAGCTTTTGCTGAAATGCGACCAGAGCACGACGCGATTAGAGAGGCAGTTACAAACGCTGATTATGAAGCGTTTAAGAAAGCGGTAGCGGATCTACCGGAAAATGCGCCACATCGTCCGGAAATTGTGGACGAAGCTTCCTTTAATAAGTTAGTCGAGGTTCATAATCTGCACGAAGCAGGCAATGATGAAGCTGCAAAAACAATAATGGAGGAGATGGGCTTCAAGCCACCGTTCGAACTTGGTCAAGGTCAAGGGTTAGGCCGAGGCCAAGGCCAAGCCGGAGTTGGTAGAAATGCTGGCCGCGGAGATCACATGGGTCAAGGTATGTTCGATGAAAACGATAGTGAACGAGCAGAACTTCTTAGACAAGCTCACGAACTTAGAAGTGCTGGTGATAGAGTGGGAGCAAGAGCACTTTTTGATCAGCTTCGAAAGAAATAATAGGTTTTAGTTTCGCTAAACTGATTGAGCCATGCAGTAAGCGAAATTACTAAACACCTTTTAGAAGGAATTGGTGGCTGAATTAGTCGGCCACCGCAATAAAAGTCCAAGTCCCCGCTTGGACTTTTATTATTGTTGGCTTTATAAAAAGCTGAGTTTGTGGCATAGTGATGCCATGGAAACTAAATATGATGTAATTGTCGTGGGTGGCGGACCCGCAGGTATGATGGCAGCTGGGCGCGCAGGTGAACTAGGTGCTCGAGTTTTGTTACTTGAAAAAAACGATCAGCTTGGAAAGAAATTGAAAATTACCGGGGGGCGACGCTGTAACATAACAAATGCGGAGTTTGATAATAGAATTTTCTTGGAGAATTTTGAAAACGCTAAACATTTCTTGTTTTCGCCGTTTTCTCAGTTTAATGTGGAAAATACTTTTGAGTTTTTCGAAGGGCGCGGTTTGCCGTTGATGGTAGAAGATAGAAAACGGGCTTTTCCGCAATCTGAAAGGGCGGAGGATGTTTCAAATATCCTGCAGGAATATGTGGAGGAGACTGGTAATGTTTGGGTTAAACTTGGTTCAGAGGTTACGGAGATCATTAAAGTTGATAGCCGAATTACTGGGGTGATAGCAAACGGCAAAAAGTATCTGGGAAATAAAATTATCATTGCAACCGGTGGGCTAGCGGCGCCAGAAACTGGATCAACTGGTGAGATTTTTGACATGCTTTCTGCGATCGGGCACAAGGTAGAGGCTTCGGACACGAATTTAGCCCCACTTAAAACACCAGCAGAATGGGTGCATTTACTCGCTGGCGCTTTGCTCGAAGAAATGACTTTGCGATATATTCAAGCGAATAAGGTTAAGTTTAAAGAAACGGGTCGGTTACTATTTACGCACTTTGGAATTTCAGGGCCGTTAGTTATCAATTCTGCTTTTAAAGTTGGAACGCTACTGAGAGATGGCGAAGTTGAGGCGTCCATAGATTTGTTTCCAAGGATTGAAGCTGGTGATTTTGATAAAATGATTCTTGATTTGTTTGAGGCAAATAAAAACAAAATGCTCCGGAATGTACTAGCTGACTTGCTTCAAAAGAAACTGCTCGAAGTAATTTTAACTTTGCCAGGACTTAGGATTGGTGAAAAACAGGTGAACGCAATTTCAAAGGAAGAACGAAAGTTACTAACTAAAACACTCAAAGATTTACGCTTCCCAATAAGTGGGACTATGGGTCTTGAGTGGGGAATTATTGCAGATGGCGGTGTTGTTCCTCGGGAGGTTGATTTCAAAACAATGCAATCAAAAATTTATCCAAATCTTTATCTTATTGGTGACACTTTGCACATCAATAGACCATCTGGTGGGTTTTCACTTCAGCTTTGCTGGACAACCGGTTATATTGCTGGCAGCCATTCTGCAAGTTAGTGTGTTATACTTCGGTTGAATTTAAAGAAACTGCAAAAAAAGTACATGATTAAAATTAGCAAAGAATTTAAGAAGGCGCTTGCCATAATGGAGGATACAAAAGAGCACCTATTTTTAACTGGAAACGCTGGAACTGGTAAATCTACGCTTTTACAGTATTTCAGAAAGCACACTGCGAAGAAAATTGTAGTGTTAGCACCAACTGGGGTCGCAGCTTTAAATGTGAAAGGGCAGACTATTCACTCATTTTTTGGTTTCAACCCCTCGATTAGAAAAGAAAACGTCCGTAAGGCTTCAGTTGATAAGCGAAGACTGTTTGAATCAGTAGAAACGATTGTAATTGATGAGATTTCAATGGTTAGAGCCGATTTATTAGACTGTATCGACAAATCACTTCGAATTAACCGCAACAAACCTAAAGAGGCTTTTGGTGGGGTGCAGATGATTTTTATTGGTGATTTATTCCAGCTTCCGCCAGTGCTTACAGACGAAGAGCGGTATATTTTTGAGGAGGAATATAGATCGCCGTATTTTTTCTCAGCCTACGTGCTTGGAGATTTTGATATCAATTTTATTGAACTAAAAAAAGTCTACAGGCAACAGGATAATCGGTTTGTAGAGCTTCTCAATAACCTTAGAAATAAACGAATGACCGCTTCTGATGTGCAAATACTCGACACTTGTCATGACGCAGATTTTGACCCAGGAGATGACACCAATTTTGTGCATCTTACAACAACTAATAAAATGGCAGAGCAACGTAATTACTCTGAACTGCAGAAGCTTGAAGGTGAAGAATATAAATTAACCGGAACGAAAAATGGTGATTTTAGAGCTAGTCGCCTGCCGTCTGAAGATGTTTTAAAGCTGAAAGTTGGTGCTAGAGTAATGTTTACCAATAACGACTCGCAAAAACGATGGGTGAATGGAACTTTAGGTACAGTGACTGAGATAAAAAAAGAACTGGGAATTTATGCAATTTATGTTGAACTCGCAAATGGAAAAATTGTCCCTGTTAATCGCCACACTTGGGAAATGTTTGAGTATTCACCGAGCGTTAGTGGGGAAATTGGCACACAGGTAACTGGCTCTTATCGGCAGTACCCACTTACACTTGCTTGGGCAGTTACAATTCACAAAGCACAAGGCAAAACTTTTGATAAAGTTTTGGTGGATATGGGTTGGGGGGCTTTTGCGCACGGCCAGATGTACGTGGCGTTAAGTAGATGCACTTCGCTTGATGGTTTAGTCCTCAGAAAACCATTTCGGGAAAAGGATGTAATTGTGGATAGCGCAGTGATTGATTACGTTAACGCTTACACAAAATAACCAAAAAAACTTACGGAAAGGTAAGTTTTTTTAGCTTAAAAAGTTATCAGTTTGTGTTTTTCTTGCTTGTTATTTTGCTCTGTCAGGACAAAAATTGTAAACGGTAATTTATTCAGGTTTTCAAATTTATTGAGCGCTTTTAAAACAAATCCACATGGGACTAGACAGTAAAAATATGTTGTGATATAGTTTTGCCACAATCTAGTTAAACGCCAACTTAGCTCAGCTGGTTAGAGCAGCTGTTTTGTAAACAGCAGGTCATCGGTTCGAATCCGATAGTTGGCTCCAGAGAAAACATGACCAAGTTTATCTTTATCATGTTTTTTCTGAAAATGGGTCGATACTCAAGCGGTCAACGAGGGCAGACTGTAAATCTGCTGGCATCAGCCTACGTAGGTTCGAGTCCTACTCGGCCCACCAAAAAAATCTTAGCTTTCGCTAGGATTTTTTTATTGTATAAGATGATACGTTGTAGCTTTTAAAAAGCGATGATAATTATTTGGCGTCTTCTAACTGAGGAATATCAGCTGTTTGTTTTGTTTCCGAAGCCTCTGGTTGGACAAGCGGGAAGGTGATGTAGAAAGTTGAACCGTGGTTTATTTCAGAGCCAATCCCAACAATACCGTGATGTGCGCTAGCAATACCTTTAACAACTGCAAGACCAAGCCCGGTACCTTTTTGTTCTGATTGTTGAGCTGTGGAGACTTGGCTGAACTTTTTGAAAAGTAATTTAAACTCTTCAGGCGGAATACCAATTCCAGTGTCTGTAACTGCTACAATGATAGAATTTGGCAAATTACGAATTTGATCAGTTGTTTTTAGGAACCACTTAATGCCAGCTACAAAAGCCTCATTTTCTAAATTATTCCCAGCTTCGTGTAAGAGCATTTGCAGGTTTACACTTCCAACTTTTGTGAACTTAATTGCGTTTGAGAGGTAATTATTAATCGACTCACGTAAGTACTTGGGGTCAAGCAAGACGTCTGCGGGTATTTTCGGATCAATGTTTAAGTTTAAGGTGATTTTTTTAGCAGTGGCGTTTGGTTCGAAACTTGCCAAACTACCTTTTGCGATATTTCTGATATCCGAAGCTACGATATTTAATTTATAGCTACCTTTTTCCATTTTTGAAACATCAAGAATATCGTTCACTAATTCGAGAATTTGTGTTGAGGTGCTTAGTAGTGAATTTGTATATTCCGAAAATTCTGATGTACCAGGTACCAGTGTGCCGTCTTTGATAATCTCTGAGGTTAGCTTGATGCTAGTGAGCGGAGCTCTAAGTTCGTGTACCATCATTGCTGTAAAATCTTCCCGCATTTGTTCTAGTTTTTTCTCTTCTGTGATGTCGTTAACTACAGTAATGGTTCCGATAATTCTTAAAGTTTCGCCAGGTTCGGACCAAACTGGTGATGAGGTAAATTTTACGAACCGATCATTGATCTCAACTTCTTCTGAAGTTATGCTGGTTTTTTGTGAAATACAGTTATCTATTAGTTCACGAATATCAAAAGTAGTACCCAGTGTTTCGATAATATCAAAAATATCAATATGTTCTTTGTAAGCCAAGCCAATGATTTTCTTGAGCGAGGGGTTTGCGATCAAAATTCTATAATCGTTATCAAGCATTAAAATACCGTCGGCCATGCTCTTTACCATAGTCGTCATCTTTGTTTTTTCGGTTTCGATGACGGTTTCTAGGCGGGACACGGTATTTGAAGCAGTTTGCGTAATCTTATAAAGAAGGGTTGTTTCCTCATCTTTAAAGTGATCGGGTTTGGTGTGAGCTACGGTAATTACCCCAACAACATTTGAGCGAATAATGAGGGGGATATTGAAAAACGATTGGATGCTAACTTTTTTATCATTTCTAATAACCGCACCAGTTGTAAGTTTTTTAACAGTAACGTCACTTAGATCTTTGTTAAGAAGAGCGGATATAGAGGCAATCATTCGGCTCTCCAAATCCTCGATAAAATCTTCTGAAATAGATTCTTCGAGTGTGGTTTTAAAAATAATACCATCTGGTTGGATGAGCATGTAAGAAACTGTGCTGTATTCCATAAACTGATGAATGGAGCCAGTAATAATATCAACGATATTTTGCACGTTTAACGAGTAGCCGATCCGCTCACCGATCTCCTTGAGAAGTGAAATTTCGAAAAGGTTTCGTGAGGTAATTTTTTTCTGTTTGTTACTAGCGTTTCGAGTCTTTGTAAGGTAAATCAAAGAAACAATCGCTATAACCATTGAAAATAGCGAAATAAAATACAGTAAAGCTAGTCTTAAAGTGTCTGAAATATGCCACGATTAGTTAAGGGATTTTTTTATGTCCGGAAAGTTGGACATTAAAACATTGATACTGTTTCTAATGATTTCTCCAGAAAGATGAACATAGGCATCGACCAGATCTTCGATTACTTGTTTTGGATCACTAGTGATTCTAATTGCTAGACCAGTCTTTGAAAGACTAAGAACTTTAATATTTTGAGCCTTGCCTGTTGCTATTTTAGGACCTAAAATAATTGCTTGCTTTTCTATAATCTTATTAATTAACTCGAGCGCTTGTGTTTCATTGATAGTCATAACAAATATTGTTAATTTTGAACACTGCCTTGGATAAAATAATCCATTATTTATAATTATAGCACAATAAGCTAAACAATTTTGACAATTGTTAACATTTTAATTCAAAATTTAAATTTTGAATTTTAAAATCAGCTTTTTTTACTAGTTGATCGTTTTTTCCATAGAGTTCATCTTGAGGGCGTTTGAGTAAGTAGGTAATGACGTTAGGAAAACTCGTTTTTATGTCATCGATATGTTTAGCTTTATCATCTATAAAATAGATGTGATCGTATTTTAAAAGAAGTTTAGCAAGCGGCGTAATTTTACTAGACTTAGTGATAATTGTTTTGAAATTCTTAAAACCACTATATTTTAATTTTTGTAATTGAAGGTTTTTGTCCCCCTGAGTAAGGATCAAAAAATCAAAATTTTCTTTATGATTTTTTATAAACGTACTCACGTCGTCGAAAATATACTCAGTCGCTTTTGTTTTGAGGATATTTTGAACCACCTCGTGTGGATTTATAGATGATTTATTGTTTAAAATGCTCGCCATTTCATTAAAGTCAAACACCTGCTGTTTTGCCTTTAGTTCGGAACGTATTTTTCTAAAATCATTTTTTGAAATACCGACTTTTTCAAAGGCGTTTTCAAGGTCGTAAACAAAGCGGGTGGTGTCAAAAAGTGTGTGATCAAAATCGCAGATTATGAGTCCGCAATGATTTGTGTTTGGCATATCTATTCAAGTTCAGGCGAGTACTCGGCCACGGAAGCCAGCGAATTCATTTTTAGCCTATGAAGGAATATCTTTCTGGCTTCACTCACATTTTCTTCTTTACCGGCCCAAATTTTCAGGGCATCTTCCTGCAAAGCTCTAGCGTAGGAATAGGTAGCGCGGCGCGGAAGTTCTTTAATTGAGTTGATAGCATTTAAATTTTCGGTAGCCTCGACTGATTCTTGCCCGCCAGACAAAAAAACAATCCCACCAATATTTTGCGGTACAGAAATTTTAAGAGCCCTGACCGTAGCCTTGGCAACTACTTCTGGTGCTGATTTTTCTTGCTCACTACCAGCAATTACCATACTGGTTTTTAAAATCAGGCCACTTAGGTCAACATTCTTTTTTGCGATTGCTTCAAAGACAGTTTTTAGTGTTTGAATGAGCACGGCTTCAGATTCTGTGATTGTGTGGTTACCTTCCCGTAAAACTTCAGGCTCAATCACTGGAACGAGACCATATTTCTGACAAAGTTCTGCGTAGCTAGCAAGGTTCTTCGCCTCTTTTTTGATATTACCAAGGCTTGGTAAATTTTCTCCAATTTTAATTACAGCTCGCCATTTGGCAAAAACTGCGCCTTTAGCCACATATTTTTGCAATCGTTCTTCTAAATCATCCAAGCCTTCAGTTACGGTTTCGTTTTCAGAATCTGGATCAACTTGAGTTCCTTCATCGACTTTAATTCCAATCAGGATATTTTTTTCTTTTAGAACTTCAAGAAAAGGACGCCCAGAATTGTCCATTTGGTACATAGTTTCGTCGTGTAAAATGATTCCAGAAACATAATTTTGAATGCCGTCCGTATTGATAAAAAGTTCACGATACCGCCGGCGGTATTCTTCAGTACTTGGGGCACCAACTGCAGTAAGGCGTAGGCTTGCGCTCTTAATGCTTTCGTCTGCAGCGAGAAGCCCTTTTTTAGGTGCTAACATCTGCTTAACAATTTCATGAAGGGAGGACATAGTTTTTTAAATAATATTGATTTAGTGATTATAGCAGAAATTGATCGTCACTATGCTTATTTTGATCACAACCCTGATTTTGAAACTTGTTGGTTGATATATTGTGCTGGTTGTGTTGAAATAGGGGAACAGAGCATTTTTATGGTTCGAAAAACACAAATTTACTTTAAACTAGCCAAAATATTTACGGATATCACTTCGGTTATTTTAGCGCTCGCTTTTTTACCGGGCTTTGAGCTGACTTTGTCCTCGATTACGCTCCTTAGCTTGGTTATGATAACGCTACTTTCGATTTTTGGTACCTACCAGCTAGGCAAGTCACTTTCGATTATTCAGAGTTGTTTTCGATTTTTGATAGCAGTTTCAGTCACAATTATTCTAGTGTTCTATTTTAATACTTTTTACTCGCTAAATATATTTGAGTACCTTAGAGTAATATTGCTGAGCTTTGTTTATCTGTTGAGCGCTAGAATTATTTTGGAGGAGTACGAAGCTAGATACTATAGACGAGGAATTGGTCAAATACCAATATTGTTAATCGGTATGAGTAAAGCGGGTGAAAACCTGCTCGAGAAATATACGCAGGAGGATTCTTTACAACGACTAAATATTGTCGGTTTTCTTGATAATTCAAGAAAAGAATCGGTGATTGGCGTGCCTTATCTTGGAAAACTTATTGATCTAGAAAATCGTATTGAGGCTTATCGACCCGAGGCAGTTATTCAAGTAGGCAATCTTGAGCAGGCTGTTACAATTACAGCTATCTGTCAAAAATATAACCTTGAATATCACGTTTTGCCTTCGCTGATTGGGGCACTTGGAACCAGGGTGAGTATCAATAATTTTATTGGTTTTCCACTTATTAGCGTGAGGGAAACTAATCTGGAGGGATGGGGATTTTTCTTTAAAAAGATATTTGATATTGTAGCGTCTCTAGCTTTGATTCTTTTATTGAGTCCAGTGTTTCTAATTTTGGTGATGGTGCTAGTTATTGAACGTCGAACTTGGCATATAATTGTTCATGAACAAAGGGTCGATGGTCGAATTGGATCTGAATTTGCTTTGTTTAGATTTATCACGTTAATAGACGGTGCGCATGAAAAACCGCTTGATCGAGAGGAATTACGTTTGCATAGTGTAGGGGTAGTAAAAGACAAAAGTTTTGAAGATGCTACGCGAGTAGGCAAATTTTTACGAAAAACAGAATTAAATGAACTTCCACAACTTTTTAATGTGCTTAATAACACTATGAGTATGGTTGGACCAAGACCACCGTATAAAGAGGAAGTTGAACACTACACGAATTTCCATCAAAAAAGACTAAGGTTAAAACCTGGGATTACTGGGCACTGGCAGGTAAATAAGGGAAAAACAGCTGGTACTCACGACGATCTGCTCAGACAGGATATTTGGTATATCGAGCATTGGTCAATTAGCCAAGATTTTAAAATTTTGTTCAAGACTGCTCTTTACGTTTTAAAGAAAATTGTTTCTTAATATGAAGGCACTAATTTTAGCCGGAGGTTTTGCCACCAGACTTTGGCCTTTAACGATTGATAAAGCAAAGCCCCTTTTACCAATCGCAAATAAAGCTATAATTTCACACATAGTCGATAAAATTCCGAAAGATGTGCCAATTATTGTGTCCACGAATGCAATTTTTTCTAACGACTTTAAAGTTTGGCGAGAACTTTACAAAGAGCGAGATATTGAAATATTTGTCGAGGATGCAGATTCTGATTCTGGAAAAAAGGGTGCCTTACGAGCTGTTGGTTTGGTTATTGAAACTTATAAAATTAATGAGGAACTACTCACGATTGGTGGAGATAACGTTTTTGATTTTGATTTTGCAAAGATGCTCGAAATGACAGGGGGAAAACCAACACTTGCAGCTTTTGATGTTAAGGACCTTGAGGAAGCAAAAAAATATGGGATTGTGGTAGCTAACGGAAGTATAATTACCAACTTTGAGGAAAAACCTGAGGCTCCAAGATCAACACTGGCAGGAACTTGCTGTTATTACTTTCCGGCAAATACACTGTCGCATATAGTAAAAACCTCTTTTGAAATGCCGGATAAACTTGGAGCAATTTTTACTTCTTTTTTGGAACATGGTTTTGAGCCAAGAGTTTTCCCTTTTGATGGCTACTGGAATGATATTGGCTCGTTTAGGGCCTATGTGGAAACGCACGTGGCAATGGGGGAGGCTTCGGTTCCAGAAAAATTTTTAGCTATAGAACTGGGAAATTCTTTTGAGGGTGTGAACTATATTGATCCAAGCTGTGAAATCAGAGACTCAAAAATAAAAGATTCGATTATTCTTCAGAATACAATTATTGTGAATTGTGATATCCATTCCTCAATAATTGATAAAAATTGTGAGTTTCATAATTTAGAGTTATATCAAGAAATTGTTAAAAAAGACGTGGTTTTGTTTAATGAATTTTAATTGTGTTATAATGACTCCATAATTATATATATGGAGGTTATATCAAGATTGTTTACATTGATCGTTTTTGTTTTATTGACGATTGTTTATTTCTTTTTTACTTTTGGAACCACAGACGAAATGCAGATAATTTTAACAATAGCTACATTTCTTTTTGCGACGTTTACTGGATTTTTTATGGCAAGACAGGGTTCGAGGTATAGCTCACTTCGACAAGAAATAGCCAATTTTGATGGCCACATATCTTCAATCTATCGCAGTTTTAAACATCTTGGAGCGGGGCCAACCAAGGAGGCGGCTAAGGTTATTAAAAAACATTACAGAGTGGCACTTGAACAGGACGCCTGGGACTATCACTTTAAAAATAAATCAACAACACTTACTGATCTTCACAGAATCTTGGATAAAATTAAGGATGGCAACTCAGATGTCGAAAAGCTTTCAATGGAGTATATAATTAGCTCTCTGCAACAACTACAGCTTAGCCGAAAGGCAATGGTTAACCTAAGCCTTGAGCGAATTCCAATGTATCAGTGGGTGCTCATTATGCTCCTGGCTGGCATTTTACTGCTAACAGTTTCAGCAGTACCAACAATTTACGCTTTTGTACCATCCCTCCTAAAGGGAGCGTTTGGAACATCAATTGTTGTCGTGTTAATGATTTTATGGGAACTCGACACTCTATCATTTTTTGAATCAGAATTTGGTGAACGATCAGCGGAGGATGTGCTAGCGATTATTGCAGGAAAAAAATAGAGGAAAAAGGGCTTTGACCCTTTTTTTTATTTGAGTTACAGTTATTATATAAAAATATATATGTTTAAAAATCCCAATCTTGAGCATGAACGTGAGCTGAATAATCTGGGTTACCGTGCTGTTGTTGGGGTTGATAAGGCTGGTTGTAGCGCGCTTGCTGGGCCAGTTGTAGCTGCTGCCTGTGTGCTTCCAGTAAACTGCAAAATTGGCAGAATTCATGATTCTAAATTTCTCACCCCATTTTTAAGAGAGTTTTTGTACTTAAGATTGATTTCAAGAGCGAGAAGTTGGGGAGTTGGCATTGTTTCGGTGAAGGAAATTATGCAAATGGGGATCAAATCAGCAACATTACTGGCAATGAAACGAGCGCTCACTGAGATAAACGAGGCTGATTATTGTTTGGTGAATACCTGGACAATTCCTGAATTAGAGATACATCAGTGCGGAGTAATGGAAGGTGCGCATAAAACAAAGTCGATTGCCGCTGCTTCGCTTATCGCAAAGGTTACGCGAAATCGACTCATGAAGAATTATGATAAAAAATACCCACAGTACGGTTTTGCAAAACATAAGGGTTATCCCACGAGGGCACATCAAGATGCTATAAAAGAATTTGGTCCTTGTGCTATTCACAGATTGACGTTTAAAGCATTTGAGGAATATGCTAGACGATAAGATAAATATAACCAAAAAGGATCCGCAGGTTTTATCAAGTGAACAGTTGGAGGCAAGGAGGCGGGTACGGCCAGGGGAATATTTACACAAAAAATCGGGCGGCTTGTATGAAGTGCAAGATATTTGTTTTGTAGAGTCTGATTTAAGCCTAGCGGTACTTTATCGATCAAAGGATGGGTTGTTGTGGATGCGCCCAATTGCTGAATTTGAGGAAAAGTTTGAAAAAATTGAAAATGATAATAGTTAAGGTGGATTGCGGATGAGCAGGTGGATAATTTTATTTGATTATTTGGAAGAGCTTGTTAAAATATAAAAATACAAACTCCCCATGGTTAAATATTAACTTGGGGAGTTTTTATGCGCATTCTAAAATTAGAAAGAGTTTTTAAGGCACTAGCCAACAGGAGAAGGCTCGAGATTTTAGATTATTTGAGTAAGCGAGGCTCGGCAACTGTTGGTGATATTGCGATTCATCTTGATCTATCGCTTAAGGCAACATCACGGCATGTAACAAAGCTGGCAAATGCTGGATTGATTGACCGAATGCAGGCGGGTACTTATATGTTTTATCATTTAGCACCAAACGCTGGTCTGTTGGTTAATCAAATACTGCTTACACCCTATTCTACCGAATAGGGTGTGTATAAAATAATATTTTCGTTTAATATTAGCGAAATATTTTATTCAAATTTGGCCTTATTCTACCGAATAGGGTGTGTATAAAATTTATCTATAATCCAAGCTGAGTTATATATAAACAAGATTTCAAAGATTTGACGAAAGGCATTAATTCATTTACAATTTTCGCACTGAAGAATCGCCTTCGTAGCTCAGTGGTAGAGCGCTTCCATGGTAAGGAAGAGGTCTCGGGTTCAATCCCCGACGAAGGCTCCAGGATACCGATCAGATTATTTCTGGTCGTTTTTTTGTTTATAAGTACGGACAGGACAATATTCTGAATATATTCATTTATACTAACTTTCTAAACTAAGTTTTGCTTTTCTTAATGTTGACTATGGTGGCTTATTGTATTTATTCTCGGCCGATAGCTCAGCGTTTGTTTTTATTCAGTTTGGGATTTATAAATATTGGATCATAACCAAAACCTAAATTTTCTTGCGTCTCACGAGTTATTGATCCACAGTAACCCCTCGCATATGTGAGTTTTACTACTCTTTAGATCGTAAATAGCGATTACGGCAGAGAGAAATCTGCAGCTTAAATACTTATCCAGGTCACTGTTTTGTAACAGTTATTATAATGTTACTTGGTCTCAACATTCTAGTGCAATTTAGTGATAGGATCACTAAATATGCAAAATAGTCAATATAAACGGCTTTCAATAGAGG
>PFWT01000005.1 GCA_002791275.1 Candidatus Uhrbacteria bacterium CG_4_9_14_3_um_filter_41_35 | reverse complement strand
TCCACTTATGGTCATATGACCGTAAGTGTTCCAGATTACCGCTAAAGTTAGAAGAGAAACGGGATATTTACCAACTTTAAATGTCGATTAGCTCAAAGAAATAATTTTTGTTTTTTGACAAAGAAAAAGACGACCTCTTATGGCGGGTCGTCTCGTAGCTTCGGTTATGAAGCAGCCTTTTTGTGATCAGGCGATGGCGAATTTGTCCATGTCCGCTCGCGCTTGTTGGTTGGCGGGAATTATGCCCCACATCTCGGGCATCTCGTCGCCGACATCAAGACCAGGGCAATCGGGCTTTTCGACGAAAATGTAGGTTCCGTTGACCTCGCGTACAAGGCCGCCACCTTGCGTTCCCCATACTGGATAGTTATACTGTCTTTCCATCGTCTTATCCTCCTTTTCGGGTTTGAGTGGAATGTCTTTTTCTTTGTCAAAAATTGACTTATAAATATAGCATGTTATTAACATAAAGTCAATAGTGATTGCCATATTTTGGCTAAAACAAAGGAAAACAAAAATTATTTCTTTAAAACTCAAGGGCTAAAGCCTCGCCTGACACGGCACATGCGGTTCAGAAATTTTGCGCAATTATATTCCAAGGAGTGCAAAATTTCCTCACCCAAATTGCGCTGACGATATGGCAAGTTTAGTGATATAATCAAGACAAGTGATAATTAACAAATTTAATCAATAATCCACGGAGCAACTTCGCATAGCCGCGCGCCGTTATAATCAATTAAGTTTTGGTGCCTACCGCTTCTATAAAATTAGATTCGTATTGATGATACACAGAAGAAGTTTTTCTTACTTCAAGAATTTTGAAATTTCTTAATTTTTCTCTCATATATTCTTCACTAAAAAAATGTCGAATATGCCCTTTCTTATACATGTCTTTTCCAACCTTTTCTCCTTTTCCATAAAGTGCATCTTCTACTGATTTACATTTAATAAAAATTAATCCATCTTTTTTCAAAATTCTAGATAATTTATCAAAGATTTGGGTTGTTATTTCATCATCAAAATAATGAAGGCTTAAATGTGCATAAATCACATCAAAAGAATTATCTGGAAAATTGATTTTTCTGATGTCTGTTTGAATAGCATTAATTTTTAACCCTTTTTCTTTAATTAATTCATTTAATTTCTTAATTCCACTTTCAGAAAAATCAATAGATGTGACATTTAATCCTTCACTTGCAAAAAACAATGAATCTCTTCCATCACCACAACCCAAATCTAATAAGGTCTTAAAATTTTTATCTTTAATTTGAGAAAAACTTCTTCTAGCAAAATCATTCGCTTCTTCTATTTCTCGTTTGTCCCACTTTGTTTTCCAATACTCTTTTTCACTCATAATTTATCAATACAATACTTCATATATAAATATTACTTCTGACGGCACCAAAACTTAACTCTTCTGGATTTTTTTGCTTCGCAAAAAACCGCTTGCAGCTATCCCTCGTCCCTAACGGGAGATTATAACAGGAATTTAACGGTTACGAAACCTTGCAGGTTTCTCCACCCAAATTGAATTTTGGAGGTCGCTCGGCTGGGTTGCCTGCCTCGCTCCAGCTCTCAAAATTCAACTTCGTTAAATTCCGATGTTGTCCAAAATGCCTCCGCTTCGCTACGACATTTTGGACAACGGCGCGCGGTTCCAGCTGTTGTACGACTTAGCCTCCGCTACGCTCCGGCACATCGTACAACAGCGGCTATACGAAATTCCGCCTCCAGAAAAATTCCGTTGCACTCCATTTTTCTTCCTGCGAAACTTCGCATAGCCGCGCGCCGTTAGGCGATATTTTGCCTTTTTATAACACTATTTATTATGAACAAACTTGAAAGACAATTTGAGCCACGCCCAAATTTTGAAAATCTGGACGAAAAACTAAGCAATCATGGTTTGGAAACTAAAGAAAGTCTCAGATTAAGAAGCGAAATAAAAAAATTCTTTGAAACTCGGCATTTGGCTATCTCTCAAGAATTAGGAACTGCAAATTTTTCTATCATAATAGGCGGAAGCATACAGGCGGGGACAGCCGATGAGCGTTCAGATGTTGATTTAACAATTATTCTTGATAGGGGCAATACAGGTGAAATATGGGTTAGAGGTGGTATAGGTGAAACTGATGCAGGTGTAAGAGGATTTTTTTTATTTCGTCAGGACGCACTAAAACAACAGTTACGAAGAGATATAGATGTAAATCTACTCTCGCTAGAGAGTATTTTAGTCGAACTTGAAAATTTGGAATCTTCAGAATCGGAAGAAGATATATTTTTTCTTATTGATCATATTGTACAAATTTTTTCTCCACAGCTATACCAAGCTGTTAGTATAGACGATTTTAGAAAGTTGATAATTATGAAATTAACTTCAATGTCTGAGGGAGAAAAAATTTGGAACCAAAAAATTGCACCCCAACTTAGAGCCACTTTGATTGAACGCGTTGGTGATGAAAAAGGAGAGACTTGGCCTGAAAGAGAAGAAAGAGATTTAACGGAATCACGAAGGAAAAATGACTTAACAAAAAAAATTTCTGATAAATTAAAGGGTGTTCAGATTCCAAATTTTCAAGAAATAAGAATGTTATATGGAGTATAAAAAGGCAAAGCATCGCCTAACACGCAGTATGCGGTTTCGCTCCCGTTGGTCGCTACACCCATATTTGGTAGTGGTAAGCTCCTCCGTAGCAAATTTTACCACTACCAAACATCGCATACTGCGAAACGTTGTACGACTTAGCCTCCGCTACGCTCCGGCACATCGTACAACAGCGGCTATACGAAATATAATTTTGCTAAATTTATTAGCCAACTCATAAAAAGATTATGGAACAAGAAACAAATTTTTCTACACAACAGTCTTCAGGCCAGCCTGCTGTAGTCTTGTCAAAAAATATAAAAATCGGCATCTTTCTATTAATCGGACCTTTTGTCGGTCTGATTGCCACACTCATTATTTTTGCTATTGTCAGCTTTGTTTTAAACTCTGCGGAGAGCGAAACACTAAATATCGCATCTTTAATTGTTGAATTAATTCTGAGTTTTATAGGAGTTATCTGTGTTATTGGCATTATAATTGGAATTCCTTTTGGAATTATCTATCTTATCAAAAAAGAAATCATCCCAGGAATGAAATACGACGAAAGGTCAGGAAAAGGAGAGGCCTCTATTATACCTAATGAAATTAAGGGTTGGAACTGGGGTGCCGCTGGCCTTACGTGGATATGGGGCGTCCCACATGGAGTATGGATTTCCCTGCTCGTTCTTATTCCATTTGTAAATATAATTATGTGGATATTCCTTGGGTTAAAAGGTAATGAGTGGGCGTGGAAAAAACAACAGTGGGAAAGTGTAGAAAAATTTATTTCTTATCAAAATAAGTGGAAACCATGGGGCATCGCATTCTTCATCTTGGGAATTTTAGGTTTATTATTTATCATGTTCGGGGGTGAATAAATTTAGCAAAATTATACATCGCCTAACACGCGATATCCAAAATGCTTCGCACATCGGATATCGCGCACACGTTGTAAAAAATGCCTCCGCTACGCTCCGGCACATCGTACAACAGCGGCTATACGTAATAGCGAAAAAAAATTCTAAAAAATGATTGGCTTTTCTGGTAATTTGTTATTGCTGGGTCGACATAACTCAAATAATTTACATTTAATCTAAAACATTATGGCAAATCGAAACATGGAACATCAAAGAGCAATCGCAGATAGTGCGGCTGCTGGCGTGGAAACCGAAACAAATGAATTCGCTAAACGTGAAGATTTCAAATCAAGGTACGTCTACGAAGCAGTTGGAATGCCAAAAGATCCTGTTGTATTAGAAGCAGTTGATAAGTGGGCTAATGTGTGCGGAGATGTAATATATCCAACGATGAAAGATGAGGGACTATATGATGAGAATGAACCTGGGCATAAAGAAGCACTTGAAGAATTGACGTCAGCCCAAGAAGAATTAGCAAAACTTTTGCCTGACGCACATTTTCAAATCAACGTTGTTACATTTGAAAATGGACATATTCAATTATCTACCTCGTAGAGCGTCCGCAATAACAAATTACCAGAAATATAATGGCCGCTTGCGAAAGCGGCCATTATATTTCGCTACAACGCATAACACCGAGTATGCGGTTCAAGAAATTTGGCACAAAAAAATTCAAAGGAAACCAAATTTACTTTCCGTTTCACTCCAAGTAAACATCTCATACACTGAAACGTTATACGCCATAATAAAAAAGACGCTCTACAATGCTTAATGGAACAGAAGTTAGTGATTTAAAAAATTGACCCCTGTAAATTACAGGGGTCAATTTTTTAACTGCTAGATGGGTTTTTTATTTATTTCAACTAAATGGGGGTACAGTTTACTTAGTGTCAGTTTTTTTGTTTAAACATTTAGTAAGAGTTGGTACATACAGCTTATCTGTATGTTTTATATGATTCATTAACCATTCTGTAGCAAAATTTTGTACTTCTACTCCAAGTTCGTAAAAACCTGAATCAATTTCTCGAATTTGTTGTCTGTAATTTCTCATTTTAACTCGATAAACGTCGTGAATAGCTATATGACTTTCCGTTCCTGAATACTGACAGTCAGAAAAATAATTTTCTTCGGTTGAAAGATGATAAAAAGCATAATTTAACAGTTCATCAAAAATTAGATGCAGTTTTACCTCGTCTCCTTTTTTAAAACTTTCTAAAAATCTTCCCAACTTATTGGTAATTTTAAAATATTGTTGATGCTGATCATCGATCTCATCTATAGAAACACTAAATTCAGAATCCCAAGTGAATAGCATATAAAATATAATCATTTACTGACTTTATAGTAACCTAAATTGTCCTAATTGACCAGAAAGCAATTTTCATTATATCTATAATGTCGAGGCACCACAAATATGCAAGAACTTTACAAAGAAAAAATGCCATCTTACGATGACATTTTTTCTGGTCGGGCCGGCGAGACTCGAACTCACGGCCTCTTGGTCCCAAACCAAGCGCTCTACCTACTGAGCTACGGCCCGACTTTTGTGGTGCCGAGGGAGAGAATCGAACTCACGACACGAGGTTCTTCAGACCTCTGCTCTACCACTGAGCTACCTCGGCATTTAAATTTCTCTGGTGGGTGTGCCTGGACTTGAACCAGGGACCTCAGTCTTATCAGGACTGCGCTCTAACCACCTGAGCTACACACCCATTCTTATATTTCAATCTTTTGAAAGTGTCATAATAATACATTAATGGTGTCTTTTGGTCAAGCTATGCTAAACGACGATCACCTTTTTTTGCTTTCATCCCAGTTTTAGGGATAAGTGCGTAAAAAACCGTTCCTGTTCCCTCTTCTGACTCAAACCAAACCCTACCCCCTGAGTTTTCCATGATTAGCTTGGTTATATATAATCCAAGTCCTGTTCCCTCTACCTGGGCGTCAAGTGCGTTTTCTGCCCTGAAGTATTTTTTAAATACACGATCTTGAGCATTTTTAGGGATACCAATGCCGTTATCGGCTACCGCAATGATGTAATTATCCTCGTTATCAGTCTGAAGACTTATGTTCACAATTCCTCCGTCTGTTTTGCTATATTTTACAGCATTAGTAATAAAATTATGGAGCACTTGCAACAGTAGTAACTCATCAACTGGAATCGGCTGAAGCGTTGTGTTTTTGCTATCGAAAATTATCTTGCAACCCTTAGTCTTTGCCCCAGGTGAAGTTTCTTTAACAGATGCTTCAATGATATTCGCAACTTGTAGTTTCTTAGGTTCAATTGTTAAACGCCCAGTTTCAATTCGGGAGATATTTAGCAGGCTACTTACCAGATTTTTCATCTGAGTATTTGACTCAAACATATCACTGAGTAGTTCCTGTTGTTTTTTTGTAATTTTTCCAACATCGCCAGCCAAAAATAGTTCAAGATACCAACCCATGGTTCCGAGTGGAGTTTTTAATTGGTGTGAAGTTAAAGACACGAACTCAGTTTTTTCGCGATCAATTTCTTTTTCTCTGGAAATATCTCGAAAGACAATCACCCCACCTGAAAATTTACCGTCAATAACAATCGGCGACGCAGTCACTGATACTGGAAAAACCTTTCCATCTGAGTTTTTTATATAGGTCTCGGAAGAATGTAAAATCTTTTTTGATTTGATTATTTTATGAATTGGTAATTTTTCTTTTTTCACTAATCTCCCCTGTTCATCTACAATTTTAATGACCTCAATAAACTTCTTACCAATTAAACTCTTGTAAGAGGTTTTTAGTAGCTTTACAGCTTCGTCATTCGCAATAAAGATGTTTTCGTTTTTGTCTACAGCGATAAGACCGTCCCCAATACTTGCTAGTGTTGCCTCATCTCTGGCTTGTGACGCACTAATAATTTTTACTTTCTTCCTCAGTTCTTTTGTTCGCTCCGCAACTTTCTTTTCAAGATCAGCGTAATATTCTTTCAATCGTGAGCTCATTTTATTAAATGCTTCCCCCAAATCTTGAATTTCGTCGCCAGTATTTATATTGATCACATAGTCCCAATCACCGGCTGAAATAATTTCCGTACCCTGATTAAGTTTTTTTATAGGATCGGAAATTCGCTTACTTACGATAAAAGCCACCAAAATAACCAGAACAAATAGCAACAATGCAAAAACTAGAAGCTGAAGCATTAGCCGATAAGTAGAACTATAGGCGTCCGCTGTATTGGTTTCAACTATCAAAACCCATTCTTCATTCGTAATACACATCGAAGCCCCGATAACATTAACGTTTTTGAAATTTTTATATTCCCCCAAGATCTCTTGACCTCCCTCTAAACACTCAGTTATTGGTAGTGAAGAAACTGTATTTCCCAGTTCCTCCGCTTCTTCTAGGGGTTTTCCGAACAATGATATTGGATGAATGAATATTTCACGGCTGCCATTTACAACATAGACTTCTGTTGATTCTGAAAGTCCGCCCCTCGCTGAAATCGCACCAGCAGTCAATTGGAATTCTCCTGACAATATTTGTCTGATTTGATTAATATCAAAAGATATACCAATCACCCCCAATAATTCGCCACTTTTGTGGTCTGTTATCGGTGAGGTAACCATAAAAGGATTGTACTTATCAAAGTGAACACTACCTTTTAATTCAGAAATATAAGTATCAGATCTCCCTTTTATAAAGTACTCGTCTCCAGACTCGTTCTTACCAATTTCTGACTGGTGCGTTGACGCAATAATCTGGCCATCAGGATTGGCTATAAAAATACCAACTATATTTTCATCGAGCAGTCCGGTATTCGTACCTAGATATTCACTGAGCGCAGGTAGCTCCGTTTTTTGCTCCTCGGAGTTAATATTTTCTTTTAAGATAATCTTAATAAGTCCATCGGAAGCAAAATTTTCAGTTCGACGTTTAATAGCGTCTAAGTATAAATAGATCTGCCCTTCTTTTGCCTCTGCTGTAGCAAGAACCTTGTCATAAATTTGATTCTTGATATTCCGTTTACTGCTAGTCACACTAATATAACCAAAAACAATAATCGGCACTAAACCAATAAGCAGAAAAGTAACGAGTAGTTTTGTTGAAATCCCCCTACCAAACTTCATAACAATTACAGTATATCACAGATACTCCTATTCCTGCGTAACGGTTCCTGCAATATTTTTTTCAGAACTTGGAGTTAAGTACTCGATCTCACTTACAGGAGTTTCTAATTCATCCTGCACTACAGGCGAAGTGACAGCGTCGTACTGTTTGATTGAAATAAATGCAAAGTAAGCACCAATAGCTGTCATAAAAAACATAGCTACCGCAGTTAAAGCAAAAAATACGAGCATTCTTTTCATAGTTTGTCGGCCTGATAAATTGTAACTGAACCAACCATTAGCGGTTTCATTAAAACCTGACTAAAACCTACTGTTCGTAATTTATTCAAAAAAACTTCGCCTGAAGGAAACGCTTTGATACTATTATTTAAATAACTATAAGCTTCACTATTACCCGCCAACAAACCAGCAAGCTTGTTTACAATTAACGTTAAATATAGGTCATTAAAAAACCTAAAAAAACTATTTTGTGGCGTAGAGGCTTCAAGTATTAACAACCGACCTCCTGGCTTTAGAACTCGCCAGGTTTCAATTAAAACCTGCTGTACGTCTGGTACATTGCGTATGCCAAAGCTCATTGAAACTACATCGAACTCTGCGTTTTGAAACGGAATCTTGCCTGCATTTGCCTCGACCAAGGTAACATCTGATCTTGGAAACTGTTTAGCAATCTTCCCCTCACCAATTGTTAGCATTTCAACCGATGGGTCAAGACCAATTATTGATGCTATTTTCCTTGTCTTTAAAAATGTAATTATCTGATCCCCAGTTCCGGTAGCAAGGTCTAAAACAGCGAGATTTGTTCTGTCTGGTAACATCCGCGCCATTTTTTTTCGCCAAATATTATGTTGACCAAGCGAAATTAAGCCATTTAAAAAATCATATCTAACTGCGATACGATCGAACATCTGAGGAGTTTTCTGCTTTTGCGACATCTTCATAGAAGATAATTTTAACACTAATGCTTAAAGAGACACAAGAACATCAAACATCTATCGTTTTGTTTCTTATATATAAAACCTATAAAGCAAATATTTGAGTCGAAATTTACAATTGATCGATTTACACTGAGATTAAGATACTTCTCGGTTTTTATCTAAAATTAGCTACGCATTCAATACAATTGATTGACATTGCTTCATTTTTATGCTACAGTTAGCTGTTTATTTCAAACTTTATGAAAAAATCAATTACAGCAAACAAGGGCAAACAACTGAGCACAACTGTCGAAGGAATTGAATATGTGCGTTTACCGATAAAAACAAAGGTTGTTACCAGCAAAGATGATATTGTAAAGCTTTGTATCAGAAAAACTAAACGTCATCTTAAGAAAGGCGACATTCTGTTTATTAGTGAAAAAATTGTTGCTATTAGTCAAGGTCGAGCTTACCCAATTGCAAAGATCGAGGTTTCAAAACTTGCTCATTTCTTACAGAGTCACGTTACTAAAACACCTGCTGGAATCGGACTTGGCTCACCCTGGACAATGCAACTTGCCCTGAACGAAGTCGGTATAACTCGCATATTAATTGCGGCTGGAGTTGCCGCGATAACAAAACCGCTTGGTATCCGCGGTCTCTTTTATCATATCGCTGGTAGAAAAGCGGCTGCGATCGACGGACCATGTGCTTACACACTTCCGCCATTCAATAAATACGCCAAATTAGCCCCAATAAACCCATCAAAAGTCGCACGTGAAATTAAGGCTTCGCTCGGTGATCATGACGTAGTAATTATCGACGCCAACGATTTGGGCGTTGAAATCCTTGGAGTATCTCACCGCAAAGTCGATAAAAAACTTTGCAAGGCGGTATTCAAGGATAATCCGCTTGGTCAAGAATCACAACAAACTCCACTCTGTATTCTGCGAGCTATTACTGTGTAAAATTGGTAATAACTAAGATTTGTGAGATATTATAATAGTTGATTTAATAAATCTGCATAATATACGAAAAAAAATTACTATTGAATAGTCAATTCTGTTCTTAAAAATAACAAAAAATCGCCTCGTAAGAGGTGAATTTTTGGAGCGGGTAGAGGGAATCGAACCCTCATCCTCAGCTTGGAAGGCTGATGTAATAAGCCATTATACAATACCCGCAAAATTCAATTGTAAAAACATATTATCAAACATCTAAAATCTTGTCTAGTATTTTGTATCTTAATCGGCCGTGATTAGCTAAAATAGTGACAAAATATTGATTATCTAGTAGAATTTCACTACTCGAATAACTTCTATGAAAGAAAATATCGCATTAAAGACCTTTGTCGGCTGGGCAGTAATGCTGGTTCTCATATTTATTCCAGTTATAATTTGGCTTGTTATAGCGCCTATTTCTTTTAGATTTAGCTCAGTACTTCTTGGTTTGCGAAGTTTGAGTCAAATCATGGCCCTGCTTGGGATGTCATTAATGAGTGTTTCACTAATTCTTAGCGCCCGTCTAAAATTACTTGGACCGTGGCTTGGCGGGCTGAATAAAATGTATACCGTGCACCACATAGTTGGTGGTTTTGCCTTTATTGCACTCCTTTTTCACCCAGCGTTTTCGGCGTTAACCCTTATTTCTTTTTCAGCAGTCGAGGTTATAAAATTCCTCTTACCAACTACAGATCCCGCTATCCTCACTGGTCAACTATCGTTATTCATTCTTACAGCCCTGCTTTTCGTTACCCTTTACGTAAAACTTCCGTATGAGTGGTGGCGACGGACACACACTTTCCTTGGTATCCCCCTGTTATTTGCTGGCGCTCACGTTATCCTAATCAACAGCGATGTTTCAAATTCGTTAGTATTAAAAGTTTATCTTCTTGCATTAGCGTTTGTTGGCGTGATTCTTTACACCTACCGAACAGTTTTTGGCAGATGGTTGGTAAGGAAGTCGAAGTACACAATTACAGAAGTAAATCAGCTAAGTGATCGAGTCGTGGATCTAATTATGGAGCCGGCAAAAGACGCCTTAATGTTTACGCCTGGGCAATACGCTTTTCTGAGTTTTCCCAAAGTAACTGGCCATTTTGAAACCCACCCATTTTCGTTTAGTGGAGTTCCACAAAAAAACGGTGAGCTAAGATTTACCATAAAATCACTCGGAAATTTTACTGGGAGTTTAACCAGTTTCGAAGTCGGCACCGAGGTGTTGGTCGAGGGTCCGTTTGGTGTATTTACTAGTGCGATTCGTAAAACGGATAAGCAAGTTTGGATAGGTGGCGGAGTTGGTATTACACCATTTCTCAGTATGGCCTCTGACTTAAACGACTGCTCAAGCACTGATCTTATTTACGCCTGTAAAAATGCCACAGAGGTTGTTCGGGAGGAGGAACTAAGACAGATCGAAAAAACCAACAAAAACTTCAGATTGCACATGCATTTTTCGGATGACTCGGGCTATCTAAACATCGAGGTTGTTAAACAGTACAATGCAGACCTCCAAAATACCGACTTTTTTGTGTGTGGCCCCCCACCACTTATGCATTCAATCACAGCTCAGCTAATCGAAGCTGGCGTTAAAAAATCTCATATTCACTCTGAAGAATTCTCATTGCCATAATTATGAATGTAAAATTTCCTGTAACTCTCACAATCATCAGTCTTTCATCGTTCTTCGTCGGTATTGGTTTAGTGGCCTTACTACAAACTGGAAATCAAGACGTAAATCAACCTAGCCAACTTGCAAATACTGCGCAGACTACAGCAACCTCTACACCTCAGGTAAATACTGTAATAAGCCCAGTCGTCGCTACCACAACAGTGGCCAGCAACGTACCTCAAACCCCAACACCTGTACCGACCCCAACACCAGCTCCGACCCCTCCACCAACCCTAACTCCAACACCGCCAGCCCCAACGCCAGCACCTGTTAAAGTTGGCTACACCGCGTCTGAAGTCTCAAAGCACAATATGAACGGCAATTGTTGGATGATTATAAAAAATCAGGTTTATGATCTTTCTCACTACAGTAAACAGCACCCAGGTGGGGTTCGAGCTATAACAAATGAATGTGGCAAGGAGGCTTCGGTTATTTTTAGCCGTGTCCACTCAAACTCTGCTTGGAACTTACTTGCAAATTACAAAATCGGACCACTGACAAACTAAAAAAATGAGCTAATCGACATTTAAAGTTGGTAAATATCCCGTTTCTCTTCTAACTTTAGCGGTAATCTGGAACACTTACGGTCATATGACC
>PFWT01000016.1 GCA_002791275.1 Candidatus Uhrbacteria bacterium CG_4_9_14_3_um_filter_41_35 | reverse complement strand
CCTTTTGCCCCCGTTTTTGAAATGTCAAGTAGTTGAACTTCCTCGATTTCACCGTTATTGTCTTCGATCGGTGCGAGAATTTTAAGTTTATCCATTTTTTGCACAGTTTCTTCGGGAGGCACAGACTCACTCTCTTTGCTTTTATTAAACACCGAAACCAAAGTAATGATCACTAAAATAATAACAAAACCCGTCACTATTTTCGTACGTGATCGTTTTTCTCCACCTTCTGGCTTCGGAGCTTTGTAATTTGATCTATGTTGAGCGTATCGCATTGTTACTTTTAAATATCAAGATCTTCCCAGCCACCAACATCTGACAAAAATGAGCTAGGAATTTTTTTAGTTTTTTCAATAACCTCCCCTAGTGCGTCACGCACGATAGTCGGTTCTTCGTACAAATCCTTAAAAACCGTTTTCGATGGTTCGTAGTCACGACTCACACCACTTGAATAGGCCGAACCATAAGCATGAGCACGACGCAACTGGATCAGTTCTGTTTGTTCTTTTGGTATTTCATCCAGAAAAATCGAGGGCTGTTTAATCTCGACGTGTTCATACCCAGCTGTGAGTGGGTAGGTCAAAAAGAGCTTCTTTCGAGCCCGAGTTGTGGCCACATAAAAAAGTCGCCGCTCTTCCTCAACCCCACCTTCCTCGTACGCCTTTGAGTTCGGAAACGAACCTTCTGTTAAATTAATCACAAACACAGCATCCCACTCAAGACCTTTTGCCTGGTGAATTGTAGAAAGAACTAGCTTATCCTCGTTAGTCGACTCGTATCGATCCGCTTTAACTCCAAATTCATCAGTCAAACTAACGGCCTCCAAAAAATCACTTAAGTTGTCGTATTGCTCAGCAAAAATTGCAAACTGCTCAATGTCTTCAAGGCGTTCTTTATAATTCGGAAATTCATTTTCAAGATAAGCTTGGTACTCCGCGTTCGTGGCAAGTGCTCGAATATAGTCAGAGACAAAATCTCGAGCCGAAAAAATTGAGTTTAAAACCCTAGCCATACTTTCAAAACCAGCCTGCGCTTTTTTCCCGCCAGGAGGTTTAAAAGCTATGGCTTCTTTGGCTGAGCTCAGTTCTCCAGCTGCGCGTGCAATCTTTTGCGCTGTTACAAGGCCGATCCCCGGGTGAATCCGTAGTGCTCTTACCCACGCCATACCATCTTTGACATTATGAACAATTCGCAGATGAGCTACAATGTCTTTAATATGACTTCGCTCAAAAAATTTCATCCCTCCGCGATAATCGTAGGGAATGTTCCGTTTCATAAGCTCAAACTCAAGCGCTTGGGAGTGATAAGCGGCTCTAAACAAAACTGCAATCTCTCGGTAATCAGTTCCCTCAGCATGAAGTTCGAAAATCTGTTCAGTAATATACTGTGCCTCCTGACCAGAACTAGAGGCTGGAACCACGTAAGGCAAGTCCCCAGGTTTTACAACCGCGATTAACTCTTTTTTAAACTGATCCTCATTATTCAAAATTACAGCATTTGCCACATCCAAAATTTGCGGTGTTGAGCGGTAATTGGTAGTTAGTTTAAAAGTCTGTGAACCCTCATATTCCGAAGGAAAACCCAAAATATTTTTAATTTCTGCTGCTCTAAAAGAATAAATACTCTGCGCATCGTCACCAACCACTAAAATATTTTTGTGGACCGAGCCCAGCAAACGAACAATCTCGGCCTGAATAACGTTTGTATCTTGAAACTCGTCTACCAAGATATATTCAAATTGTCGCGCAAGATTCTGCGCAATGTCTGAGTTCGTCTTCAGAAGTTCGAGAAGCTTAAGTAAAAGATCGTCAAAATCCATTGCATTTTGCTCAAGTTTCATCTTTGCGTAAAGTAAACTCACGTTTCTAATTTCGTCAATTATCGGTAAAAACTTCGGATGTTTAATTTCAAGAGCAGATTCTAGATCGACTCCTTTATTTCTCTGAAACGAAAAGAGCGATTGTAATACTCGGGCGTTAGGAAAACGCTTATTTTTTGTCTCAATTTTCAAATCTTTAATACAGAGCGAAACCAAATCACGCCCATCCTCCATATCCAAAATCGAAAAATTTGAGGCGTAGCCCACCCATTCTGCGTACTTTCTGAGAAGACGATTGGCAATTGAATGAAACGTGCCCGCCCACAAACCGCTCGGATAAACACCAAGCAGATTCTCCACCCGAGAAATCATCTCTTTTGAAGATTTATTGGTAAAAGTTAAGAGCAAAATATTAGCCGGCGAAACCCCCTGCTCAAGCAAGTACGCAACCCGATAGGTGATAGTTCGCGTTTTACCGGAACCAGCTCCTGCTAGAACTAAAGTTGGCCCATCCCCTTCAGTTACGATTGGTAATTGCTCTTCGTTTAGCTCACTTTTATAATCAATCTTGAAATTTCGCTTCCCTGGAGTCCCCTGTAATACAAATTCTTTCATAGCAAAGTTATTTTACCATAAATAAAAAATCCCGTTTATTTAGGGATTTTATATTTTGAATTTTCATCTAAAGCTTAACTTGGTAGGTGTATGTTTTTTATACACACCCTTTTCGGTAGAATAAGGGTAAATGATCAAAAATTAATTTGCTAATGTTAGCTATATTGTAAATTTTATACACACCCTTTTCGGTAGAATAAGACCTTATCCAAAACTCCACCACCACCTCTCTAAACCTAAACAACCAATGGTAGATCGTGAACGGTATTTGATCTACCGAGTAAAACATCCGCAATTCTATATGCGCCGTGCGTTGGAGCTTCAATAAAACCGTTCCACGCCATTCTTGCTAAAGAACCACTTTCTACCCAGTCCATTAGCCATTCGTTCGTATATTTTGGATCAAGTGCATCAATACCACCACCAACCTGTTCAAGCCAATGATGATTAAAGTCTTCCTGACTACCAACTGGTGGCGCCATAATTATCGGCAGACCAAGTCCTGTGTAAAACGAGAGTTCGCTCGGCTTTGTCCAGAGAATATCAATTCTCTGCATAAGTTGATCAAACTTAGCAAAGTATTTTGGCCTCGTGTCTTCAATTAAAATCTTCACACCTTTACCCATCTCAGATTCTAAGCCAAGTTTTTTTAGTTCACTTATAAAATAATCTGCCACTTCTTTTCGCACTCCTGCAACCAAATGCAGAATAATTTTCTTTGATCTAATTAATTTCTTTAAACTACTTGCAATTTCGATTCCCATTTCTCGTTGCGCACCTGCCCCACCAACTGCAAAAGCGATATTCAATATCTTCGCCTGTTGCGTTCTTATTGATTCGCAGTAGCGAACTCCAAGCTCGGAAACCAAAGTTTTGTAAGTGTGTGAAGTAAAAATTCCGTTTGGATCCAAATTACAAATTCTTCTAGCTAAATTTTTAGTGGCAATTGATGAACTCACTCCGCCAATAAGCGATGTTGGCAATGGAAAACCTGTGAGTTCAATATTTTTTTTTGGAACTCCATAAAGTTGCAGTCGTTCAACAACCCGACCATTAGGCGCAAAATAGCGGACACGACTAGACCGTGGGCGCAGAGGTGCCCACGCGCGATTAATGTCAGCGTCGGTTGCTAAACAAAAAATTTCACCTGGGTAGTCAAAATACTCCGCAGCAAAGGCTGGTGGTGAAAAAGTTGAAAAAATTGGTTTTGGATTCTTTGCCAATTTTTCAATCAAGTGCTTCATGTGATCCTTATTGTGGATCAAATTATAGATATTTCGCAACTGCAAGCTTGGGTGTGACAAATCTCGTTTGGGATAGAATTCTGGAATTCGTTGTAATTCATCCATTGCCCAAAAAACCCCCTGACCTACGACTGGCGTCTTCTTAAACCTTGAGATTTTTTCGTAAAATGACTGCCCGGTGTCCCAAAGTTTTCGATCAGATTCAGGAATCCCCTTATAATTATTGGCGATAATTACCTTTCCGCCAACCGCAAACTCCTTCATAACATTCGCTGGGCGAGCATGACCATACCCCATATTAACTGCAATAACATGGGCAATATTCTTATTATTTCCCCCTACTTTTTCCATATCTACTCATATTGTACCACAGTCCACACTAAAGCCCTTGCCAAAAATATGCTTTTGATGTAGCATAGCCAAGTAATCGACAGAAAATATGTCTAAAATTTGCAAAGTAACAGGAAAAACCCCACTTACAGCTAATAATGTAAGTCACTCAAAACGTCGAACAAAGCGTCGACAAATGCCAAACCTGCAGGAAAAGCGGATGTTTAATCCTGCAACAAGAACAATGGAAACGATAACTATTTCAACTCGAGGCCTACGCACACTTGCTAAATGGCTAAAAGAAGGAAAAACTTTCGATCTTCGAATGTTCAAATAAAAAAACAGTAAAAAAGTCCAAGCCAAGCTTGGACTTTTTTGTTTATGCGAAAAAGCTTGACTTAAAGCTAATTTTGGACTACTATATCAGTCAAAACACTTGACGAACAGGATAATTCAAAGGAGGAATGATGAAAACAGTTATCGTCATGCAAGGTATCTCTGGCGCCGGGAAGACGCTGTACGTCACCAGCTACTATCCTGAAGCAGTTGTGGTTAGCGCCAACAACTACTTCACGGACACGTTTCAAAACTACCGGTTCGACCGGCGGTTTATCCAGCACTCGCACAACCAGTGCTTGAGCCACTTCAATAGTGCGCTCGAGCACGGCAAGGAGCTGGTGATCGTGGACAACACGAACACCACGATCGATGAGATCGAGGCTTACGCCAAGTTGGCCCTTGAGGCGGCAGGTTACCGTGTGGAAGTCCACACGATTCTCGAGGACCCGGAAGTGGCACATGCTAGGAACATTCACAGTGTGCCACTGCACGCTGTGATGAACCAGCATCAGAAGCTTGAAAGCTCTCTGAAGCACATGAGGCAGAGCTGGCACCACAGCTTCGTCTGCGTCTAGCCACTGCAAGAGCCCTGCTCATGCAGTGGCTCTTTATTTAGCAGAAGCAACAATCTCTTCACACAGTTCTATAAGCTCAGCAGCTCTTTCAAAACTAATTTCAATTCTCATTGATAATTCATCTGGACTTATTTCTGCCACTTCCCGACAAAGCATCATACCAATTTCTGCAAAACCCTCTAACTCCTTTTGTGTTAAATTATGAATTACGGTAACCGGATAAAGTGCCAAGTGGTCAACCATTTTGGAAAATGGCTTGTCCTTTGGAAAATCCCAGCCAATCAGACGCAACCCCTTACAAGTCCCGTATTGCCTTGATCTATCCGAAAATCGCGCGTTAGTAACCAGCCAAACTTCATCAAAGTGCAGACACTTCCCCACAGCAGAGCCGTCAACCAAATCCAAAAATCGACTCCAGGTGGCCATCGTGTCTTTCAATTTTACAATTCCGCGAAAATCATTGCGAAATTTTGCTTCAATAAACATTCGTCTATTATCCTTTTCTGCAATCACATCAACCTCATGATTAACACACGACCCCTCGAGGTCATCAACCGGCACATACGCCTGGTAATTGTAGGCATTTAAAATTGACGCGACATATTTTTCAAACTTGAACCCAGCTGGCCCCATTTTTCGGATGCCCTCCCGAATATTGTACTTACAAGAATAACAAACACTGTCTTTTCTTAGTTCGTCTCGAACAATTTCGTAAAGTTTTCTAGTAGAAATTCCGTCGTAAACCTGAGCCTCGACCCGCTTTACTACAGCTTCAACAAGCGCTGGTTTCGCACCAGTTCGAAGCATACTTTGTCTAACTTTTTCAATACTAAACGGCGATCTATCACCGCTCGATTTTATTACCTCCATAATAATTTTACAAACGCTAAATCAGTTTTAGTAAGTGAACCCACAAAAAACCAATATCTTTATAAAACTATTGTACCACATTCGCCATTAACCCACGCCCTAATTTAACCGACTGTTCTTCAGCTAAAGTTTCTTTTTCTGAGATATAACCCGAAATCAGATCAATTGCTTCGTCGCGTTTATCTTGATCTATAAGTTCAAGCGAGTATTTTTCAAGAAAACGGAATTGAAACTCCTCACGTATGTCGTGGTCCTCAACCTGTAACCACAACTGTTGGTCATATAGACCAGCTACAGACTTTTCCTTAAGCTGAGACTCAATATAAGTAATTAAATCGTTTTGAAAGTCAGACAAAGATTTGTCGGACAAATCTTCTTTTGAAGTTCTTGGTTTTAAAAAATCAACCAAAGCCTGCACCTGAACATCTGGATTCTCGAGATTCAAGTGTAGATCTTGCGTTTCGTAATAAGGCTTCATCTTGAGCACAATATCGTCAGGTCGTTTGTCAATATCAGATGACAAATAACCATCAAGAAGCGCCCTTGCAGTACCAAAATCCATGTCTGTATCAACAATGCTGTACACCACATAAAATAGCGACTTCGCAGCTTCGTTCCGGAGTCTACCACCCTCATTAACAATAAAATCTTTCATAAAGACCGCCTGATTGTGACTACGTTGAGGATCACCAATTGCGTAACCTCTACGGTGACGTAACCACTGCAGAGAATCTGTTGTTGGCAAATCAAAAATTCGGAGAATTCCAAGCACCTGAGAAAAACCAGCTGTTACTCGATAATCTGCTTTAACCCCAACAATTTTTTCAATCTGCTCAATACCATAATCCAGTCCAGCAAACGAGCAGGCGTTTGCTAGGTAGTACTCGTTGTTTGCGTAATTTCCTGGTGGAATGTATGCGTAGGTTCCGCGCGGTACAGAAGTAACCTCAATAGTCCAATTTTCGATATCGAGCGAGAACATATGAATCGCATCGCAGTGAGGTTCAGTAACTCCCTTTCGGCCATCGAGTCCCAAAACCAAAACGTTGATATGCGTTGCGTCACCAAAGTCGGTTTTACTGTCGCTCAGTTTACTTTTTCGCATGTCCGCAACATCAACCACAACAGCACTCATTTCTGGAGTTTCTTGCCAGGGACTGCCACCAGTTTTAAAGTAAATTCCTGCTCCAATAATAAAAGCGGTTCCCACTAAAATTACAAGTGTCCAGGCTAACAACCTAATCTTCCTTTTCATACGTTATAAAACTACATTAATTTTCAAAGTCTGACAAATTTAAACTATACCCAATTAAATTAATCTTTATAGTTATACAAATTTTAAGTTCTAATTATTTAAATAAACAAAAAACCCTCAAGATATTGAGGGTTTTTTTCGAGGTTTATAGAAGTGCGTCTTTTGCAGCTTTGTTAACTCCGAATTTTAGCACTGTTTTTGCTGGAATGTTGATGTCAGCCCCAGTAAGTGGGTTTCGACCCTTTCGAGCAGCTCGGTGCTTCTTAGCGAATTTTCCAAGACCTGGAAGCATGATTTCGCCAGATCGTCCGATTTCTTTGTAAAGAAGTGCAACAAATTTGTTGTAGTATTCTTCAGCCTCTTTCTTTGATAGTCCCCATGTTTCTGACAAAGCTGCCATGAACTGTGACTTTGTTAGTCGCTTTTCCATAGTGTGTAATATTTACTTATGAATGAAATTACAGGCAAATCGTAGCATAAACTAGCCCATATGCACAAATAGCTGTGCATAACGCCCTGTGAATAAATATTTTTTTCTCAAACTACAGCGGTAAAGTTACAGTAAATTCCGTTCCAACACCCTCCCGACTCCTGAAGCTAATTTGTCCATTATGAGCCTCAATAATCGATTTTACAATGTAGAGCCCCAGTCCGATACCGTTTGTATTTAGCGATTGTGCGTTTGAAGCTCGGAAGAATTTGTCGAAAATATTTACCTGTTCACCCTCTGGAATACCCACACCATTATCTGCAATTATTATTTTTACTGTCTTCACTGTCTTGCTGAATTTAACTGTTATGTTGCCATTTTTTCGGGAATATTGGAGAGCGTTCTTAACCAGGATCTCAATAACTCGGCGGATTTTTTCAGCATCAATTTTAACGTTAGGTAAAGATGTTTTTGGTAAATTGACCACGCAGTCGATCTGTCTAAGACTGCATTCATTCGCCACACCTTTGATTACCGAACTGGCCAAACTTGTAATCGAGGTGTTTTGTTTATCGAGCACCATTGTTCCGCGCTCAACATCGAGCACCATATTCATATTGGTGATCGTTTGCAAAATATCCAGCTCACTATCCAGAATCTTGTACAGAAATTTGATTTGTTCTTGATTTAATTCGCCGAGCTCGCCTGCAATTAACGCCTCAATACTCCAACGCATCTGACTAAGCGGAGTTCTAGTAACATGTGTAAGTGCTGTAATGAAACGCGATTTTAGTTCATCAAGCGCATTGATTTTTGTTTCCATTTTCCGCTTTTCTGAGATATCCCTCGAAATAACAACGATGTTAATCACTTTTCCATTCTGATCAATTACAGGTGCTAGTGTCATATTACACCAATCCCTATTCGATGCTCCAAAAACTTTTCCATGAATGTGTTCTGCATCAAAATTTACAATTTCTCCCTGTTTCACCCGATCCAAAGCCTCTTTTATTTTTTCCTGGCTCCCGTCACTAAAAGTCATTAGATAGTTCCAACCAATTGCCTGTGAAACATTTGTAAATCCGTGCTCGAGCATCCCCCCTTTACTAATGTGAATTACATTACCGTTATCATCGAGAAGTTTTATGCAGTCAGGTAACGCATCGATCAGTGTTCTTAATTTTTCTTCTGAGATTCTTATCGCATCCTCCGTTTTTTTGTCTTTCGTGATATCCGTAAACAGTGCCATAACAACTGTTTTGCCCAGATACTTGATTGGTGCCGCCGAAGTTAGTACATCAATATTTTTTCCACGCATCGTAATAAACTTTTCACGAAGCGAGCCCGATTGAATACCATTATCAAGTTCATTTTTAATCCGATTTTTTACGATTTTTTGAGAATCTGGATGAATAAAATCAATGACCTTCTTTCCAATCAACGCCTCCGGTGAATCAGCCTCAAGAATTTCCGCACCGGTTGCATTAGAGAACAATATATTTTTTCCGTCATGCAGTACTATTCCGCTCGGTGCTAAATTTAACAGTTTTTTGTAGCGTTCTTCGCTTTCTTTAATTGCAAATTCATCATTTTTTTGTTTTGTAATATCCTGTACAGTTCCGATTCCTTTAACTGGCTTACCATTTTTATCAAAATCTAGCTCTGCTATTTCACGTACCCACCTATCTTCACCGTTAACGATAATTCGGTGCTGAATATTATATGGTTTTTTATTCAAAGCCTCATTCCAAGCACGTTTTACTTCAGCGAGATCTTCAGGATGAATATATGCAAAGAATTTTTCAATTGTGATCACCTCACCGATTTCTATACCAAAAATGGCATAAGTTTCATTTGACCAGCGTAGAATTCCAGTATTAATATCTAAGTTCCAATTCCCTATATGTGCGACAGACTGGGCTCTTATTAATTCTTCCCTACTCTCTTCTAATTCCATTTCAGCATTCTTTCGGTTAGTGATGTCCCTAGTAACACCTAAAATTCCTGTCGGTTTACCAGTTTCGTCCCTTAGAAAGCTGAGGTTTATTTCAGCCGGAAAAATACTTCCGTCTTTTCTTAGTTCTGTAATTTCAAGAACTATGAATCTATTTTTTTCGACTCCTGGATCGCTATCATGTTTCATCTCTTTCATGAAAACGTTTCGCATCTTGTCGATAGAGTCGGGTGAGATAGTTTTTTCAAATCCCGCCCGCATAACCTCTTCTACCGTAAAACCACGTTGTTTTTCTACAGAAGGACTAACATAGGTGTAGTTCAACTTTAGGTCCATTGTCCAAATTACGTCCGAAATATTTTTATTGTGTAGCTCATACTTAACTTCAGCAGACTTACGTTTTGTGATATCTAAAATTAATGCAACAACCGCCTGTTTTCCGTCTACTTTATATGAAGATAGTGAAAGTTCTATTGGAAATATTTCTCCATTTTTTCGCACTCCTTCGTACTCAACACTGGTTCCAATAATATCCCCTTCGCCGGTTTTTATGTAATTGAAAATCGATTCACTATGTGTGGAGCGATATTTTTCAGGAATGATAATATCTAATGTTTTTCCAACAGCCTCCTCCTCCGTAAAGCCAAACATACGTTCAGCACCTCGGTTCCAGTGAACAACCGTACCCTGGTCGTCTACAGCAATAATCGAAGCATTAACCGTTTCTGAAATACCTTTAATCTCCTCCTCTGAAACTTTAAGCTCACGTACTTTATCCTCTACCATCACCTCGAGTCCGTGAGTGTATTGCTCAATTTTTCTAGCTTGATTTCTAATGATTTTCTTCTGAGTCCGCAATCCGTAGCTAAGCATTAATAGAATTGCAAAAAACAATAGCGCGGTAAAGAGGAAAATTATTACTCTAATTCTAGTTAGCGCAGATAGAAGTTCTGTTTCAGTGAAGTAAACATTAACCACAATATCACCAGAAGGAAGAGACAGTGGAGCATATATTTCCACAGCTTTCTTTACTCCAAGCGTAGATAATACAGAATCGTCAACCTCTTCAAGAACTACGCCTTCTGCTAAAGATTTATTAACATTATTCTGTTCGTAAATAGAACCTGTGGCGATTAACCCGTCATTTGACCAATACACTAATCCATTTGGACCCACAATAGCAATTCTAGATACTTCAGAAAGTGTTTCTAAATGGTGAGCTATCTCAGAAAAAATTAACTGAGATTCACTTGAACTATAATTTTTCAAATCTATATTTTGAGCTTCATATTCAGTAGCTTGCTCCTGAATAACATAGGGAACTCTTCCAATAGTTCCTTTTCGATAATAATCAGTTATTGCACTAGTTAAAATCAAAGAAATCGCTACACTAAAAACAACAATAAATGCTAAAAATAACCCTACCGATTCTAAAACTTTTTGCCGATTTTCGTCTTTAAAATTTTGTCTTTTCATATCCTCCTAAATATTGTTGAGTATACAATATTTAATCACACAAAACAAAATTTCCTGTGATAAAATCTCATCTATAAACAAAAAAACCGCCATTAAAGTTCACACTCAATTAAGCGGTCAGTAGCGGGCAATTTTAGAGCCCATAGTAAGTGATAGTGGCCTCAATCGCAACAGAGTACTCGTTTTGCCAGTAGTCAACATACTTAGCACCCTTGTGCTTAGGCTCTCGTCCTTCGGGAGTAAACTGTTCAACATGCAGAAAACGCCGATCACCGCCCTGGGCAGCGTCCTGAAACGCCATGTCCACATATCCATCGAGTCCATTGTCTGTAAACGTGAGCATATTCCTAAAATCAATGTCCTTTTCAGGTTTCACTGAATAGGAAATATACTTACTTGGTCTCAAACTTTTAGTGCGACTAAATTATTAAATATTTCATCTGGTTTGTAATATTCAAGAACTGCTCTTGGGCGGTCGTTTAGTTCGCGTT